>JAOUBY010000056.1 GCA_029860045.1 Gammaproteobacteria bacterium | reverse complement strand
CTGACGTCCTGATGAAATTTACTTAGAACATGAATATTAAAGTACTAACAATAACGCCAACCTGTTTCAAGGCTGGACTATCGTTAAACATCTATCAATAATTATGCCGTATAGGTAATTCAATAAGGCTTTCCTGATATTAAGTCAACCAATCCCCGTAGAGTGAGCGGTAGACTTATAGTATCAGTATCGGCCTTGATCAGATTTGTAAATAGAGCGTCAATAGAAGAGATAACAACTCTTTGTTCAGGATGTCACAAACCAGGAAGAATCTGCAAATTACTAGTAGGGGCTTAAATAATGTGTTTTAACCGGCAAACAAGGCACCTCAGAAATACGTGAACGGCAGCTATTGTTGCAGTTAGGGCATTCACAAGAGTCAAGGGAATGACCAGTTCTGGCCAAAAACAGACATTCACATTTAAATAAGTTGGCATTCGTTATATGTCTGTTGGGCGTATCTATTCTTTTCTCTTGGCGCCTTCGCGGCTTTGCGCGAGAATGTACGGATGGACAAGGCGGCAAGAGAAACCATGCGTATCGACAAGTGGCTGTGGGCGGCGCGCTTCTTCAAGACCCGCTCACTCGCCACGGATGCCATTAGCGGTGGCAAGGTGCACCACAACGGCAGCCGTATCAAACCCTCTCGCCAGCTAACAGCAGGTGATACGCTGACCATACAGAAAGGCCCGTATCGCTTTGCCATTACGGTTGAGAAACTCTCGAAACAGCGCCGACCGGCCGCTGAGGCGCGTACCCTTTACAGTGAATCCGAGGAAAGTGCGAGCGAACGTCATGCCCTGTATGCGCAACGCAAGCTCGAAGGGCATAATGCGGTGAAGCATGAGCGCCGTCCGGACAAGCGGCAACGACGCCAGATACACCGCTTCAAGCAGCAGGAAACATAATGACGCGACCCGTTACCCCGGCCATTGCTGTGGATGCCATTATCGAGATGACCGACCGTCCCGGTCGGCCCATCGTACTGATCGAGCGCAGGAATCCGCCGCATGGTTGGGCAATCCCTGGCGGCTTTGTGGATGTTGGCGAGACGCTGGAGGCGGCCGTCGTGCGCGAGGCAAAAGAAGAGACCTCACTCGATGTGAATCTGGTCTGTTTGCTAGGGATTTATTCCGACCCCGCACGCGATCCACGTGGCCATACGGTAACACCCGTGTATATCGCCGAGGCGACGGGTGAGCCGTGTGCTGCCGATGATGCGATGAACCTTGAGTTATACCTTCCACAGTTTTGTCCGCGGCTGGCGTTTGACCACGATCGGATTATTGCGGATTATTTGCACTACCTTGAACATGGCCAGGTCGCGCCATTGCGTCCATAGCCTTGCTGGAAACAAACGAACACCGCGTACCGGTACCGGCCGGTATATAATTTAACGCAAGGGAAAACAATGTCCGAATTTACCAATGTGACGGTCGTGAAAAAGGCCAATGTCTATTTCGACGGCAAGGTCACCAGTCGCACCCTGCGCTTTGCGGACGGCTCTGTCAGAACGCTGGGGTTCATGCAGCCGGGTGAATATGAATTCAATACCGGTGCTCCCGAGTTGATGGAGATCCATTCCGGTGAGCTCGAGGTGTTATTGCCCGGCGCAACGGAATGGAAACCGGTGCAGGGAGGTGAATCATTCGAGGTCCCGGGCGACTCGGCATTTACCGTAAGGATCACCAGCCCCACCGATTACTGCTGCTCGTTCCTGGCGTAGTTATCGCCCGGCAGGCAGGGAACATGACCTCAAACAGCACACTTCTCATCATCGGCTACGGCGAGATGGGGCATGCCATGGAAGCCCTGCTGGCACCTCGTCACCGGCTGCTGTTCTTTGATGTCAATCCGGTAGCCGGGCACGCTGCGGTCAGTCTTGATGCGGCGGCCAATGCCGATGGAGTCATCTACTGTGTGCCGGTAACACCACTGGCCGGCCTGGCTGAGCAGGTGTTCCCGTTATTGCCCGCGCACTGTATTTCCCTGAGTGTTGCCAAGGGGCTGGATGAGGCGGGTCGCCCGGCACCGCAGATCTTTGCGGATGTGTATGGATCGGAGCGGCCGTATGGTGTGTTGTATGGCCCGATGATCGCGGAAGAGATCAGTGCCGGAAGACCGGCCTTTGCACAGATGGGTGTTTCGCAACCAGAATGCTTTGACACGGTTGTTGACTGGTTCCGGGATAGCAACCTGTTGCTGGAGTATTCCGATGACCTGACCGGCATCGCGTGGGCCTCGGTGCTGAAAAATGTTTATGCCTTGTTGTTTGGCATGGCCGATGAACTGAAACTGGGTGACAACGTGCGCGGTTACCTCGCGGTGGCGGCCACCCGCGAGATGCAGGCGATACTGATCACGAAGGGTGGGCAGCCCGGTACGGCACACCAGTTAGCCGGTCTCGGCGACCTGGTGACCACGGCCACCAGTGCCGATTCACATCACCACGAATTGGGCCGGCGCCTGGCGCGTGGCGAGCCGCCCGGGCGTGTCTCCGAAGGTACCCATACACTCTCCATGGTAAGCAAGTTCAGCCTGCTTGATGTTGCTGCCTACCCGCTATTCCAGCTGGTCCGTGACATCGTGGAGCAGCCGGTCAGCATCAGGCGCAGGCTGCTTGATTACCTGCAGATGCCGGACTAGTCCATTGTCCTGCTGCCACATGCGGGCGGCACCATGCTTTTCATTCGCAAAGCCAGTAATATCCGCTGTCAGCTTTTACAAACCGAACACAGAAGGTACACGCATGCGTCCAGCCCAGCTTCTTACCGTGCTAGAGCGCGAATTCCAGGCGGCCATTCACGGCCAGCACACACCGGTAATGTTGTGGGGTCCGCCGGGGGTAGGGAAGTCGCAAATGGTCGCGCAGGTGGCCAGGCGGCATGGCATGCCGGTGATCGATATCCGTCTGTCGCAGATGGAGCCCAGCGACCTGCGTGGCATCCCGTTCCGTGTCGATGGACAGGTGGAGTGGGCGGTGCCGTCCATGCTGCCGGATGAGACCCGGCATGGTGCGCAGGGCATCCTGTTTCTGGATGAAATCACCTCGGTGCCACCGAGTGTGTCGGCTGCTGCCTACCAGTTGATTCTTGATCGCCGGCTGGGTGCCTATAGCGTGCCGGATGGCTGGGCGATTTTCGCCGCCGGTAACCGGCAGGGTGACCGCGGCGTGACCTATACCATGCCGGCGCCGCTCGCCAACCGTTTCTCGCACTTTGATGTCGACATCAACCTGGATGACTGGGTGGCCTGGGCCTATGCCAATCATATCGATGATCGGCTGATCGCCTTTCTGCGCTTTCGCCCGGAACTGTTGTTCGAGTTCGACCCGGCGCATAACCCGGTGGCGTTTCCGTCTCCGCGCTCCTGGGAGTTTGCCCATCGCGCGCTGCATAAATTCGGCGACGTGCAGGAACTGCTCATCGGTGCACTGCAGGCCTGCGTTGGTCCGGCAGCCGGCATCGAGCTGTCCGCCTTTGTCGAAAATCTCGACAAGCTGCCTGATATCGATGCCATCGTGCGCGGTGAGAAGGTGCGGGTGCCGAAGGAGACCGACTTGCAGTACGCGGTTGCCGCCGCGCTGGTCGGCCGCGCCATCCGGGCGCGCAATGAAGACAATTCCGCCGAGATCTACGGCAACATACTGGATTACGCGAGCACCTTCCCGCAGCGCGAAATGGGCGTGATGCTGGTGTCCGATATGTACCGCGCAATTGGCCAGGATGTTTTTGCGGTACCGCAGTTTTCGCGCTGGGCGAACATCGTCGCCGACGTGATGCTGTATGACGGTTAGATAAATACATCACGTCGTTCCCGCGCAGGCGGGGATGACGAATATCTTTTATATGATGAAGGACCAGGCCCTGTCTCTTGCCTCTCTGCTCCCTATGTGAACCCTGAGGCAGAATATTTTTACAGTCATGTCCGATGAAATCGAAACCAAACTGTCTGCCGCGCGTACACGCCTGATCCTGGATCGACCGTTCCTGGGTGCGCTGGTGTTGCGCATGCCGATGAAGGCGGCGGACCCGAAGTGGTGCCAGACCATCGGTACCGATGCACGCGCGTTCTATTACAACCCGGCCTATGTTGACAGCCTGTCCCTTGAGCAGACCCAGTTTGCCCTCGCACATGAGGCGTTGCACTGTGCGCTGTCGCATTTTGCACGCAGGGAGCACCGTGATCACGCGCGTTGGGACGTGGCCTGTGACCTTGCCATCAATCCGATCCTGATCAAGGAGGGTATGACCGCGGTGCCCGGCGCTCTCTACAACATCGGCTACGAAGGCATGATGGCCGAGGAAATCTATCCGCTGGTCAAGGAGAACAGCGAGCAGCAGCCGCACGACCAGCACCTGTACGGTAAGGAATCGCAGGCGAGTCAGCAGCCGGACGAGAGTGCCTCGGGTCGCCCCGATGAATCGGACAGTGACGGTGCAGACAGTGCCGGAGGCCGTGACGGGGAGGGTGAGCAGGCCAGTGCAGGGGCACCGGAACCTCTCGGCGAGGCGGAAAAGGAGCAGTTGTCTATTCAGTGGCGCCAGCGACTGGCCGGTGCTGCGCAGCAGGCCATGCAGGCGGGCAAGCTGGGCGGTTCGCTGCGACGGCTGGTCGATCACCTGCTGCAACCGCAATTGCCCTGGCGCATGATGCTGGCGCGTTATATGAGCGCGGCCTGTCGCGATGACTACAGTTATATGCGACCGTCACGCCGTGAAGGTGAAGCGATCTTTCCCAGTTTGCGCAGTTCGCAGATCGATATCGTCGTGGTGCTGGATACCAGTGGCTCGATCCGCAGCGAAGAGATGCGCGAGTTCGTCAGCGAGATCGATGCCATCAAGGGCCAGGTGCGCGCACGCATCACCTTGCTTGCCTGTGACGCGACCCTGTCGCCGGAAGGGCCGTGGGTGTTCGAGCCGTGGGAGGAATTCGAATTGCCCGGGAATATCCGCGGCGGGGGCGGCACACGTTTCACGCCGCCGTTTGCCTGGCTGGATGAGGCTGGCAGCAACCCCGACCTGCTGGTGTATTTCACTGATGCAGAAGGTGAATTCCCGAAGCAGGAGCCGCGTTTCCCGGTCATCTGGCTGGTCAAGGGGCGTGCCACGGTGCCCTGGGGGCAGCGCATACAGCTCAACTGATGGTTATATAAATCCCCTCCATCCCCCTATTTATTCAGTTGTCTGGCCATTGAGCAGGCGAGCGGGGATAATACGCCCACTTTTTTCATCAGCGCGTTTTCACAAGGAGCACACTATGCGGGTTATCTTGCTGGGTGGACCGGGTGCCGGTAAGGGCACACAGGCCAATTACATCAAAGAGCGATACAACATTCCCCAGATTTCCACCGGCGACATGCTGCGTGCCGCGGTCAAGGCCGGCACCCCGCTGGGTATCGAGGCCAAGAAGGTGATGGATGCCGGTGGCCTGGTTTCCGACGATATCATCCTGGGCCTGATCGACGAGCGCCTGAAGGAAGACGACTGCAAGAATGGCTACCTGTTCGACGGTTTTCCGCGCACCCTGGCGCAGGCCGATTCACTCAAGGACAACGGTGTTCCGGTGGATGCCGTGGTGGAGATCGATGTCGACGACAATGAGATCATCAAGCGCATGAGCGGTCGTCGCGTTCACCTTGCATCAGGCCGTACCTATCACGTGACCTTTAATCCGCCGAAGGAAGAGGGTAAGGATGACGAGACTGGCGAAGCGCTGATCCAGCGCGACGATGACCAGGAAGATACCGTGCGCGAGCGCCTGAATGTTTATCATGACCAGACCGAGCCGCTGATCGACTACTATTCCAGGTGGTCTGCTGCGGGTGGCGAGGGCGCACCCAGCTACGTCAAGGTCAACGGTATTGGCAAGGTAGACGCTATCCGCGATTCGATCTTTACCGGCCTGGACGGCTGATCCCGGACGACATGGACTGTAAAAAGGCCGGCATCGCCGGCCTTTTTGTTGTGCGGATGCAATAAACGGGTCCTAGTACCTCCGTACCACTATTAAATGGTCGAGCTTACCTGCTACAATTTTTCCCAACGTCAAATATGTGGCGTTCGGCGGATGGTGTTCCCTGTTCTCCGACAAGATATATTGTTGTTTTATATATAAAATAACACATCGACCCGCTGGGCAGACGCTGGCGTCTCCGCCTGCAGGGTTAAGTCGAAAAGAAGAAGCCGGGTGCGGGGCACCCGGAGTGCATAGGGACGGCAGGAGTCACTATGGTAGCGGGCATGAATAAACCGGAGGAAATCGACCCCGGCAGCGTACGCAAGTTATTGCGGCTGCTTGGGGCGCTGCGTGATTCTCCCGCCGGCATGGCCATCTACCAGCAGGTAGAAAGCATGCTGGATGATATTGTCTCCAGCCACCTGAAGGCGGAGATGGCCTATTCCGGCTTCGTCAACGTCCTGCTGGAATCCTTCATTACGCAGTTATCCCCCGGCAGTTCGCCGTACCTTCAGGTCAAGTTACTGCAGGCGCGCCTGCAACCACCATTGACCTCCACCGAGCTTGCCAGCCTGGAACAGTTTGTCGGGCAATGCGGCGAGGAGATCAGCGGGTCGGAAGACCAGGATACGTCCGTCATGCTCGAGGCCGTCAGTCCGCTGCTGGCTGCGTTCGGTATCGATTCCGTGCCGGAGGCAAAACAGAGTTACCCGGAAGTGGAAAGTTTCTCAGACGCTACGGCAGCTGGCGCAGGCAAGACGCCCGGTCATGAAAAGCTGGTACCCGCGGCCGGTGACGATGACTATGCGCAGTATGCCGCAAGCGCACGGCCACCTGCCGACAAGGCCGTACCCGCACCATTGCAAGGTACCGGGGTTGACGACGACTATATCAGCGAGGAAATCCCTGCCGGGCAGGATCTCAACGCCATCAATCGCAGCGAGCTGGAAGCCCGCCGCGAGGATATCGCCAAGCTGGAGGGGCTGCTGGGTGAGCAGGTGGTCGAGACCATCAGCAAGAACGAGGAATTTGGTGTCATCCTGGAAGTGGTGCTGGGCGAGTTGCGCCAGGCAGAGGATGCCAGTGAGCTGGAGAATATCCGCTGGACGCTGATTCGCGAAGTTGAAAAACTCATGAGCGGCCATCACGACCTGGCCGACCAGCTCGACAGTACACATCATTACCTGCAGCTGTATGAATCCGACAGCCGCCAGCTGACCGACGAGCTGACGCGTGTGCGACTGCTGAGTCTGACCGACGAGCTGACCGGCTTGCCCAACCGGCGTGCCTTCATGCGCAGGCTGGAAGACGAGGTCGCCCGGGTGCAGCGTTACGGTTTCCCGCTGTCATTCGTGTTGATCGACCTGGATCACTTCAAATCGGTGAATGACGAGTACGGCCATGGCGCCGGTGACGAGGTGTTGCGCGTCTATTCGAAAAACATCCTGTCCATTTTCCGTCACCATGACATGGTTGCGCGCTACGGTGGTGAGGAATTCGCCGTGCTGCTGCCCAATACGGATTCAGACGGCACCATTCGTGCGCTCAACAAGGTAAAACGTCGTGCCGGTGAAACGCGCTGGCAGGCCAATGGCTCGGTGGCCGAGGTACCTACCTTTTCCGCCGGTGTATCACTGTACAAACCCGGCGAATCCGCCAATGCCTTTATCGAGCGTGCCGACAAGGCCCTGTATCGTGCCAAGCGGCTGGGCCGCAATCGTATCGAGCTGGACTTGACCTACAACAAGGACGGCGAGGAAGGCGCACCGCGCCGACGCAGTTCCGACCAGTAGCAAGTATTCCCGGCAACCGCCGGTTTTTCACCGGCCAAGCTGTATAATCTGCGCTATAGATAACGCGCGGAGGTATGCAGCATGGCGACCACTGAACTCACCAGGGATAATTTCGAAAGCACCATCACCGGCAACGATATCGTGTTGCTGGATTTCTGGGCACCGTGGTGCGGTCCGTGTCGCCAGTTTGCGCCGGTGTTCGAATCCGCATCCGAATCACATGCCGATATCGTGTTCGCAAAGGTCAATACGGAACAGGAGCAGGCACTGGCCGGACATTTCCAGATTCGATCCATTCCAACCCTGATGGTGTTTCGTCAGCAGATCATCGTATTTTCACAGGCGGGTTCATTGCCGCCAGCCGGGCTGGAGTCCGTGATCGAGAAGGTGCGGGCGCTCGATATGGACGAGGTGTGCCGCCAGGTGGCTGAACAGGCCAGTGCGCAGGGAGACGGGGCATGAAGACGATTATCTGTTGTCTGTTTCTGTTTGCACTGACAGCCGCACAACTTGTTAGCGCCGATAACGAAGTACGTTACAACCAGGTCCACCTGGATGCGCACGTCAGTGAGCAAGTGAGTAATGACACCATGCACGTCAGTCTGGAGAGCTGGGGTGAGCACCGTGATGCGGCAAAACTGGCAGCACAGATCAACAAGGATATGGAGTGGGCACTGGAAAAGGCCCGGCAGTACCCCGCGGTCAAGGCCAGCACCGGCAGCTACCAGACCTGGCCGCTGGGTTCGAAAGACAATACCGTCACGCGTGGCTGGCGCGGCCAGCAGGGCCTGCAGCTGGAGAGTCGTGACAGCGAGGTGCTCAGCCAGCTAACCGGGCAGTTGCAGGAGCGCCTGAAGATCAAGTCGATGAATTTCACTGTCTCGGATGAACGGCGCGACAGTGTCGAGAACAGACTGATTGACCTTGCGCTGGAGGCATTCAAGACGCGCGCACAGATAGTCAGCAGCAACCTCAAGGCCGGTGGTTACCGAATCGTGAACCTCAATGTCGGTACATCTGCACAACAGCCCCCGGTCAGGTACCAGTCACGCGTGGCCATGGCCTCGATGGAAGCCGATCGCGCGATTGCCGTGGAGACGGGCGAGAGCGAGGTGCGCGTGTCGGTAAGCGGTACGGTCGAGCTGGTGATGCCGTAGCAGCGGACCGCGTCCGCGGTCTTTTCGTTAAAATTCTTCGCGCCTGCAAGGCGCTCCTACGCAATACAAAAAACCTGTAGGAGCGCCTTGCAGGCGCGATTTGCTCCATCGCGCGAAATAACCACCAACACTGCCTGTTGCCTACTCCTCCACCAGGTCCGGTTCATCGCAGTATTCGGCAATCTCGCGGCGTGCCGCATCGCGCAAATCCAGCGCTACCTGCCAGCCCTCGCCGGAGTGTGTGACCGGCTTGCATACGGTGACCTCGATCCGTCCGCGACGCGGGAACCAGTTGTCACCACGGATGATGTTACGTGCGCCACTGATCGCAACCGGCACAATCGGAACTTTTGCGCGGCTGGCCGTGACGAAGGCGCCCATGCGAAAGGGTTGCAGCCCGGCGAAGGTCGTGAAGGTGCCTTCCGGGAAGAACACGATGGACTGGCCGTTACGGGATTTGCTGGCGATGCGCGCGACGTCACTGGCGCCCCTGTTGGCATTAAAGCGGTCGACGAATTCCACGCCGAAGCGCTGTAGCAGCACGCGGACCGGCATGTTGCTGGCAAGCTCACCCTTGACGATGAAATGTATCGGCACATCCAGCGCGGCGGTGACGATAATGCCATCCAGGTAGCTGGCGTGGTTGGCGACGATGATCTGTGCGCGTTCCGAATCCAGGTGTTCATGTCCGCTCACTTTCAGTGGCGTGAATGTGCAGGCAAACAGTGCACGTGCACACCAGTGCGCCATTTTTCGCCGGCCCTGCTCAAACGGGGTAAACACCACGAGCACCCAGGTCAGCAGGCCGAGTACGATAAACACCGGCCATGTATACAGTGCGTAAAGCCATTCTCCGGGGCTGCGCCTGCCGTTTGTCGATGCGTTGTTTGCCTGGCCGAACGATCCCATCAGCAGGTCGGCGGCGCTGCTTGCGCCGGTGTCTTCCGGGCAGGCGCTGTATGTGCCGTTCTTCGTGAGTCCGGCGAGTAGCGCCTGCATCAGGTCATTGGGTGTCGCCGAGCACACGGCGGACCCCTCGGGTAGCGAGACGTTCAGGGTCTGTTCAATGCGGACATGCAGTTCCATGCGCGCCATACTATCCAGGCCCAGTTCCTGTTCAAGCAGGGTGTGCGGGCTGAAATGGAGATTTTTCCAGTGTGGGTGCACCTCACCGACCAGCTGGCGAATGACTGCAAGCAGATCGCCCATTCCCGGCGCCTGTCCGTCGTTGTCCTTGTCATGCGGTGCGTTCATGCTGGTCGATATGCTAATGTAAAACCCTGTCGAGTCAATCAAACGGGTAATCCCGGTCCGTCAGCATGAAGAAAACCCGCACACAAACAGCACTGTCCGCTACGCCGGATCCGGCCTTGCAGGCCGAGCTGAGGGAGATCGAGCAGTTTACCGATGCATTGTGGATGGAGCGGGGTCTGAGTGACAACACCCTGGCTGCCTATCGTAATGACCTGGCCGGTCTGGCCGGCTGGTTGCTGGAGAACGGCCGCACGCTGTGCGCGGCACAGCGTACCGAGTTGCTGGATTACCTGTCACACCGGGTTATTGCCGGTGCCCGGCCGCGCACCACTGCGCGGCTATTGTCCTCGATGCGACGATTCTATCGCTACCTGGTACGCGAGGGCCGGATCGGGGAAGACCCGAGCGTGCGTATCGACACCCCGCGCATCGGCCGGCCGCTGCCGGATTCGCTCACCGAGCAGGAGGTTGATGCGTTACTGCACGCGCCGGATACTGGCGACAAGCTGGGGCTGCGTGACCGTGCCATGCTGGAGCTGCTATACGCCTGTGGTCTGCGTGTCTCGGAACTGGTCGGTCTCACGGCGGAGCAGGTTAATCTTGTCCAGGGCGTGGTCAGGCTGACCGGCAAGGGCAACAAGGAACGACTGGTGCCGCTGGGTGAGGAGGCCATTGACTGGCTGCAACGTTACCTGGATGAGAGCCGGCCACAACTGGTTCGTGAGCAGGCCGTCAGCTTTCTGTTTTTGTCGCGGCTGGGGCGGGGAATGACCCGCCAGACTTTCTGGCACCGCCTGCGCCAGTATGCGCAGGTGGCAGGAATCAGCAAGCATTTGTCGCCACACACCCTGCGTCATGCATTTGCTACCCACTTGCTGAATCACGGGGCAGACCTGCGCGTGGTGCAGATGTTGCTGGGACATAGTGACCTGTCGACCACGCAGATATATACTCATGTGGCGCGTGAGCGCCTTAAAGACCTGCACGCACAACACCATCCGCGCGGCTGAGCAGTTCCGCCCTGATATCGTGACTGTCTGAATTAACTGAAACTTCACAGCTCAAGCTGCTGTCAGATGCCATACGCCCGCTGATAGTGAATGGAATATATTATGATTAAACGTATTGTTAGCTTGTTATTGTTGCTGCTGGCGTCCGTCCAGCTGACTCCCCTGGCGCTGGCCGCAGACGACTCCGATAAGCAGATTCGCGCGGCCTTCGGGAAGATCCTGCCCGGCGTGCCGGTGGATGAGATCACGCCATCTCCGCTGGCAGGTGTGTCCGAGGTCATTATCGGCTCGAAACTGTTCTACGTCTCCAACGATGGCATGTACCTCATGCAGGGCAGCCTGATCGAAATGGCGACCCGAACCAACCTCAGCGAGAGACGTCTGGACAGTATCCGTCAGGCAGTGATTAAGGATCTCAAGGCATCGGACATGATCGTTTTCCCGGCCGCTGAGCAGCGCCACGTGGTTACCGTGTTCACTGATATCGATTGTGGATATTGCCGAAAACTGCACGCGGAGATTGATCAGTACAACGCGCTCGGTATCACCGTGCGCTACATGATGTACCCGCGCTCCGGTCCGGATACGCCTTCATACGACAAGGCCGTAGCGGTCTGGTGCAGCGAGGACCGCCTGAAGGCGCTGACACGTTCCAAGGCCGGCGAGACCCTGCCTAAGGGCAGCTGTGACAACCCGGTTCGGGCCCACTACGGCACGGGTCAACAGCTGGGCATTCGCGGGACCCCGGCCATCCTGCTGGAGAACGGCGAGTTACTGCCGGGATACCTGCCGGCCGCCAAGCTGGCCAACGAGATAGAAAAGCGCTCCTGACCGCTAGTGCAGTGCAGTGAACATGCGGCGCCGGTAGCGGCCGCTCAGTTCGTGCTCATTGCCCAGCAATTCAAATACCGCAAGTAGCGCCTTGCGGGCGGCGTCGTCATTGTACTGCCGGTCGCGCTGCAGGATATGCATGAAGCTCTCCAGTGCCGCCTCCATGTTGCCGGTCACTACCAGTGCCGCGCCCAGCCGGTAGCGCAGCGCGCTATCTTCCGGACTGGCCGCCACGGCCTTTTCCAGTTCCGCCATATCCATGTCTGCACCGGCACTGCGGGTAAAGTCGAGCAGGGCACGCACGCGCAGCGCCTCGGGTTCATTGCGGACATTGTGTGGCAGGCTATCCAGTAACTGTTCGGCCTGTTCCAGCTGTCCGTTATGCACGGACAATTCGCTGTATTGTATTGTGAGTTGGTGATTGTCAGGATTTTCGGTGTGCGCGGTTTCCAGCAGTGCCAGTGCCTGTTCCGTTGCACCGGCTTCGAACTGTTCGCGGGCCTGTACAATCAGCCGGTCAGAGTCCTGTTCAATATAACGGTCAAGCAGGCTGCGCAGCGTTGATTCGGTTTGTGCGGCCAGGATTTCCTCCACCCGCTCACCGTTCTTGTAGAGATGCATGGTCGGCAGGCTACGGATATTGTGTTGTGTGGCCAGCTGCCGTTGTTCGTCGGTGTTTACCTTGGCCAGTACGAACTTGCCGGCATAGTCTTCCACCAGCCTGGCCAGTACCGGCATTTGCATCTGACAGGGGCCGCACCATTCCGCCCAGAAGTCGACCAGCACCGGCACCTGCCGTGATCGCTCCAGCACCAGTGCCGGGAAGGATTCAACAGTTACATCGGTAATATGCGGTAAATCACTAATATCCATAATGTATTAGGCTGCTATTGAGGGCTGGGCGGGTCGGATTGTAACCCATCCAGGTAAACCAGTTCATTACAGGCGGTGAACAGCAGTCCGGCACGGACCGTGTGGTCTGGCCATAGCCGTGCGGCCGCCTGCGCATAGCAGTCAAGCTGTGCGCGGTAGTCTTCGAGCAGGCCGGGTATGCTGTCGGCATCGGCGTGCCGGTGTGACTTGTAGTCGATTACCAGCACGGTGCCATCGGTAATCACCAGGCGGTCAATGACCCCGTACACCATGCGTTCGCCTGACAGATATTGCACCGGTGTCTCGTTGAATGCCTGTGTGTATTGCGCTGGATCGAACAGCAGTGACAGATCAGGGTAACCGACCGTGTTGAGTGCTTCGTCCCACCACTGCATTAATTCCCTGTCGCCGGTTTCACGTTGCAGCCTGTTGGCGATGTCGATGTAGAGTGTGTCGTGATCCGTGGCGGGGATGCGTGTCAGGTGATCGAGCATCAGGTGCAGGGCGTTGCCGCGTTCGCGTCCATCCTCATCGCTGTGACTGTGTTCACTGGCAAAGGTCAGCCGGCTGGGCGCAATCGGGGCATCCAGCAGTGTAGTTGTGACCGGCCCGGCCAGCGCCGGATTAATCGTGATGTCTTCGGTGCAACTCACCGTGACTGCGTCAGGTTCTTTGTGTGTGCCGGAGATGATGCAGGGATTACCCGTGTCACCGGGTTGGCAATCTGTCATGGCGGCCTCCAGCTGACCGTACCAGCCGGTGTTGGCGGCAGTCGGTTTTGCGCTGCCGGTGACGAACAGGTACTGGCGTGCACGCGTGATCGCCACGTACAGCAGGTTGGCATCTTCGCTACGCCGGGCACTGGCCCGTTTGTCCAGCAACTGCTGTGTGCGGCTGTCGCGCTTGCGACTGCTGGCAGCCAGCAGGATCAGGTCGGGACGTGCGGCGTCATCCGGCCAGT
>JAOUBY010000103.1 GCA_029860045.1 Gammaproteobacteria bacterium | reverse complement strand
TCGGACAAAAACATCGCGGATGAGATCCGCTCCTACAGGTGTATCTAATTGTTGTAGGAGCGCTTCTCAAGCGCGATTATTTCGGTGTGGAGCGGTTCGCGGATGAGATCCGCTCCTGCACCGTTAGATTTCCGTCGTCCCCGCGCAGGCGGGGATCCAGCCGACAACGGGGCGCCAACTCTATCGCGCCTGCAAGGCGCTCCTACACAATAAGACAGACATGCAGGAGCGCCTTGCAGGCGCGATTTCTCCCGGATAAAAACATCGCGGATGAGATCCGCTCCTACAGGTGCATCTGATTGTTGTAGGAGCGCTTCTCAAGCGCGATTATTTCGGTGTGGAGCGGTTCGCGGATGAGATCCGCTCCTGCACCGTTAGATTTCCGTCGTCCCCGCGCAGGCGGGGATCCAGCCGACAATGGGGCGCCAACTCTATCGCGCCTGCAAGGCGCTCCTACAGGTGCATCTGATTGTTGCAGGAGCGCCTTGCAGGCGCGATTTCTCCCGGACAAAAACATCGCGGATGAGATCCGCTCCTACAGGTGCATCTGATTGTTGTAGGAGCGCCTTGCAGGCGCGATGGTTCCAGGCGCGCTTAGATCCCGTGCAGCATCCGGTCCAGCAGTCGCACCGGTAGAATGCGCTTGAGTGTCGCGAACAGGTAGGTCGGAAAGGTCACCGGGTAACGCGCTTTCGGGCGCGGGCTCTCCAGCGCATGAATCACCCGTTTCAGCACCGCCTCCGGCGGCAGCGTGAACGGTACGGCCGGGCCTTCCTTTGTCAGGCGCTGCTCCATGTGTTCATAGGCTTCCCGGTGCACGCTCTGCGCGGGATCGATGTTGCGCTGGTAGGCGGCCAGGGCATTGACGCGAAACAGGCTGGTGATCGGGCCCGGTTCGATCAAAGACACATGGATGCCGGTACCCCGCAGTTCCAGCCGCAGAGTATCGGCCAGGCCCTCGATGGCGTACTTGCTGGCATTGTAGGCACCGCGGTAACGCAGTGCGACAAACCCCAGTACCGAACTGTTGTAGATGATGCGTCCGTGGCCCTGCTCGCGCATGACGGGCAACAGGCAGTTGGTCAGTTCATGCCAGCCGAACACGTTGGTCTCGAACTGTTCGCGCAGTGTGGCACGCGACAGGTCCTCAACGGCACCGGACTGGCCGTAGGCGCCGTTATGAAACACGGCATCCAGCCGTCCATCACTGCGTGACAAGACCGTGTTGACGGCGCCGGTAATGGAGGCCGGGTTGGCCAGGTCGAGCGGCAGGCTCTCCAGTCCCTGCTGTGCGAGTGCCTCGACATCGGCGGGATTACGTACCGTTGCGAATACCCGGTACCCGCGCTGGCGTAGCCCATGCGCTACACACAGTCCGATGCCCGAGGAGCAACCGGTAATCAGAATGCTGCCCTTATGCATAATGTAGAATGCCTGATTATTCTTACAGGCTGCTGATTATCCAGTAAAAATGAAGGCATTGCGAGGGGTGTTTATGCGCCCGTGCCTGGTGCCTGTGCGGTAAAGTGCTTGTCTGCAACGGTTCCATTCCTTAGTATTCCGAAGTTATTCGTAAGGCATCATCCGCGACATGGGGATGGTTATTTCTATCAGGAGGGGAGTAATGAAGAACAAACAACTGGCAGCCATTGTTATCGGCACCCTGTTTGCCGCGGTTACGCAACTGGCTATCGCCAAGGGTCCGAACTATACCTACGCTGAAATCGGTTACATCAATCTCGATGGTGACAACGTCGAGGGCAATGGCGGCGGCGTGAATATTTCATACGGTGCGACCGACCACATCTTTGTAAAGATGGGTTATGCACACTTTAATCTTGATACCCCGGATGCCGATGCTGACCGTTTCCAGATTGGCCTGGGTGGTCATATGGAAGTGGCCAAGGATATCGATGTGCTGGGTGCGCTCAGTTATGTAGACATAGAATTCTCCAACGGCGTGCCTGTTTCCGGTGATGACGGCTACCTGGCTGAAATTGGCGTGCGTGGCATGGTAAACAAGAAGTTTGAGCTCAATGCGACTGTTTCCCAGCTGGACGTGGGTGGTGGCAGTGACACCGGGTTCGGTATTGGCGCGGTAGGAAAGATTGCCAAGAAATTCTGGCTGACCGGCGGTTATCGCCAGTTCCAGGATGATGATGAAGGCGAACTGTTTCTCGGTGTGCGGCTCAAGCTGTAATACCTGCCAGTCCGTTAATAAACGAACCCGCCGTGAGGCGGGTTTTTTTATGCAGGGACTATCTGATTATCCGTCATTGCGACAACTACATGGATGCACGACTACATGGATGTAGGAGGTAGAGTAACGCATGGAGCAGTTACCGAGGAGGTAGAGTAAAGCTTCCGCATCCTGCTCACACCCCTCGCCTACATCCCTGTAGGCGACGCATGGAGCAGTTACCGGGGAACAACGTGACGAAGCAAGCTCCAAACGACCGGCCCCAAACTGTGGGATTGCCACGTCACACTCGCAATGACGTGATTATTGATTAGTCAGGGTTTACCTGTTTGTCCTCGCCGGTTGCCTCCAGCTGCAGTTTTTCCTCCTGCTGCAATGCCCAGAGTTTTGCATACACGCCGCCCTGCTCCAGCAGGAGCGTGTGTGTGCCGGACTCGATAATGCGCCCACCCTCCATGACCAGGATACGGTCGGCATCCACGATGGTGGATAGCCGGTGTGCGATGACCAGGCTGGTGTGGTGCGTGGCGGCCTCGCGCAGGGCATCGAGAATCAGCTGCTCGGACCGTGAATCGAGGCTGGATGTGGCCTCATCGAACACCAGGATCCGCGGGTCTTTCAGGATAGCGCGCGCAATCGCCACGCGTTGTTTCTCGCCGCCGGACAATTTCAGGCCGCGTTCACCCACGATGGTGTCATAGCCCTGGGGCAGGGTGCTGATGAACTCATGCAGGTTCGCCAGCCGTGCAGCCTGGACGATGTCCTCGTGGGTTGCGTCCGGTCGCGCGTAGGCAATGTTGTAGTGGAGCGATTCATTGAACAGCACGGTGTCCTGCGGCACGATGCCAATGGCCCGGCGCAGACTGTCCTGTGTGACCTGGCTGATGTCCTGGCCATTGATGAGGATGCGGCCTGCGGGGATATCGTAAAAGCGGAACAACAGCCGTGCGATGGTTGATTTGCCAGCCCCGCTGGGCCCAACGATGGCGACTTTCTGTCCGGGTCGTACCGTGAAGGTGATGTCGCGCAGGATGGGGCGTTCCGCTTCATAGGCAAACGAGACCTGCTCGAAACGGATCTCACCGGCGCCGGCGTCCAGTGCCGTTGCGCCGGGACGGTCGGTAATTTCCGGGGTGCGGTCCAGTACATCGAACATCAGGTGCATGTCGGTGAGGGCGTGTTTCAGCTGGCTGTAGATGATGCCGAGGAAATTGAGCGGGATGAACAGCTGCAGCAGGAAGGCGTTGACCAGCACCAGGTCGCCTAGGGTCATGGTGCCGTCGACCACGCCCTGTGTGGCCATGATCATGATCAGGGTAACGGCGGCCGCGATGATCGTCGCCTGCCCGAAATTCAGTGCCGACAGCGAGGTCTGGCTTTTTACCGCGGAGGATTCCCAGCTCTGCAGGGTGTTTCCATAGCGCTGTAATTCATAGTGCTCGTTGCCGAAGTACTTCACGGTCTCGTAGTTCAGCAGGCTGTCGACGGCCTGGGTATTGGCCGTTGAGTCAGAGACATTCATGGCGACACGGTATTTCATGCGCCACTCGGTGATGTACATGGTGAACGTGATATACACGATGACCGACACGAAGGTGACCACCGCAAACCAGACGTCATAGCGCGCCAGCAGAATGCCGGCAATCATGGCGATCTCGACCAGTGTCGGCAGGATGCTGAACACCATGTAATTCATCAGCGAGCTGACGCTGCGGGTGCCGCGGTCAATGTCGCGTGACAGGCCGCCGGTCTTGCGTTCCAGGTGAAAGCGCAGCGACAGGCGGTGCAGGTGTTCCAGCACTTTCAGCGAGACCTGGCGCATGGCGCCGTGCCGCACGCGCGCGAACACCGCATCGCGCAGTTCGTTGAACAGCGTGCTCGCCAGCTTCAGGCCACCGTAGATCAGCAGCAGGCCGAGCGGCAGTACCAGCAGGGTATCGCTGCCGATGTCGAGGTGGTCGATAATCTCTTTCAGTACCAGCGGGACACCGACGTTGGCTATCTTGGCCAGCACCAGGAAGCCCAGCGCCAGTATTACCCGGCCCCGGTAATTCCACAGGAAGGGTGCCAGCGCCCGTAATGTCTTGATGTCATTGCCGGCGGTGCCGGGCATGCTGGTCGGGTGTGTGTGCATGGTCATGGTTCGGCTGGACGGGATAGTCCCGTATTGTCACAGAATCGGTCCCACCGAGGAACCGCCGCCCCGTGGCCGGCCGGCATCCTGCCGGGCTATTACCTTGTTCCGCGTGGCCTGTATAATGCGCCCCTCGTAAAAACAGGATACGGATCGATCATGCCGATCTACGAATACCAGTGCGGCGCCTGCGGGCACGCCTTTGAAACCCTGCAAAAGGTCAGTGATTCGCCATTGATGGAGTGCCCGGATTGCGGGCAGAAGGCGCTGAAAAAGCTGATCTCGGCGCCGGCCTTCCGGCTCAAGGGCGGTGGCTGGTACGAGACGGACTTCAAGACCGGCAAGAAGAAGAATGTCGCCCAGGGCGATAAGCCGGGCGGCGGCAAGTCGGACAGCGATAAATCATCCGCTGGCGGCAGCAAGTCCGGGATGGCCTCGAAACAGAAAAAATAA
>JAOUBY010000104.1 GCA_029860045.1 Gammaproteobacteria bacterium | reverse complement strand
TAGAACTGACTTAGTGGTGAATTCTTATTGTTATTCATTATCACGCTCTCCTGATTTTGTGGTCGAGTAGTTCACCTAATAACTATACAAATTGTAGTGTTTTATACCGACTGAATTTATACACAGTTTTTGTAGTGTTTTCAATAGTCTGCAAAAGGAGACGGTATAGAACCCTACATATTGGGGTACAAGATTCGCATTTACTCTCTATGTTGTACTCAAAGTCCGCTGGCCGACCCGCCTGTACGGTGACTGCTCAGATCAACCCGCATCAACAGCGCCGCTCCCAGCAAAAACAACACCAGCAAGGACAATATCCCGAAGCGTGGATTGCCTGTCACCACCCCGACCCAGCCCACCATGACCGGGCCGATGATAGCCGCGAATTTTCCGAGCATATTGTAGAAACCAAAGAACTCCGCCGTACGTCCCGGCGGAATCATGCGTGCATACAGCGAGCGACTGAGCGCCTGGACCCCTCCCTGCGCAAGCCCGATCGCAAAGGCCAGCACGTAGAATTCCAGCGCTGAATTCATCACCGAGGCCCACAGGGTGACAGCGACATAAACCGAAAGCCCGAGCAATATACCGACCTTGGGACCGAACTTGCTCCCCAGCCAGCCAAAGGCAAGCGCAGCAGGAAAACCGGTGAACTGGGTGATCAGCAGGGCCATGATCAGGGTGTTGTGACTGAATCCCAGCGATAGCCCATAGTCAACGGCCATGCGGATAAAGGTATCTACGCCATCAATGTACAGCCAGTAGGCCACCAGAAACAGCCATACATTACGCAATGCCCGCACCTCGTGCAGGGTGCGCCAGATCCTTACAAAGCCTTCCCGAAGAATTTTATCAGGCCGCGCGGCTGCACTGCCTGCCGGCTCTTCAACCAGCCACATTAATGGCAGCGAGAACACCAGCCACCACAACGCGACAATGAGAAATGAAACCCGCACCACGGTTGTCGTATCCGCAAAACCAAACCAGCCCGGATACAGGCTCATCAACACATTGAATGCCAGCAACAGCCCGCCACCAAGATAACCCAGTGAGAACCCAAGCGCGGAAGTCTGGTCCACATCATCTGGACCGGACACAAACGGCAACAGGGAATCATAAAATACATTGCTGCCGGAAAATCCGATCATGGCAAGCACGTACAATATTGCAGCCGCAAACCAGTTACCCTGCCCAACCAGGTACAGGCCAGCCGTCATCAATATTCCCAGGAAGGCAAAGCAAAACAGCATGGCCTTGCGACGATTCAGGCTGTCTGCAATTGCACCCAGCACCGGCGCCATGAGAACAATGAGCAGACTTGCCAGTGAGTTTGCCATGCCCAGCCGGAAGGTGCTTTCCGTGACATCCAGGCCGGCATTCCAGTATTCCTTGAAAAATACCGGGAAAAACCCGGCCATCACGATGGTTGAGAAGGCCGAATTCCCGAAGTCATAAAACGCCCATCCCCATTTTTTGCGTGTATGCTTCATGGCAGTCATTTTATTGCTGGCATGCCTGTGTCGTGCTGCACACTGCAAATCAGCGCATCCGGAAATAAGGCTACATGGTTACAGAAGCACCGCAATTTTGGAATACCAAGCTACTGGTCGATATGACACAGGACGAATGGGAGTCACTGTGCGATGGTTGCGGTCGCTGTTGCCTGCACAAGCTGGAAGACATCGACACCGACCTGGTGTTCTACACAAATGTAATCTGCCACCTGTTCGATGAGAGAGACTGCCGCTGCAGTGATTACCCGCACCGCGCACAAAAGGTAAAAGACTGCCTGTTACTCAACCCGGCTAACGAATCACAATTCAAGTGGCTGCCAACCAGCTGCGCCTATCGCCGGCTGGCCGAAGGAAAACCACTGGAATGGTGGCACCCCTTGCTAACAGGAAGCCAGGAAACCGTCCGCGCAGCAGGCGTCTCCGTGCAGGGACGAACGATCTGCGAGACGAAAGTCACCAGCGACCAGCTGGAAAACCACATCATCAGCTGGATAGATTTCTAGCACGCTAGTGCTCGCGCGTGGCATGGAATGCAATATCCGGCCACTTCTCGATGGCAAGGTCCAGGTTCACGCGTGTGGGCGCAATGTAGACCAGCGCTCCACTCTGGTCCTCACCCAGGTTCTCATAGGCCTTCTCGCGCAAACGGGACTCGGTCGCATCATCCTTGCACTCAACCCAACGAGCAGTGGCCACTGTTACCGGCTCAAAGTGACAATCCACGCCATACTCATCCTTCAAACGGTGCGCTACCACGTCAAATTGCAGTATGCCTACCGCCCCCAGGATCAGATCGTTATTCTTCAACGGACGGAACAGTTGTGTCGCCCCTTCCTCGCATAACTGGTCCAGCCCCTTTTGCAACGCCTTCATCCGCAACGGGTCACGCAGTACGGCGCGACGGAACAGCTCGGGCGCAAAGCTCGGAATGCCGGTGAACTTGAGCTCTTCGCCCTGGGTAAAGGTGTCACCGATACGGATCGTCCCATGGTTATGCAGTCCGATAATGTCACCGGTGAATGCCTCATCAACATGGCCACGATCAGAGGCAAGAAAGGTCACCGCATTGGACACCTGCACATCGCGGCCAATACGCACATGCCGCATCTTCATGCCTTTTTTATAGCTCCCGGAACAGATTCGCAGGAAGGCAATGCGATCACGGTGTGCCGGGTCCATATTTGCCTGGATCTTGAACACAAAACCGGAGAATTTGTCTTCTGCGGGGTCTACTGTCCGGGTTGTCGATTCACGCGGCAAAGGTGCGGGGGCCGTACCCACAAAATGGCTCAACAACTCGTCGACCCCGAAGTTATTGATCGCCGAGCCGAAGAAAACCGGGGTCAACTCGCCCGCCAGGTAGGCCACCTTGTCAAACTCGTGACTGGCTCCCTTTACAAGCTCAACCTCGTCACGCAGCTCCGTGGCCATGTCTCCCAGCACCTCGTCAAGCAACGGATTATCCAGTCCCTTGATAACCCTGACGTCCTGGCGCTGGCTGCCCTTGCCCGGCTCGTACAGGTGAACGGCATCCTCCAGCAGGTGATAAATTCCCTTGAGCCGTTTACCCATACCGACTGGCCAGGTGATTGGCGCACAGTTGATCTTGAGAATTTCCTCGATCTCATCAAGCAGCTCGACGGGGTCACGCCCTTCCCGGTCCAGCTTGTTGATGAAGGTACAGATCGGTGTATCACGCAAACGGCACACCTCCATCAGCTTGATGGTGCGCATCTCAACGCCCTTGGCACAATCAATCACCATCATGGCGGAGTCCACTGCGGTCAGCGTGCGATAGGTATCCTCCGAGAAATCTTCATGTCCGGGAGTATCGAGCAGATTGACAATGGCGTCATGATACGGGAACTGCATCACTGACGAGGTCACCGAGATACCGCGTTGCTTTTCCAGTTCCATCCAGTCGGAGGTGGCATGACGTGCGGCCTTGCGCCCCTTGACGGTACCGGCAAGCTGAATCGCGCCGCCGAACAACAGCAACTTCTCGGTCAGCGTGGTCTTGCCCGCGTCCGGGTGGGAAATGATTGCAAACGTGCGGCGCCGTGCCGCCTCGACCTGATTACTACTCATAACAACTGGAAAGTACCGGGATATCCAAGGCCGCGTATTCTACCCGATGCAGCACGCGGCGTGGTGAAAATTACAGGGTGCGGGCCAGGATCAGCGCATCTTCCCGCCCCTTACCCTGCGGATAATAGTCCTTGCGCGTGCCCAGCTCATTGAATCCTTCAGCCTGATAGAGCATACGGGCAGCGGCATTCGAGGCACGCACCTCCAGGAACAGGATATCGGCATCATGGCGCCGCGCAATGGCAATCAGGTGACGCAACATTTTGCGCCCTATCCCCTCCTTGCGAGACTCGGGGCGCATACACAGATTCAGCAAATGTGATTCGCCTGCCGCCACGGTAAGAATACCGTAGCCCTCGATTACACCACCGCGAGTACAGACCCAGCAACTGTAACCGGCTTGCAGGCAATCTCCGAAGATCGACTGGGTCCAGGGAAACGGATAGCTGCGGCGCTCGATGTCGATCACCTCAGGCAGATCTTCCGACTGCATCGGCCGAAATTCCAGTGCAGGTTCCTTGAGAATGGCGCTCATGTGAGTCGACTCATGTTTATTGTTTTTCTGCCAGGCCAGCCACCTGCTCCAGGTGGACTTGCCTGGCAAATTGCAGGTCTTCCCAAACCTTGCGCTTTTCCAGTGGCGAACGCAACAGGTAGGCCGGATGATAGGTCACCACCAGCGGGATCTGTTGCTCGCCATAGCGGTGCACACTGCCGCGCAGCCGACCCACCTTTTCGTCGGTCTGCAGCAGATTGTGTGCTGCAATGCCACCCACGGCGAGAATAAGCTTCGGCTCCACCAGCGCAATCTGTTGTTCGAGATAGTCCCTGCAACAGGCCACCTCTTCCGGCAGTGGATTGCGATTGTTCGGTGGGCGACACTTGAGAATATTGGCGATGTAGGCCTGCTCGCGCCGAAACCCGGCAGCAAACAGCATCTCGTTGAGCAACAGGCCGGCACGCCCGACAAAAGGTTCACCCTGCCGGTCCTCATCAGCACCCGGAGCCTCGCCAATGACCAGCCAGTCAGCATGCCGATCGCCGACACCAAAAACCGTCTGTGTACGGGTTTCGTGCAGCGCACAGCGCGTACACGCAGAAACACGCGCCTTCAATTCCGACCAGCCAGGCTCGTCGACGGCAGCATCCACCCCGGCAACTGCCGTGTCAGCATGACCCGCCGTC
>JAOUBY010000055.1 GCA_029860045.1 Gammaproteobacteria bacterium | reverse complement strand
CCCGGAAGAACTGCTTCAGGCCTACCGGCCCGGCGGTGAGTCGTTTGTACTGGCAGCCAGGGTAAGCGGGCACGTGAAAACAGCTTTCCCGGATGGCATCGGTGGCGAGAAGGATGCAACTCAGCTAACGCAATCGATTGAGCCGGCAAACGTAATTATTGTTGCCGACACCGACCTGCTGCGCGATATGTTCTGGGTAAGTTTCCAGGACTACTATGGTCGGCAGGCTGCTGTGCCCAGTGCTGATAATGACACCTTTGTCATCAATGCGCTGGATAACCTGAGCGGCAGTAATGACCTGATCAATCTCAGGAGTCGCGGGCGTTCGGTCAGGCCCTTTGAACGGGTTGCTGATCTAAGGGCAGCCGCCGACCAGGAATTCCGCATCAAGGAGTTGCTGCTGCAGGAGAAGCTGAGTGAAACCGGGCACAAGCTCAAGGAACTGCAAAAGAGCGTGGTCAGCGAGTCGGGTGAGCTGGTAATGAGCGATGAGCAGCTGGAAGAAATAAACAAGTTCCGGGCCGAGCATATCCAGATCAGGAAGGACCTGCGCAGCGTGCAGCATGCGCTTGGCAAGGATATCGAGACGCTCGGCACACGGCTTAAGGCCATCAATATCGCGCTGGTACCGCTGGTGTTGATTGTGCTGGCCACGATCCTGGGTGTAGTGCGTGTGCGGCGCGCGGCGCGCGGGCAGTAAGTTACACCATGGGAAATCTGTGTTTCTGAGCCCCTCTCTCCCTCCGGGACGACTGCATGGATGCAGGAGGTAGAGCACCAAAAGTAGGCGCTTTAGGCGACGCATGGAGCAGTTGCCGAGAGTGTTGGGGAGAGGGGATAATAAATTTATTTACCTTCACACGCGGTAGAGACAGACTTTACTGATATACCTCTATTGAGGCCGGGTTCCCGCTTGCTCGGGAACGACATGGGCTTCTTCTGCGTCTTTGGCAAGTCTTGGGTCAACTATGTCGCGCAAATCAGGTAAAGGCAGTCAGTCAACCAGTGGCATGTCGCCGGCAGATATGACGGCCAGGTTTGATCTTGCGCTACAGGAGCATCAGAAAGGGAAGCTCGAAAAGGCCCGGAAGCTGTACAGGAAGATTCTCAAGGCCAGCCCACAGCATGCGGATGCCCTGCACATGCTTGGCCTGCTTGAACACCAGTCCGGTGATCATGATACAGCCATAACACTATTTACCCGGGCTGCCGAACACGGCCCGGCCAGCGCCGAGCTATTCACCAATCTGGGTTCAGCCCTGCAGGCAAAGGGTGAGCTGAAAGAGGCAATCAACGCCTATCAGCAGGCTATCGGGATCAACCCCGGCTTCGCGCTCGCGTTCAATAATCTCGGCAATGCGCTGCGGGCCGCCGGTAACCGGGATGCAGCGGCCAGCGCGTTCCGGCGTGCCATAGAATTAGCACCGGATTATATGCTGGCACATTACAACCTCGGTGACCTGCTGCATGCGCAGGGACGCCACGATGAGGCCATCGCTTCGATGAAACGTGTGCTGGTAATGGAGCCGGAATTCCTTGACGCCATCAACAGTCTTGCCGTGATCTATATGGCGAAGGGAGATACTGGAGAAGCCATAAACATGTTCCGGCGCTTGCTGGAGCTTGACAAGGACAATGCCAGTGCCCGTCACCTGCTGGCCGCCCTGGAGGGGCAGGCAAGCACCGAAACACCTTCTGACTATGTTGTTAAGTTGTTTGACGGCTATGCAGATAGCTTTGATCATCACCTCGTTGAGGAGCTTGAATATCAGACGCCCCAGAAACTCTATGATGCGCTAAAGGAGCTTATTCCCGAGCGGGCGGGGGGGGTGGACGTGATTGATCTTGGCTGTGGCACAGGACTGTGCGGCCCATTGTTAAGAAATCATGCCAGATCCCTCAAGGGTGTGGACCTGTCGCCCCGTATGCTCGCCCTGGCCAGGGAACGTGATATCTACGATGAGCTTGTGGAAGGGGATCTGACTACAGGCCTGGGTACGGCACCGGCTGCCTGGGATCTGGTTATTGCCGCTGATGTGTTCGTGTATGTAGGTGCGTTGGAAAAAGTGTTCGGGGCCGCAGCCCGGACACTGCGCCCCGGCGGCCTGTTTGCCTTCTCGGTCGAGGCGGATGAGGGAGGTGATGACTTTGTGTTGCGCACTACTGGCCGCTATGCGCATTCAATGGTCTATACAAGAAGGCTCGCGGAAGCCGAGGGGTTGCTCGAACAGTGTGTTAAAGAGTGCGTGTTGCGGGTAGACAAGGGCGAATCCATCAACGGTTACATCGTGGTGCTTGGGAAGCCTTGGGGCGAGTGACGGGGATGTTTCCTTTGTCGGGAGATTGCTTCGTCACTTCGTTCCTCGGTAACTGCTCCATGCGTCGCCTAAAGCGCCTACTTTTGGTGCTCTACCTCCTGCGGTCGCTTACGGCATCCCTGCCTGCCGCGACACTTGCACATCCATGTGCATCGTCCATGTAGTCGTCGCAATGACATGATGCGCGGAAATACAGGATTCCCTAGAGCTCTCCCAGCTTGTACATGCGCCCAAGTGCTTCATTGTCGCGCAGGCTGACTATACCGCGTGACAGTGTGATGTAGTTGCTGCGCTCCAGGTCCTTCAGCATTCGGCTGGCGACTTCACGGGTCGTGCCCAGTTCCTGCGCCAGCTGGCTGTGGGTGATCTCGATGCTCGTGCTGTTTGCCTCGCGGAAACGGCTGCAGAGCAGGTTGGTCATGCGCACATCGAGTGGATCGAAGGCAAGTTCCTGGAGGCTATTGATGATATCGAGGTAGCGGTTGCTCAGGTCATTGACCATGACATTGCGAAAGGCTGGTGATCTGCTGAAGGTGCGATGGAATACCTCGCGGCTGATAACCAGCGCCCGCACCTGGTTTTCAGTGACGGCATTCGCGGGAAAGGGGCTTCGCTGCAGGAAGGAGACCAGTGACAGGATGCAGAACTCACCCGGCTTCAACCGGTACAGTACGATCTCCCTGCCATTTCTGCCGGAAGCATAGACCCGGATATTGCCCTCCAGTAACAGCAGGAAATTCCGGCACTCGTCACCCGTAACGTATGCCTGCATACCTTTCGGTACGATGACGGGTTCCATGCACTGAAGGGCTTCGATCCAGGCGTGATCCGTGATTGATGCGAGCTGTGGGTAGTGCTGGCGCCAGTCAATAATAGTGGAACTGAACATTGCCTTCCTTTATTGGTTCGTTCTTTTGTTGTTCTTTACCAGCACATCTTGTGCCGTGATGTTCGTGGCTGTGTTATCAGCCAAGGCTCAACAGAAATCATAATTGAACAGTAGCAGGATAATTTCTCATGCCACATAAGAAATTTCCTTATTCAGAATTCCCTTCAATTGGAAGCGGTCTATCCCTGAACGATAAATCCGGCCTGGTCCGGGCACTGATTTTAGTGCATTTTCTGCATTTTCCGGCTACAGAAAAGTAGCCCCTATTCAATATAGGATGGATAAGCAGATGCCTTTATTCCATCAATATTATCCTTGGAGCTGGACTAAAACAAGTGACGTAATGCAGGTCACAAAGTGGATTGACATCAGTCACATACAACACTCTCCAGCTTGTGTAATTACCGAAATGCCGATCCATCTGCAGCACGCAACGTGCCGCTGTGGCATCCGTCAAATAAGAATTACGACCCATCATTTGCGATCCGCTCCTACAATAATGCCGGGAGCGGCCAGGCGGGGACCCAGCCTTGATCAATGCGCAGTTGTTATCGCGCCTGCAAGGCGCTCCTGCAACAATAAGGCAGACCTGTAGAAACGGATATCATTCACGATTTTTTTATTTGACTCAGTTGTCGTCCCCGCGCGATGTACAGGGAGGAGGTGAGACCGGGACCGGTCGAGAGGCTGGCCTGGGCCATGTACGAGTGCCGCGGGAGGCATGGATGCCGTGAGTGGCGAGACGGGGACCCAGTCCTGATCAATGCGCAGCTGTTATTACGCCTGCATGGCGCTTCTGCAGCAGAGGTGTTGCAATTGTAGGAGCGCTCCGCGAGCGCGATAGTTTTAGCTAATAAAACATCGCGGATGAGATCCGCTCCTACAGCAATCGATGCACCGTAGTCGCAGTTGTAAACAGGGTAATATCGTGCGTATTCTCCGGCCTGATTAAACATAAATAGCGACCAGGCTATATAGGCGGGTCTTTGGGGCGGGTAACAGTGTAAAGGGGAAAAGTCAGGCCTTTTTTTACCCTCCGGGTAATCTACTTAGATGCACCTGGAACAGCTTTTATTCCAATAACTTGTAAGTTTTTTTCTTATGTAACCCAGGTCACAGAAACAAGTGACCCCGGTTACATACAGACCCCCCCTACTATGGCACTTTTAGGCCTGTCCTAGACTCGTCCTAGGCCCGGCCTATAGTGGCTGATAAATAAGCGGTTACGTAAGCCGCTGTAATTAATAAATAAACAATGGGGGGGACCCAATGAAGACCTTGAACCGACCTGGTATTTTACATACCACCCTGCGATTGTCGCGTTTCGCAGGGACAGCAGTCCTGACGGTGTGCCTAGGCGCCCCATCAGCATTCGCGGCTAAAGATCCCTGGTCATTAAGTCCATTAGTGATCGATGGCGATGGCAGTGAGCTGGAAGGCCTGCCGGAAGCCAACCTGGGAACCTTCGAAGGCGGTAACACAGGGCATACTGAAGACGCTGCAGAAAGCAATGTGCTGCAGCCGGCAGACCAGCGGCCCGAAGAAGAAGCCGTATTCAACGTCCCGAGCAATGGGCCGCCAAGCCCCTTGTTCGGTGCACAGCCGTTCACCCAGAAGATGCTGCGCTTCGAGGAGTTCGGTACAGCGCCTCTCGACCTTGACGCCCAAAAGCCGGCCGGCTGGAAGACAATGCCTGCACCCGCGGATGCCCAGAGCGCACCCAATGGCAGCATGCTGGAAGACTTCCTCGCGCAGCGCATCTGGCCGACGCCTACCGTGTTTGCCAACACCGAAGACGATAACCCCTGGCAAACAGAAATCGAGAGCTTCCTGGGTCGTGACCTTGCTGATCCACCTGCCGAAGGTCGGCCGCCGGGTCTGGGCTGGTCACACCAGCGCTGGGATGATTTCACCCCGACGGAGTATTTCCAGTCCGCACAGGCGGGTGCTCGCGTAAACGAAGGTTTTCGTGACGGCTTGCAGTTGCATGGCTACAGTGCCGGTGAATTCGGCCCGGGTGGGCTCTACCACAATGGCGGCACCACGGATGGCATCGAAATCAGGTTCCATCCGAACATGCCGGTGCAGGACCACGAGTCACTGTGGACGTTTGACGGCACCCTGCCGCCCAAGCTGCTCAATGCCCGTTATGGCGAAACCGTACTGTTCCGTCACTACAACGCGCTGCCGATCGACGTGGCGGCTAACGCTGGCTTCGGTGTGCACACCATCACTACCCATGAGCACAATGGCCACAACCCGGCAGAAAGTGATGGCTATGCCAACAGCTTCTTCTTCCCGGGTCAGTACTACGATTATCGCTGGCCGATGACTCTGGCCGGTAGCGACACCATCAATACCGGTGCCAGTGATCCGCGTGCGGGTTCACCGGACGGTAACGGTGGTATCAACAACCTTCCGGGTGACTGGCGTGAAACCATGAGTACCCACTGGTTCCACGATCACATGCTCGACTTCACGGCGCAGAACGTCTACAAGGGCAACGCCGCGATGATGAACTACTACAGTTCGCTCGACCGTGGTAACGAGGCTGTCAATGATGGCGTCAACCTGCGCCTCCCGAGTGGTACCGCGCTGGACTGGGGTAACCGCGACTACGACGTCAACCTGCTGCTCGCCGAAAAGGCGTGGGATGACCAGGGTCAGCTGTGGTTCAACCCGTTCAACATCCAGGGCTTTGCCGGTGACGTGATGACCGTCAACTGGTTGTACAAGCCCTACATGGAAGTGCGTGCTCGCAAGTACCGTTTCCGTATCCTGAACGGTTCCGTGTCACGCTTCTTCAAGGTCGCGCTGGTGGATGAGAGCGGTACCCCGGTACCGTTCCACATGGTCGCCAACGACGGCAACATCATGGAGCACACTGTCAAATTCGCGAACGGCGAACTGCCCACCCAGGGTATCGCCGAGCGTTACGACATCGTCGTGGACTTCAGCAGCTTTAATGCTGGCGACAAGCTCTACATGGTCAACACGATGCAGCAAAAGGACGGTGTGTCAGCTGACGCGGCGATTCCGCTGGCTGATATCGTGAGTGGTGCCTATGCGCCTGCACACGGTGACTGTGACGAGGACGGTAACACGGGCGATTGCTGGGTCGATGGTGATCCGGTGGTCGGCAAGTTCCTGGAATTCCGCGTTGCGGAATACACCGGTACGGACCTGAGTATGAACCCGGCTGACTACGAGGTAGGCGGCCAGAAGTTGATTCCGCTGCGCAGGCCTACGGAATCGGAACTGGCCAATGCCCTGCACCGCAGTTTCGAGTTTGAAAGACAACCCACGGACGAGAAGCCCTGGGTGATCGAAACCGATGGTGGCAAGGCCTTTGGTATGGACCCACGCCGCGTTTCAGCTGCGCCATCCAAGAACTCCGGTGGTCTGGAGATCTGGCGCCTGATCAACAGCGGCACCTGGAGCCATCCGATCCACATCCACTTCGAGGAAGGCATTATCCTGCGCCGTAACGGTGTACAACCGCCTGACTATGAGCACTATGCACGTAAGGATGTGTACCGCCTCGGCCCGCAGCCCGACAGTGGCGACCTGGTCGAGATCGCGCTTCGTTTCAGGGAGTTCGCAGGCACCTACATGGAGCACTGCCACAACACCCAGCACGAAGACCATGCCATGCTGCTGCGTTGGGATATCGAGAACCCGGGTCAGGTCAAGCTGATGCCGACTCCGATTCCGACCTGGGATGGTGTTGGCTATGTCGACTCTGTCGCACTGCCGACCTTCCGTACGGGTGATGGTGTTGGTCTTGATGGTGGCATCGAACTGGATCCGATTTCTGTCTGGATCGGGGATCAAGTTGCGAACGTCGAGTTCTACGGCAATATTCGCGATGAGAAGATCGGTGATGCGCTCGATCCGAACGACAACAACGAGCGTGGTGCAATTACCTTTAACTTGCAGACGGCCACCAACATCGATGCCGACGGCAATGAGAGGGAAGTGTACTTCATCATGCACGATGTCAGTGATGAAGCGCTGGCAGAAGAACTGGAGATTGCCTGGGCAGGTAATATCGCCCAGACACCGGTTGCTGCCTCAGCTGAAGCCAGTGTGAAACGCAAGGGCGGCAAGCTGGAGTGGACCTTCTACGGTGATCTGCCGAACCCGGTCTGGGCGAATCCGGCCTGTCGTATCGGTGATCCCGACGTGAACGGTGAAGCGTGTCTGAACGATGCCAACATCCCTGATGTCAGCATCGACAACACCTACTCGCCGTTGCGTCGTGTGAACTTCGACGGCAAGGATGTGGTGTTCAACATGATCGTCGTGAAGTGGGGTGACGAGGACTGGGAGCAGAACAGGACTGACAGAGCCTGCATTGGTCTGCCTGATTCTCCGCCGCAATCTCGATGTGCCTACAACGGTAAGCAGTGGGGCCGGTACAATCACTCCGGTCATGTGATCGAGATGGATACAGATGCCGATCCGCCATTCGTGACGCTCAAGCTGCACAAGTCCTGGGCGGGCGAGAATGGTGATTACCTGCCGTTCTACATCGTGGTCGATACCTTCCCGGCACCTCCGGCTCGCGCAATGGGTGTACCCTACGTGCCGAAGCATGAGTTCCTGGGTGATGTCGCCGTACCGCTGGTGCAGTTCATGCCTGGCAGGCGCTGGGTCCATCCGACCTTCCCGCCGATGCCGTGGCCTGGGGTCGCAGATGGTGGCGAGGGTGGCCTGGCGGATGGCTGGGGTCTTATCCACGCTGGTGGTCCGTTCGGCAGTCAGATCGGCCTTCCGTCCTACTTCATGCCGGAAGACGACTACAGCCCGATGTGGCACATCGGCTTTGCCCACTGGCTGGAGCCTGCCGACCGCGTGGTCAAGGGTCTCAAGGAGCTCAGGCAACTGCGCAAGGAAGGCAGGCTGGAGATCCTCGAATGGCCGGCACCGCCGCGTGTAGCAGAGGGCGCTTTAACGGGTACTCTGGTCGACGATTACGACTTCGAGAACCTGAACTCACCGCACGTGGTGAACTGCCCGACACCGGTAACGCTGGATGCCGCTATCCATCGTGCCCGGAATGCGGGTAACTAAGGGGGGACTGTCAGTAACAGGCAGTACTGGCTGTATGCGAAGTAGCTAACAGTCGTACTGGCAGGACCGGGCCCGCGATGAGCAGAACAATGCTCACCGCGGGCCTTTTTTTATAGTGGGAACTCTCGTAAGATAAATGCTATGTATAAATATTTACGGGTGGCGACCTTCGCCCTGTTTGTTACGGGTTTGCTCTCTTCTTTCAGTGCAACCGCGCGCTGGGGTGCCGATTATTTCCCCAATGTTCCGCTGGTGACGCATGAAGGGGAAACCGTCCGTTTCTTTGACGATCTGATCAAGGACAAGATCGTTGCGATCAACTTCATCTATACCCATTGTCCCGATACCTGCCCGCTGGAGACGGCACAACTTGTCCGTGTGCAGGACATCATGGGGGACCGGGTAGGCAAGGATGTGTTTTTCTACTCCATCAGTATCGATCCGAAAAACGATACGCCGGAAGTGCTCAGCGAGTACCGCAAGCGGTTCAAGGCGAACTGGACATTTTTGACCGGCAAGAAAGAGGATATTGTCCTGCTGCGCAAGAAGCTCGGTTTGTACATCCCGGAAATACAGGACGAGGATTCCAATAATCACAATGTCAACATGATCATTGGCAACCAGGCCACGGGCCGCTGGATGAAGCGGTCGCCGTTTGAAAACCCCTGGGTACTGGCCGACCAGCTTGGCAACTGGCTTTCGGGGTGGAAGTCTCCCCAAAAAGGCGATGATTACTCAAACGCGCCCGAGCTGCGTCAACTTTCCCGGGGGGAAACGATATTTCGCACCCGTTGCGCCACCTGTCATACAGTCACCGGCAAGGAACTGGCGGGTGCCCTGGGCCCTGACCTGCTCGGTGTTACCCGGAAACGGGACCCGCAATGGCTGCTTGACTGGCTGAAGGCGCCGGACCAGATGCTGAAAAAGAAAGATCCCATCGCAATGGCGCTCTACGAACAATACAACAGGCTGGCCATGCCGAATATGCGCCTGCACAAGGAGGAAGCGCTGGCTTTGCTTCACTACCTGGAAGACGAAACTGTCAGGGTCATGGGGGAAGATACGCTGGACAGTATCAAGCCTCCCGTGACGACAGCGTCAGCGGACAGCCAGGTCAAGGCGGAAGGTGACGTGGTTGCGATTATGAATGCCTGGGTGCGGGAAGCGCACCCCGATGCGGCAGTCAATGCTGGCTACATGACACTGGTGAACGTGGGCCCCGAGGATGTCGCGCTGGTCAGTGTCGAGAGCGATGCGTACAAGAATATCGAGGTGCACGAGATGGTCAGCGTGGAGGGCCTGATGGAAATGCGTGAAGTAACCGACATGGTAATTCCGTCCGGTGGTCAGATCGGGTTTGAGCCCGGTGGCAGGCACCTGATGTTAATGGGGCCAAAAGAGCACTTGACCGTAGGCCAGACGGTCGATATGACCCTGACCTTCAAGTCGGGCAAGCAGCAGAAGGTGTCTGTTAATGTGGCGGCAAGGTAATCGGGATCACGAACCTTGTGGTTGTACTTCAGGTTCCCGGGTATCCAGGGAGAGGGAACCGTTTCAACCAGGGAAGCTCTAACTTATTCAGTTTCGTCATTCCCGCGAAGGCGGGAATCCAGTAATTTTATTGACTGTAAACCACTGGATTCCGGGTATGTGCTGTGCTCCCCCCGGAATGACAATTTGACCAGATGGACACAGAACAACAGGTAACCGAAATGAAATTTATACAGCAATCATTCCTTCTTTTAATTTTGGTCTTCATGCAGGGCCTTTTTGCAGCACAGGCAGGCGCTCATGGCGGTGCTAATACAAAACCTGAGGTGGTTTTCGAAACCAGCAAGGGTTCCTTCACCATTGAACTCTATCCGGATAAAGCACCGCTCACCGTGGCTAATTTCCTCGGCTATGTCGACGAGGGCTTCTACGACAACACCATTTTTCATCGCGTGGTGCCTGACTTTGTCATACAGGGCGGCGGGTTCGAATCGGGGATGAAGGCGAAAGAGACGCGTGAGCCGGTTAAAAATGAATCAAGTAATCGCCTGAAGAATATCCGGGGGTCAGTTTCCGTGGCGCGCAGGACGCACCCGGATACGGGCACCTCGCAGTTTTATATCAACCTGGTACACAATTCCAGGCTTGACTATAAAGGCAAGGTCCAGCCCGGCTACACCGTGTTTGGCAGGATCAGCAAGGGCATGGACGTTATCGACAAGATGTCCGTGGTGGAGACAACAGAGGCAGGCGGAGGCAGAAATGTCCCGAAAGAGGACATTGTTCTGATCTCTGCCAAGCGCAAGGTCCCGGCAGAAGCGGTAAAGGAAGATAAAACCGCCGGTACGTCTGAACAAAAAGTTGATGCGACGGAGCCTGAAGCCGAAGCGGTAAAGGAAGATAAAACCGCAGGTACGGCTGAACAAAAAGTTGACGCGACGGAGCCTGTAGCCGATGTAGTGGAGCAAAAGGCTGATGCTTCAGCGGATAAACAGCAGGAGTATGTCGCAGGCGAACATTACGTTGTTTTGGATGAACCCGTTGCCACCCGTGACAGCAGCAAGATCGAGGTGGTGGAGATGTTCTCCTACGGCTGCCCGCATTGCTACGAGTTTGAGCCTATGGTCAAGCAGTGGGGTGCACAGCAGGGCGGCGATGTCGATTTCTGGTACTTCCCGGCCGTGTGGAGCAAGGGCATGAAACTGTATGCGCGGGCATTTTATGCCGCCTACGCACTGGACGTGCTGGACAGGATACATCTTCCCCTGTTCAAGGCCATCGCTGTAGAGCAGAGGAACATAAGAAATGAAGCTGACCTGGCAGAGTTCTTTGCGGGATACGGGGTGACTGAAGGTGCTTTTAACGAGGCCTTTAACCTGGCCGCAGTGCAAGAAAAGGTCAGCAAGGACGAGGATCGGGTGCGCAACTACAAGCCTGTCGGTGTGCCGGAGATCGTCGTCAATGGTAAATACCGTATCGACCGCATGCACGCCGGTGGCTATGAAGGGATGCTGAAGGTGGCCGATTTCCTGATCGATAAAGAGCGAGCCGCACTTAAACAGTAGGACCCGCGCCCTCGCGGGGAATACATTGCGACCGGATGAACGATTATTCCCGGTGTGGCGCCGGTCCTACAGGCATTTTTTCCTGATCCGGGATCCGCAGGACCCGCGCCCTCGCGGGGAATACATTGTTGTCCCATGTCTTGATCTGGCGCAGCTTCCATTACATTATTATGTTCAGGATAATAATCGTGTTGCTGGACTCATGAACCATAAATTACTGACAGCCATCACTCTGACATTGCTGCTGACCGCCTGCGACAGGCAGGCCGCACGCATGACCGAGGCTGCGGAGAAGTGTGTGGAGGCGATGCGGATTGGCGCTGACGAGATCGCTGAGGAGCTGTGCACCATGGCGCTGGGCGATAACGACGGGGCGGATCTCAAGCCGGAAATCCGCTCACAGCGGCTCTACAGGCTCGGGCATATCAAGCGTACGCTTGCGAAGTACCCGGAAGCACAAGGCCTGATTGCGCAGTCGCTGGAAATCGAGGAAACCCTGTCGGACTCCGAAAATCTCGCACGGGGGCATAGTCTGTTGGAGATGTCGCTCATCATGGCGGCTCTGGGGCAATGGGAGCAGGGGGCTACTTTCCTTGAACGCGCACTCCCGTTTGCCGGCCAGTTCAGTGAAGAGGAGCAGGCATCCATGGCAAACATCCTCAGACATTACGCCGGTCAGCTGGAAAAGCTGCAGCAGACGGAACTGGCATCGCGGTTCAGGGCGGCCCATGACGGGCTGACGGAGGGCAAGCAGTCAACGCCTGCTCCCTTTGAAGCTTACTGACAGGGGATAGCTGCCGGGCTGTCGTCAAACAGGATATCGCGCATGAGATCCGCCTCCTGCAGGTGTTTCTGATAGGTGTAGGAGCGCTCATCGAGGCCGCTCACGGCATCCATGCCTACCGCGGCACTCGTACATGGCCCAGGCCAGCCGCTCGACCGATTCCCGGTCTCACCTTCTCCCTGTGCATCGCGCATGGTGTTGTTGGGAAATGATCGCGGACGCGGTCCGCTCCTACACCCGTCGTCCCCGCGAAGGCGGGGACCCAGCCAGCAATAGAGCACCCGCCCTGTCGCGGCTGCAAGCCGCTCCTACGGAACCATCTAATTGGTGTAGGAGCGCCTTTGCCTGCATGGATGTAGGTACATCGCGTAGCGCATGGACGCGCGATACCTCCCGGACAAAAAAAGCCGGCCCCGATGGGGCCGGCCTTGGTACTGCTATTACGGCAATGCGATGCCGCTTGCCTGCTAGTTGTCGATGGTGGGTACGATCTGCAGGGTTTTCAGGAAGGTCACCAGGGCCTTCTGATCGTCTGCAGAAGCCGCTGCGAAGGCATCACGCGAGGCACGACCCTCACCACCGTGGAACAGAATGGCCTCGGTGATGGTGCTGATGTCGCCACGGTGACCGTACGGCGCCGTGTTACCCACATCCCACAGTTTGCGGGTCAGGAAGAACTCGGTGCCGGGCGTGCCATCGATGGCATCTGCGCGACCCTGTGCCAGCTGCTCGTTACAGAAGAAGCTGATGTCGTTGTCACACAGGCTGTGACGCTTCAGGTCGGTGTAGGCACGTACGATGGAGGTTCCCCCGGGGCCCGTTTCCAGACCGGTCTTACTCGCCAGGTCGAAGGAGTAGTCCGGGCAACCGTCTGCCGCGCTGGCACAGGTGCCTGGCGGGTTGAACGGGTTGGGCTCGACAAAGGTCTGGGTGTTCAGCACCATTTCCGGCGCGTGGCAGGAGGTGCAACCGACGTCGGCAAACACCTGCTCGCCTTGCTCGACTACCTTGCGATCCGCCTTCTTCTTGGGCAGGATCTGTTTCGGCACATTCAGCTGGGCCTGGAAGACGGAGATTGCGGTGATGTCACCGATAGTCAGTTCGCGCACCATGCCGTCGCCGTCGAAGTCCGGGTCAAAACCCTTGGCCGGGTTCAGGTCGAAACGCTCCTCGGCCTGCATGCCATGGTGATGGTTCATGGCGTTGTCGGTGAATTCGCGCAGCGAGATCACCTTGCCGGCCTGGTGGAACGGTTTGACGACCAGGTCCGCATCCACACCGCCGTCGGTGGCCACTACAGCACCGCCTGAGACCTCGATGTCGAAATCGACACCCTTGGAACTGATGGTGTGGAGTCCGTCAGGCAGGCCAGCGGCCGCTGCCTGCAGATCCGCGGTCATTTCACGGGTCAGCATCTCGATGGCGCCGGAACCGTGCATGCCCAGCGTGTTGCGGCTGTTGCTGCGTGTCGGGCTCACCGACAGGGTGACCGGATCAAGCGCCTGGGCCAGTACGAATACGTTGGCGACGAAGTCACCCGCACCACCGACTTCCGGCTGGGCGTGACAGCCACCACAGGCATCCGAATCCGGGGCCGAGGTACGCAGTTTCTCGATTTGTCCTGCCGAGAGCACTTCACCTTCTTCTGACTGGGTCGGGAAGGCGCGCGCGGCACCGCCACCGGTGGTCAGCGGACGGCCGGAACCGTCACAGCGGTTGAATGCGGCGACGAACAGGTTCTTGCCGTGCTCCACGATATCCTCGAAGTTCTTATCGCCACCG
>JAOUBY010000102.1 GCA_029860045.1 Gammaproteobacteria bacterium | reverse complement strand
TCATGTATGAATCTCCTGCACAAGCCATTGTTGTAGTGTAATTTCTTGCCAGCACTGGCCGCAGACTGCGGCTAACCGTTGTTCCGGTGCGCTAAATGCTTGCTGTAACAATAAGTTATTGTTAATGGCTATCATAGCATATAGTCATTTATATGGCACTAGATGCTGACTTTGAGGGGTTGCCTGACCGTTGTGGACCACCCATGTCCGGTAGTTTCACCCCTCCAACAGTAGTATGATGGCGCGCTTTAATTTCCAGCCAATAGAATACCTTAGCCATGTCTGATCTGACCTCAATCCGGAATCACATCAAGGACCTTGACGGGCGTTACACGAGCCTTAGGGGGTACCTTTGACCTCGATAGCAAGGAGGAACGGCTGACCGAGGTCAGTCGCGAACTGGAACAGTCGGATGTATGGAACAACCCGGAGCGTGCCCAGGACCTGGGGCGTGAGCGTGTGCGCCTGGAAGAAGTGGTACTCACGCTCAACAAGCTGAACCAGTCCGTGATGGATTCCCGCGAACTGGTCGAGGTCGCGGCAGAAGAAGGTGACCAGGAAATGCTCGACAGCATTGCCACCGATCTCGACGAGCTCGAGAAAGAGGTTGCTGTCCTGGAATTCCGGCGCATGTTCTCGGGCGAAATGGACGAGTCCAGCGCGTTCCTGGACATCCAGTCCGGTTCCGGCGGGACCGAGGCGCAGGACTGGGCCGAGATGCTGTTGCGCATGTACCTGCGCTGGGGCGAGCGACACGGTTTCAAGACCGAGCTGATCGAGGTGTCACCGGGTGAAGTAGCCGGTATCAAGAGTGCGACAATCAGGTTCGACGGGGCTTATGCCTTTGGCTGGTTGCGCACCGAGATCGGTGTGCACCGGCTGGTGCGCAAATCTCCGTTTGACTCCGGTAACCGTCGGCACACCTCGTTTGCCGCGGTGTTCGTTGCCCCGGAGGTGGATGACGACATCGATATAGAGATCAACCCGGCCGACCTGCGCATCGATGTGTACCGTGCCAGTGGCGCTGGCGGTCAGCATGTCAACCGTACCGAGTCGGCCGTGCGCATTACCCATGAACCGACCGGTGCCGTTGTGCAGTGCCAGAATGATCGTTCGCAGCACAAGAACAAGGCGACGGCCATGAAGCAGCTGAAGTCGAAACTCTACGAGCTGGAAGTACAGAAGCGCAACGTGGATCAAAAGACCCTGGAAGACAGCAAGTCGGATATCGGCTGGGGCAGCCAGATCCGTTCCTATGTGCTGGACCAGTCGCGCATCAAGGACCTGCGCACCGGCGTGGAGACCGGCAATACCCAGGCGGTGCTGGACGGCGAGCTTGACCCGTTTATAGAGGCCAGTCTGAAAAGCGGGCTTTAGTCTTGAAGGCAGCCAGAGAACTCGTGTTGTCATTCCCGCGCAGGCGGGGATGACGATAATTGTTTTTGCATGCGGTGTCCCGCACCTCGAATATGAATTAACATGTACGGAAAATCATGACAGACCAGGACGAAAACACACTCATCGCGCAACGGCGCAGCAAGCTAACGACATTGCGGGAGGCGGGCAACCCCTTTCCGAATGATTTCCGTCGCAACGCCGTCGCCGGTGAGTTACACGCCGAGTACGGCGACAAGGACAATGAGGCCCTGGAAGCCAGCCCGGTGCGCGTCAAGGTGGCCGGGCGACTGATGGCCAAGCGCGTCATGGGCAAGGCCGCATTTGCGCAGCTGCAGGATATGTCCGGCCGTATCCAGCTGTTCCTGCAGCGCGACAGCTTGCCGGATGGTGTCTACCAGGCATTCAAGGGCTGGGATGTCGGCGATATCATTGCCGCCGAGGGCACAATATTCAAAACCAGGACCGGTGAATTGTCGGTGCGTGCCGAGACGATCCGTATGCTGACCAAGTCATTGCGTCCGCTGCCGGAGAAGTTCCACGGCCTGGCCGACCAGGAAACCCGCTACCGGCAGCGCTATGTTGACCTGATCATGAACGAGGCCTCGCGCACCACGTTTCGCATGCGCGGCCGTATCGTGCAGTTCATTCGTGAATACCTCAATAAACAGGATTACCTGGAAGTCGAGACGCCGATGATGCAGGCCATCCCGGGTGGTGCCACGGCGCGTCCATTCACGACCTTCCACAATGCACTGGAAATGGACCTGTTCCTGCGCATTGCTCCGGAGCTGTACCTGAAACGACTGGTCGTGGGTGGTTATGAGAAGGTCTACGAAATCAACAGGAATTTCCGTAACGAGGGTTTGTCGACACGCCATAACCCGGAATTCACCATGCTGGAGTTCTACCAGGCCTATGCGGATTACCATGACCTGATGGACCTGACCGAAGACCTGCTGCGCAGCATGGCGCAACAGTTGCTTGGTGATACCACGCTGGAATACCAGGGTAGTCGTTACGACTTTGGCAAGCCGTTCCGGCGCATGTCGGTGCGTGACTCGATCCTGCACTTCAATCCGGATTTGTCAGCCGCCGATATCGATGACATTGAAAAGGCGCGGACCGTTGCCGATGGTCTGAAGATTCCACTCAAGGACAGCTACGGCCTCGGCAAGATACAGATCGAGATCTTTGAAAAAACCGTGGAAGGGCGACTGGACGATCCAACTTTTATCACGGCCTACCCGACGGAGGTGTCGCCGCTGGCGCGCCGCAATGACAATGACCCGTTCGTCACCGATCGCTTTGAATTCTTCGTCGGCGGGCGCGAACTGGCCAACGGATTCTCCGAGCTGAATGATTCCGAGGACCAGGCCGAGCGCTTCCGTCAGCAGGTCGAGGACAAGGATGCCGGCGACCTGGAAGCGATGCACTTCGATGCCGACTACATCCGTGCCCTGGAGCACGGCATGCCACCGACGGCAGGTGAGGGCATCGGCATCGACCGGCTGGTCATGCTGTTCACCGATTCGCCCTCCATCCGCGACGTGCTGTTGTTCCCGCACATGCGCCCGGAATAACCAGGCGGGTATGCACTGATGGGTAAACTGAAAAGCTTCCTGATGACATCCCTGCTGGGTGGCGTGGTCGTGATCCTGCCGGTGGCCATCCTGGCGTCCGTGACGATCTGGATTTTTCGCCTGGTGACGGGGCTGATTGAACCATTAACACGGCTCCTGATAAAGGATTCGCAAGTCAATGAATATGCGGCTGATTTCATAGTCATTGTGCTGATAATGGTGGCCTGTTTCTTTGTCGGTGTGCTGGTGCGTACGCGACTCGGGGAATTCTTCTACCGGCTGATCGAGAACCGTATCCTGAAACTGGCCCCGGGCTACTCGATGATCAAGGAGACCGTGCTGCAGATCTTTGGTAGCAAGAAGGATTCGCCTTTTTCGTCGGTTGCACTGGCGCAGATTTTCGGCAACGAAACACTGGTAACGGCGTTTATCACCGACTCGCACACCGATGGCAGTTACACCCTGTTTGTACCGACCGGTCCGAACCCAACCTCCGGACTGATCTATCACCTGGAAGGGAAGTACGTACACCCGGTAGAGATCCCGGTACAGGATGCCATGCGCTCGATTATCAGTTGCGGGGCGGGTTCTGCAAAACTGATGCAGGAGTTTACCGATGGAAAGCCGTCGAACTGACCCGGTCAGTTCTGCGCAATGTCGGTGACATTGATGTAAAGCCTGAGGCGCTGTCCCGGCTGCAGGTACTTATCCCCGGACAGGTTATTCCAGCGCCGTACGTCCTGAATGCTGACGTCAAATTTCCTGGCGATCTTGAACAGAGAATCACCGCGCCTGACTGTGTACTTGATGGCGCGGATATGTTTTTCGCCGCTGTTGGCCTTACTTTGTGTGTGAATCTCCAGTCGCTGGCCCGGGCGAATGAGCTTTGAGCTATCCAGTGCGTTCCAGCGGCTGACCTGTTGCACGCTGACCTGGTGCTTGTGCGCGATATCCCACAGGTTGTCGCCGTTGCGCACAATATAGGTCAGCGTTTGACTGGCCGTCGGGTTGCCACGGAGTTTGCCGTCCAGCCTGGCGTATTGTGATGGATCACGTGCGGCCACCGGGACCAGCAGGTGGCGTCCGGCGCGGATGCGCGTGCTGTTCAGTGTATTGGTACTGCGCAGTACGGCCACGGTGGTGTCGTAGTGGTTGGCGATATGACTGAGCGTCTCGCCGCTCTTGATTCTGTGTCGTACCCAGCGGGTGCGCTGTGTATCCGGCAGTTGTGCGAGGTTCTCCCGGAAGCTGTCCAGCCGATCGGCGGGGATGGCCAGCCGGTGCGGACCGTCAGGGTGCGTTGCCCAGCGATTGTAGCCCGGGTTGAGCTGGTGCAGTGCCGCGGTTTCCATGCCGGCCAGCTCAGCGGCGACTGCCAGGTCGAGCTGTCCCTGTGTGTCTGACACCGAGAATGCCGGCAGCGGTTCCAGTGTGGCGAGTGATACGCCGTAGCGATCCGGTTGGCGCACGATGGCGCTGATTGCCAGCAGACGCGGCACATAGGCCGCCGTTTCCCTGGGTAGCTTCAGGTGCCAGAAGTCGGTCGGCTGGCCGGCCTGGCGATTGCGCCGGATGGCATAACGCACGGTGCCGCCGCCGGAGTTGTAGGCTGCCAGTGCCAGCTGCCAGTCTCCGTCGAACTCCTTGTGCAGCTTGCCGAGGTAGTCCAGCGCCGCGTTAGTGGACGCGACCACGTCGCGCCGGCCGTCATACCACCAGTCCTGTTTCAGCCCATACATCCTGCCGGTGCCGGGAATGAACTGCCACAGCCCGGCGGCACGGCCGTGTGAATAGGCGAACGGGTCATAACCGCTTTCGACAAATGGCAGCAGCGCAATCTCGGTGGGATAATTACGCTT
>JAOUBY010000054.1 GCA_029860045.1 Gammaproteobacteria bacterium | reverse complement strand
AGGCCAACAGCATGCCCGCTCACAGAATCCACCCGAGAAATAACAGTGCGGCAAGCACCCCGGTAATATTCACCAGCCAGGCGCTCAGGCGCGCCTGTGCCAGCATGACGCCGATACCGACATCAATGAGTAGAAAGCGAATACCTGCCAGCAGATGATGAAACAGTGACCAGGCGATGAGTGTGAACGCTGGTTTTACCCAGTCGGTCTGCAGCAAGGCGGATGCCTGCCGGAAGCCATCGGCATCCTGTAGCGACAGGTCGAGCAGGTAGACAAGAAACGGGAGGGCAAGTATCAACAGTACGCCCGCGAGGCGGTGGGCAATTGAGGTCACTGCACCAACCGGAAAACGAATCCGGAACAGATCGAGATAGACTGGAGCAGACCGCCGTGTCGTCATGGGATTAAGTCTTGTGCCAGTCGGTTTTATACCACTGCCGTAGCCGGAACACCAGTCGTGCCGCGCTGTCACAGCTGTTGCTGACAGAGGCAACAGGTTCGACTAGAATTTCATCCAGTTTGACGTTTGAGGTGTAAATGAAAAGCGAGTGGAAAGATTTCCTGATAAACGCCGGTGCGGAATTCCTGGATGATACGATCGCCCATTTCGGGAACCCGCACCGAGAGCTGGAAGTTGCCCTTGGCGGTCTTGTGTTTGCCGACCTTGAATACATGGGGGTAATCGCCGCACACGGTCCTGACGCTGGCACATTCCTCCAGACCCAGCTGGGCAATGATATTCACGAACTGGATGAACACAGCAGCCAGCTGAGTTCATACTGCACGCCCAAGGGCCGCATGCTTGGCCTGATGCGTATTTTCCAGCAGGATGGCACCTACTATCTCCGACTGCCTGCCGACTCACTCGAAGCCGTGCTGCAACGGATGCGCATGTTCGTTATGCGGGCCAATGTCACGCTGGAGGATGTCAGCGAGAATTTCCTGCGTATTGGCGTCAGCGGCGAGGATGCCACGGAAGAAGTCACTGCGGCAGCCGGGACCTGTCCCAAATCAGTCAATGGCGTCACCCGTAACGGCCAGCTGACTGTATTGAGAGTCCCCGGCCCCCGACCCCGCTATGAAGTGTTTGCCAGTTCACTGCAATCTGCGCAGGCATGCTGGGACGCCTTGAACGTACGTGGTGCACCCGTGGGCGAACCGGCATGGCGTCTACTGGAAATCGAGGCGGGTATCCCGACTGTGTTTGCAGCCACGGCCGAATTATTCGTCCCGCAGATGGCCAATCTTCAGCTGGTGCACGGCGTCAGCTTCAAAAAGGGTTGCTACCCGGGGCAGGAGATCGTCGCCCGCATGCAATATCTGGGCACCCTGAAGCGACGCATGTACCTCGGATTTATCCAGCATGATACCCCGGTCAGTCCCGGTGATGCCCTGTTCCCGGCAAGTGATGACACGCAGGCCATCGGTCGCATCGTCGATGCCCAGCCGCACCCGGACGGTGGCCAGCTGGCCCTGGCGGTATTGCAGATCAAACCGGCCGAGGCGGACGATGTATTTCTGGGCAGTCCGGGCGGGCCGGCCTTTGCCCGCCAGTCACTGCCGTACGCCTTTGCTGATACCTGATCACGTCAGTTGACACGTCGCATTGAACTGACCCGCCCAGACAGGGTCACAGGAGTAGTTGCATCCCTGAGACCACCTGCGAGTTCATCATGAAAGCAATCCTGTTTCTGGCACTGCTGGCTGTTACGGTGGCCATTCCTGTCTTCACACACATCACGCCTGTGCGTGCAGAGTCCCCGGCAGCCAGTCAGCCAGCCCCTGGTGCAGGCACCGCAACCCGGGATTTTATCAAGCCATCAGACGAGGAACTGCGCAGGCGCCTGACGCCGTTACAGTACGAGGTCACCCAGCATGAAGCCACTGAGCGCGCCTTTCAAAATGTCTACTGGGATAACAAGCAGGATGGTATCTATGTCGATATCGTGTCCGGCGAGCCGTTGTTCAGCTCCAGGGACAAGTTCAGGTCAGGCACCGGCTGGCCCAGCTTTACACGACCGATCGGAGAAGACGTGCTCAACGAGCATACCGACACGCGTTTTTTCATGAAGCGCACCGAGCTCAAGAGCCGCATTGCAGATTCCCACCTCGGCCATGTGTTCAGTGACGGGCCGCAACCGACCGGTCTGCGCTACTGCATCAATTCCGCGGCGCTACGCTTTATCCCCAAGGAGCAGCTTGTCGAACAGGGTTACGGTGAATACCTGGGGCTGTTCGAGGCAACCGATCGCTAACCGGCGTTGCCGAAATGTAATAGCGCGGCTGGCTCAGCGATTCAGCACGTCACCGCAACCACCATAGCCTTTGCCATCGTAGGCAATGATGACGGTTACCTCGTGTGCCTTACCGGTGGCGCTGTCCTGGCAAGCCTTGCCCTTTACAAAGATGCTCAATGCATGTTTGTCATTAGGCACGCGATATACCATGGTTTTCCTGTCCAGGTAGAGACTCGGACCCATGTTTGCGTATTTGTAGCTGGTCGTTTCGCCATCTATTGTTAAGGCAAGCTTGTTGCCACTGCCAGGAATCTCCAGCGACCAGTCAGGGTCGTTTCCGTATGCCTTGACATGTGAGCTCTGTGTCAATGTATCGAAGGCCATTGCTGCCCCTGTAACAGCGCCCAGCAAGGCAGCTGTCAACGCCACTGCAACCTTTCCGAATACCCGCATCGATCGCCTCCTGTATGAATGGAAATAAATTATTGGTATGCCGTGCGTGCTGCTTCTACCGCGACTCCGGAGTTGATCGGTGCACTCATGCCACTGAGTAGCGCATCCAGCGCCCCCAGGCAAAATAGTACGTTGGTCTGATTGCTGGCATAACCCATCAGGCCCACACGCCAGATTTTTCCGGCCATTGCGCCCAGTCCGGCACCGATTTCCAGGTTGTATTCATTGAGCAAGGCAGCCCTGACCGCGGCCTCGTCAACACCATCGGGGATGGATACCGCGTTGAGCTGCGGCAGGCGCTGGTCTTCGGGCACCACGAAATCCAGGCCCATGGCCTCGAAACCGGCGCGCAGTGCCTCGTGATTCTTCTGGTGGCGGGCCCAGGAATTCTCAATACCCTCTTCCTGCAGGATAACCAGCGACTCGTGCAGGGCATACAGCGTGTTGATTGGCGCAGTGTGGTGATAGGCGCGTTTGCCGCCGCCGCCCCAGTACCCCAGGATCAGGTTAAGGTCGAGGAACCAGCTTTGTACCTTGCTTTTACGCGAGGTAACCGAATCGATGGCACGCTGGCTGAATGTAACCGGGGAAAGGCCCGGCACACAGGACAGGCATTTTTGTGTGCCCGAGTAGACCGCATCCAGCTGCCAGTCGTCGACCATCAGCGGCGAACCGGCCAGCGAGGTCACGGTATCGGCGATCACCAGGCAGTCGTGCTCATGCGCCAGCGCAGACAATGTCTTTGCATCCGAAATAGCGCCGGTCGAGGTTTCAGCATGCACAAAGGCCAGCACTTTGGCGTCCGGGTTGGCCTTGAGCGCTGCCTCAACCTTTTCCGGGCTGACAGCAACACCCCAGTCGTCCTCGACCATGACGGGCGTGCCGCCGCAGCGCTCGACATTCTCCTTCATACGGCCGCCGAACACGCCATTCTGGCAGACGATGACCTTGTCACCCGGCTCAACCAGGTTAACAAAACACATTTCCATGCCAGCGGAACCCGGCGCAGATACCGGCATGGTCAGCTCATTGGCAGTATTGAAGGCGTAGCGCAGCAGTTCCTTCATCTCGTCCATCATGCCAACGAATACCGGGTCCAGGTGACCCACTGTCGGACGTGACATGGCTTCCAGGATTCGCGGGTTGACGTCGGAAGGGCCCGGACCCATCAGGGTGCGAACTGGCGGATGGAAGGATGTAATACTCATTGCAAACCTCTTGTCGGTAATTCAATCACAGGGGTGAAATTTCAAGGCCGTGATTCTAGCATTATCCCGTCATGGCAAGGCAAAGATTGAGCGATAAATGGCACAGAACAAGTAACAAGGCGCCACCGGGATCAGGACTAGTATTTATCTTAGATAAAACACATAACTAATTGAATAGTTAGTATTTCATATATTCTTGTCATTGCGAGCGCGATGTACAGGGAAGTACGAGTGCCGTGGGAGGCATGGAAGCCGGGAACGGCCAGCGCAGCAAGCTCATAAACCGGAGTGCGTCGTCATGAGATTGTTGCGTCACTGCGTTCCTCGCAATGACAACATCCGATTCAGGCAGCGTTATGAGTACAAGAAGCACCGCACCGGGTGACCCGGTGCCCCGAAGTTATCGGGGTAGGCCTGTGCGCATTGCGGCATGGCTTGCGGACAGCGCGGGTGGAAATGACAACCCGTTGGCGGACTGGACGGGGATGGCAGGTCGCCGGCAAGGCGGATGACTTCACGACCGGAGTCAGGCTCGATGTCCGGCACTGCCGACAATAGTGCGCGGGTATATGGATGCTGCGGGTCTTCAAGCACCCGGGCGACCGGACCCTCTTCCACGATGCGGCCCAGGTACATGACGGCGACGCGGTCCGCAAGGTAGGACACCACGGACAGGTTGTGCGTAATAAACAGGTAGGACAGGCCGAGGGTGTTCTGTAGCTCCTTGAGCAGATTTAATATCTGCGCCTGTACAGAGACATCAAGCGCACTGGTTGGCTCGTCACAGATCACCAGTTGCGGGTCTACGGCCAGTGCCCGCGCGATGCAGATGCGCTGGCGCTGGCCGCCGGAGAATTCATGTGGATAGCGCTGCGTATGCTCGGCCGACAGGCCGACCTGTTCGAACAGTTGATCAACACGTGCACGTCGTTCGATCTTGTTGTTGCCGATACCCTGTGCGGCCATACCCTCCTCGACAATATCGCCGACCATCATGCGCGGGTTCATCGACGAATACGGGTCCTGGAAAATGAACTGGAAGTCGGAACGGCGCTTGCGCAGTGCTTCACCCGCGAGTTGTGTCAACTCGATATCGTCAAAGCGCACACTGCCCGCCGTCGGGCGAATCAGTTGCAGGATGCCCTTCCCCACCGTGGTCTTGCCACAGCCGGACTCACCCACCAGTGCCAGCGTGCTGCCGCGCGGAATTTGCAGTGATACACCATCCACGGCAAATACGTGACCGGTAACATGCCTGAACACCCCCTTGTGTATAGGAAAATGCACCTTGAGGTCGGTGACATCCAGCAAGTTACCGCTGGCAGGTAACTGCCTGGCGGCATGGTCCTTGTCGCCGTCCACCCGTGCAGAAATCGCAGGCTTGTCGAGGGCCGGGTCGGCACGATGACAGCGCGTGGCCTGATCTTCCCCGGCCGCGTGCCAGGCAGGCACATGTGTGGCGCAGTAGTCCCAGCCGGCCGCACAGCGTTCTGCAAAGCGACATCCGCTAAACTCCTGATTCAATGATGGCACTGTGCCCGGGATGGTGGCCAGCGCCTGGTCGCGCTTGCGCACATCCGGCAAGGATTCAAACAGCTTGCGACTGTAAGGATGCTGGGCATTGCTGAAGAAGCGGTCACGGGACGCCTCTTCGACCAGTTGCCCTGCGTACATGATAGCCACGCGATCCGCCATACCCGCGACAATACCAAGGTCGTGCGTGATCAGCATGATGGCCATGCGGGTTTCCTGTTGCAGCTTCTGCAGCAGCTCCAGCACCTGTGCCTGGATGGTAACGTCCAGTGCCGTGGTTGGTTCATCGGCAATCAGCAGGTCTGGCTCGCCGGCCAGGGCGATGGCGATCATGATGCGCTGTTTCATTCCCCCGGATAGCTGGTGCGGGTACTCGCCCGCGCGGCGACGTGCATCGGGGATACCCACGGCATCAAGCAGCTCCAGCACCCGGTCTGCTGCAACGCGCCCCTTCATACGGTGGTGCTGCTTCAGCACCTCGGCAATCTGGTCACCCACCGTCAGTACCGGGTTCAGTGAAGTCATTGGTTCCTGGAAGATCATCGAAATGCGCCGGCCACGGATACGGCGCATGTCTGATTCTGCCAGTGCCGTCAGCTCTTCATCTCCGAGCCAGACATTTCCAGCGGTGATACGACCAACCGGTTGCGGCAACAGGCGCAGTATGGACAGCGCTGTCATGGATTTTCCACAACCGGACTCACCCAGAAGCGCAAACGTCTCGCCACGCTGGATGGTCAGGCTGACGCCGTCGACCGGGCGTATCGCGTTGTCGCCATGGCCAAGCTGAACACTGACATTTTCGAGGCGAAGCAAGGGCTGTTTCATGGTTTCCATGTGTGATTAACGTTCACGTGTGCGCGGATCGAATGCGTCACGCACCGCGTCGGAAAAAAGGTTGGCCGCCAGCACCAGCGTAAACATGAACAGGAAGGCGGACAGTAATGACCACCACACCACCGGTTCGCGCGCCATCTCCAGGCGTGCGCCGTTGATCATGTTACCCCAGCTGTTCATGGTTGGATCAACGCCGACACCCACGTAGGACAACACCGCCTCGGCAAGCACCAGTCCACTGAAATCCAGTACCACGGTAATCAGCACGATGTGCATGACATTGGGCAGGATATGGCGCGTGATGATACGTGTGTGTGCGACACCGAACGAAACTGCGGCCTGGATGTATTCGGCCTCACGCAGCTTCAGTGATTCACCGCGCAACAGACGGCAGAGCCCGGTCCAGCTGGTAATGCCAAGGATAATACAGAGAAATAACAGTCGGATATCCGATCTTTCTACTGTTGTTTCAAAAAGTTCCGGGTGGTTGGCAATATACACCTGCAGCATCAGGATGGAGGCAGCAATCAGCAGCACATGGGGAATCGAGTTCAGGGTGGTGTAGATGTACTGCACAACGTCATCGATCCAGCCACGTGCGTAACCGGCCACGATGCCCATAAAGATTGCGAATGGCAGCATCACCAGCGTGGTGAGCGTGCCGATCAGCAACCCGGTACGGATGCTCTTCAATGACAGGTAGTACACATCCTGTCCGACCTTGTCGGTACCCAGCACGTGATAGACACTGGCGAGATTGATGGACAGGAACACCAGCAGCAGTAACAGTGTCAGGGTGGCCAGTATGGTTCGCCAGGGGATCACGGTACGCTGTAACAGTATCTCGCGCAGCATGTCGCGGGTGCTGCGAGCGGCTCGCCGTGCCAGCACGCCGGACAGCAACCACAGCATCAGCGCACCGGTCAGCAGCGCCTCGAACAGCGAAGCCAGGCTGCGCTGCAGAATATCAACGTGCTTGACGGTAGAACTTTTCTGTAAATGACGGCCTGCGTGGGCCAGCGGCGGGAACTCGCGTGTTTTACTGCCATCGGCGTGCTCGACAGATTCCTTTGCGAACAGATGCGTGGCAAACGGTGCAGAGTAGGTCTTTTCTTCCTGCGAGCGTAACGGGCCGACCAGCACGTCAAACACGCTCAGAACATCAACGGAATAGTGGATCTCGCCATTGTGACCATTGCCTTCCAGTGGCAACCGGAAGTGCAGCGAATCGAGCAGACCGACCAGGACAAAGGCGAGCAATACAACAGCCGATGCTGCTGCGACACGACCACGAAACACGCGTTGCCACGGGGCGCGGATATGCGGCTTGCTGCGCGCATAAAAGACAAACACGACCACGACCAGTGTCAACAGGAACACCAGTGCATCGGTCCACAGGATAACCGGCATGATCATGACAGGCGCACCCGCGGATCGACGATGGTATAGGTGATATCCACCAGGATCAGGCCAACGATATAGAGAACGGTTCCCAGGAATACCATGGCGCGGACAACCGCAAAATCCTGCTTGTTAATGGCGTCGATGGTGTAGCTACCCAGCCCGGGGATGGAGAAGAACGACTCTGTCAGCAGGCTGCCCATGAACAGCAGCGGCAGAATGACGACCACGCCGGTGACAATCGGTATCAATGCATTGCGCAGGATATGCCGGAACAGTACCAGGCTCTCGGACAGGCCCTTGGCTCGCGCCGTGCGAATATAGTCCTTGCCGGCCTCCTCCAGAAAGAACGTACGGTACCAGCGCGAGCCTGAACCAATGCCGCTGACGACGCCAATGAGCACCGGCAAAATGATGAACTTGATGGTGTCGATGCCGGCCGCAAAACCGGAAATCGGCATCAGGCGAAACACCTTGGCCAGCAGGTACTGGCCGCCGATGATATAGAACATGCCGGAGATAGACATCAGCACCACACACAGAATAACGCCGGAGACATCAACATAGGTACCACGGAAAAAGGCCATCAACATGGCAAAGGTGATGTTGACCATCAGGCCGATTATCAGTGCGGGTATCGCGATCGCCAGGCTTGGCAACATACGCTGGCTGATGTCGTAGCTGATATCACGACCGTCATCGGAATAACCGAAGTCAAAGGCAAACAGCCGGACCGACTTCTCAAAGAAGATGGTGTCGGTCAACTGCTCGACGCCCTCCGCCTGTTTGTTCAGTAACAAGGGCTTGTCGTAACCGTGACTGGCCTTCCACTTCTCGATTGCCTCGGGAGTGACATGTTTCATACCCAGGTGCAGGCGTGCCATGTCATCCGGTGAGTTCACCACGAAGAACAGGTAGAAGGTCAGGATGTTGACCCCTATCAGAATCGGTATGGCATAGGCGATGCGACGGATGATGTAGGCAAACATCAATGACTCTCCCGGACCGCAGGTTGACGCTGCTGGCGACGGTAAGCCAGCATGGCGGGCAGAACAACCAGCAGCAATAGAGCGGCGATTGCATATAGAGGCCAGAGTACCGGGCGGTTCCATTGCGCCTGCAGTGCCGCGCGCTGTTCCGGCAGGATGCGCTTGTACTTGATTCCGTTGTTCGCCATCAGGTTCGGCTTGGAGTTTTTGTACCAGCCATGGTGCAGTGAGAACTGTTTGGGGAAGAAGCCCCACACCCAGGGCGCATCATAACGGGCTATATCCATCATCTCCCCGATCAGGCGCGCACGGTCGGGTGAATTCTCCATGTTCTTGACCTCATCGAACAGGCGATCAAATTCAGGATTGCTGTAATTGGCTGCATTCTCACCGTTCAGACCGACCTTGCTGTTCGGTCCGTACAGCAGGAACAGGAAATTTTCCGGGTCCGGATAGTCTGCATTCCATCCCCACTGGAAAATCTGCGCCGTACCCTTGAGCATCTTGTCCTGAAAACGGTTGTAGTCGGTGCCACGTATCACCAGCTGCAGGTTGAGCTTGTCGAATTGCTTGGCTAACCAGTCCAGCCGCGCCTTTGCATCCGGCCCGGTGGAAGCGGTATCAAAATACAGTACCAATGGTTTTCCGCTCCGGATATCACGCCCTTCCGGGTAACCGGCCTCGGCAAGCAGGCGGCGCGCTTCCTCAATGGACTTGCGTTGTTGCCCGCTGCCGGTAATGTCATAGACATACGGGTTGATACCCGCCTCACCTTCTGCATGACCGAAGATACCCGGTGGAATCATTCCCTGCGCCGCTATGCCTCGCCCATTGAGGAAAATAGAAATGTACTCCTCGAAATCAATGGCAATCGATATGGCCAGTCGCAGCTTGCGGGCACGCTCAGAATCCCCGCCGACCACCGGGTCCTGCATGTTGAACCCGGTGTAGTAGATAGACGTCGCCACCGCGGTATTCAGACGAATACCCTGTGACTGCATGCCCTCGGTCAGGTTGACCTCGCCACCTGCGCCAATATTGACTGCCTGGTCAAAACTGTCCGAGCTGATCCCGGATGAATCGTAATAACCCTGCAGGAATTTGTTCCAGTACGGGATATCCTCTTTCTCCAGGCTGAATACGATGCGCTCGATAAATGGCATGGGTTTGCCTGCGTCATCCAGCAAACCGGCCTCGCGATCGCCCGGCTCGCCGGCATCAGGATAGTGTTCACCGTGGAAATTGGGATTGCGTTCCATCACCATCTGCCGGTTCGGATTGTTGACCGTCAGCATATAGGGGCCGGTACCGACCGGGTACCAGTCCAGTGTAATATTGCGTTCCTGCATGCCGGGCTGAGAGTAAAAGGCATCGACCTCGGGTGCTACCGGCGCAAAGAACGGCATGGCCAGCCAGTAAAGTAACTGCGGATACTTGCCCTCGATCGTTACCCGATAACGGTAACGATCGAGCACCTCGGCACCGGCCAGCGGGTAATGCGCCAGATCGAGATAGACGCCCCCCTCGCGACCGTCAGCTTCTTTCTCGTAAGCGGCCTCGAGTGTGTCCGCATATTCACCGAGACCGACGATGTAATCACTCATCAGGCCGAAGATCGGCGAATGCAGCTTCGGGTGGGCCAGTCGCTTGATCTGGTAAACATAGTCGGCAGCGACCAGCTCACGGGTACCGGTTACGGAGAAGTCGCCCAGGGTGTGGATATCCTCCAGTTCAGCCTCACCCAGCGCTGCATAGAGCAGGTCACCCTGCTCATCACGTGCGAACGCCGGGTGTGGTTGATAGTGAATGCCCGTCTGGATCTGGATATCGTAATAACTGAAGGCGATCAGCTTATTCTCCGCGTCATCGGGTAACGGTTGACCGTCCGCGTCAAGGTAATGCGCAACGGGAACCGTGGTGGCTGTCAGCGGAATCAGCTGGTAGGGACGCTTGAGGTAGTGATACTGCAGCGGTGGTTCATAGATCTGCCCGGTAAAGGTCACCTCGTTGGAGCTGTACGACTGGGCCGGGTCAAGATGGTTCGGGCGCTCGCTGAAAGAGGCGTAGTAGATATTCCGTCCTGCATCGTCGGCCGGGTACGGCCGGTTCCAGGGCTGACCGTCACAGCCGGCCAGCAGCAGAAAGATGCAACAGATGGCAGCCAGGCTGATTCGTATGTCCGGGTTTTGCTGTGTGTGGCTGGCTTGCATGAGCGGCTATTATAATGAGCACGCTGCCCGGATTCATGCTTTTCAGGGCCTTCTACTGAACGGGGTTTTCCGGTAACGTTACGGCACCCTTCACGGTGCCGCAAATGGGCCGCGGTGATCCGGTAATTAACCTCACTTCATCAGGATATAGCTATGGGATTCTTGAGCGGGAAACGCGCATTGATTGTCGGACTGGCCAGCAACCGGTCGATTGCCTGGGGCATTGCCCGTGCCATGCACCGGGAAGGCGCCGAACTTGCCTTCAGCTACCCAAACGAGAAAATGGGTGTACGTGTCACGAAGATGGCCAGGGAATGTGATTCCGATATTGTGCTGCCCTGCGATGTCAGCAGCGACGAGCAGATCAGCGCCCTGTTTGATGAACTTGGCAAGCGCTGGGACGGTCTGGATGTCATCGTCCACTCGGTGGCCTTTGCGCCGGCTGAACAGCTCGCCGGCGATTATCTCGACTGTGTTACCCGCGAGGGATTTGCCATCGCTCACGACATTAGTTCTTACAGCTTCGCGGCGCTGGCCAAGGCCGGCCGGCCGCTTATGGAGGGCCGCAATGGGTCGCTGCTGACGTTAAGTTACCTGGGGGCCGTACAGACCATCCCCAATTACAATGTCATGGGTATTGCCAAGGCAAGCCTTGAGGCAAACGTGCGTTACCTGGCACAGAGCCTGGGCCCGCAAGGAATTCGCGTCAACGGCATCTCCGCAGGCCCCATCCGTACGCTGGCCGCATCCGGTATCAGCAACTTCCGCAAGCTGCTGGACGTCTTTGCACATACGGCACCACTGCGTCGCAACGTAACCATCGAGGATGTGGGTAATGCCGCCGCATTCCTGTGTTCGGACCTCGCCTCCGGCATTACCGGCGAAATAACCTACGTGGATGGTGGCTACAACACCGTTGGCATGGCGCCACTCAGCCAGGACGCCTGACCGCCGCATCCGTCAGGATATCGCGCTCTCCTTCCAGACGTCCAATCAGCACCGCGCCACAGGAATCACTGAATACATTCACGCTGGTCCGGCACATATCGAGCACCCGGTCGACTGCCAGGATCAGTCCGACCGCTTCTACCGGCAGGCCAATCGCGCTCAGAATAATCGTAATGGCGACCAGGCTGGCTGCCGGAATGCCTGCCACGCCGATGGATGTCAGTAATGCCACCAGCACCACGGTGAATTGCGTCGCAATATCAAGTGTTACGCCATAGGCCTGCGCGATGAACATCGCCGCTACGCACTCGTAAAGGGCAGTGCCATCCATATTGACAGTCGCGCCCAATGGCAATACAAAACTGGTGGTGCGATTGGACACCCCGGCACGTTTCTCGACGCAGTCCATGGTCACCGGCAGCGTTGCCGAGGATGATGCCGTTGAAAATGCCGTCAACAATGCCGGCGACATGGCCTTGAAGTGACGTCCCGGACGTACCCGCGCCACCAGCCGCAGCAACAGCGGCAGGGTAATCAGCAGGTGGGCTGCCAGCGCCACCAGCACGGTGAAGAAAAACACCAGCAGCGGCTGGAAGACCGCGAAACCCGTGGTTGCCACCACCTTGGCGACCAGCGCAAATACACCCACCGGGGCAAACAGCATCACCCAGTCAGTAATTTTCATCATCACCGCGAACACGCCCTGCCAGAAGTCGCGCAGCACCTTGCCGGGTGCGGCTTCGATTTTCGTCATGAAATAGCCGAACAACAGGCTGAAAAAGATCAGGCCCAGCATCCTGCCTTCTGCCGCCGCCTCTACAATGTTCGGGGGAATCATGCGAATGAATATATCTACGACATCGCCGGCGCCCTTGCCCTGTACACGTTCGGTAATCTCCGTGGTATCGGCATCAGACAGGGCTATGATTTCACGCGCCGGTTCGCCATCGACGATGCCGGGGGCGATTATATTAACGGCTAGCAGGCCGATCAGTATGGCAAACAGGCTTGTCGTGAGGTAGTACAGCAGCGTCTTGCCGCCAAGTCTGCCCATGTCATTTCCACCGCCGATCCCGGCAACGCCGGTAATGATCGATGACATGATCAGGGGGACAATCAGCATTTTCAGGGCACTCATGAACATCGTGCCCAGGAAGGAATAGATTTCAAGAAACGAGATACCGAATATGCTCGTTCCGGGACCGGTCAGTGCACCGACGATAACGGCCAGGACCAGTGCGATCAGTATTTGCCAGTGCAGTTTCAGCGTGAATTACCTCTCGCCGCAATCCTGCCAGGAATGCTTACTCAGTCCCTGAATCAGGCATTTGAATGTCGGCCTGCGCCTTCAGTTCGCTAATCACCATCAGCATCTCGTTGGTGCCCTGTATCTCGTTCAGCGAGCGCCACACCTGCTTGCGACCAGCCTCCGGTAATTCATCGTACTTGCCATCCTGCACTTCCTGCAGTTCCAGCAGCGCGTAATCACCTTCCGGCAGATGCATCCCCTCATAAACAGGGCTATCGGAAGCCTTCCCCGGCAGTGCAAATGCCTTGCTGACAAGCACACGTGAAGGAGTCTCTGAATTGCGTAGCAAAAGGTTGGTCGTGCCCGGCTCCAGGTCCTCATTTTCGGCCAGCGACGCCAGGTCGATAGCGCCGGACCTCAACTCAGCAAGCAGACGCTGGCCTTTTTCTTCCAGCATGGCCCGGGTTTTAACCACGCGCAGTACCGCATGCACCTGTTCCCGGACGTCTTCAAGCGCTTGCAACGCAGCCTCCTGGTGTTCCAGCAGGCGCACGACCACGATATGATCATCGCTGATCTCGACGGCCTGACTGTTATAGCCGTTTTTCAATACATCGTCACTGAATGCGGCCTCGACTACGCCGGGGTTCTCCGCGATGCCATTACCTCCAGCCCGGGCAACCCAGTCAGATTCCTGTATTTCGAGGCCCAGTGCATCCGCGACACCCTGGAGAGAGTTCGGCTGTTCGAATGCGATATTGGAAAGCGTCTCTGACTGTTCATAAAACAGGTCATTGCGATCTGACTCAAGCAAACTGGCAACCAGTTCGTTGCGCACTTCTTCCAGCGGAGTAGCGACTTCTGCTTCGATTTCCAGTAACTCGATTACGTGAAAGCCAAACGAAGACTGTATCGGCTGGCTGCGCTCGCCCTTGTCCATGCTGAATGCAGCTGCCTCG
>JAOUBY010000053.1 GCA_029860045.1 Gammaproteobacteria bacterium | reverse complement strand
TCGGTGGCGGCATACGATTGCAACAAGATTCGCAAGCATGAATTTACCCGCCCGGACAAGGAAGATGATCGGGTGCGACAGATCGAGGCGCTCAATGCCCAGACCGGTCCGGTGTTGCTGGCCTACGCATCCGACCCGGAGGTCGACGCATTGCTTGCCGGCGTTACCGGCACGGATCCCGAGGTCGACCTGGTTGCCGATGACGGCATTGGGCATACCCTCTGGGTAGTGCGTGACCGGGACCTGGTTGGGCGCATCAGCCAGGCGTTTGACGCCATGCCGGCGCTGTATATTGCCGACGGTCATCACCGTTCCGCCGCGGCCTCGCGGGTAGCGGCCACGCGTGGCGACTCGGACACTGCCGGGTATTTCCTGACCGTGATCTTTCCCCATGAGCAGATGCAGATTTTCGACTACAACCGTGTAGTCAGGGACCTGGCTGGCATGTCGGCGGAGACATTTCTTGCCCGTGTCGTGGAATGCTTCAAGGTTATGCCGGCAGATAATGCGGTACGACCCGACGGGCCGGGCGTGTTTGGCATGTACCTGTCCGGACAGTGGTACCGGCTGGTTGTGCATCCGGAGAAAATTCCGGACGATCCGGTCGGTCGGCTGGATGTCAGCCTGCTTGCGGATCAACTGCTGGCACCATTGCTGGGTATTTCCGACCCGCGCCGCGATGCGCGCATTGATTTCGTCGGTGGTATCCGTGGCTTGCAGGAACTGGAACGACGTGTCGACAGTGGCGAGATGGCGGTGGCCTTCTCGCTGCATCCCACGAGCATGGAGGATCTGATGGCGGTCGCCGATGCCGGCGAGGTCATGCCGCCCAAATCGACCTGGTTTGAACCCAAGCTGGCCGACGGGCTGGTCTCCCTGGTGCTGGACTGACAGGGGTGTAGCGCGCCGACTTGCCAAGCGCGGCATTGTCAGTGGCACAGGCACCTAGGCGATCTCGCTCTCAAAGACATAATCGAGCGTCTTGGCCGGCTCCTGGATGAAGTTCCCCTGGATACCGTCGACCCCGATCTGCCAAAGCATTGCCAGGCAGCTGGCATCCGCCACAAATTCTGCGATGCAGAGCTTGTTGTTTTCCCTGGCCAGTTCGGTGATAGACCTTACACGTGCCTGGGCGTCACTGTCTTCCGCCATGCTGGTAATCAGGCTGCCGTCGATCTTGAGGATGTCGGCTGGCACGTGAGTCAGTAATTGCGGTTGGTCGCCTATGCCGAAATGTTCCAGCGCGACCTTGCAGTGCAGGCTCTGCATGGCCTGTACAAAGTTCATGGCGCCTGCCAGATCTGTAATGGCGTTACGCTCGGGGATTTCAAACACCACACCATCACTGACCAGCCGGTATTCGCGTAACTTGCTGCTGATCCACTCAGGTAGTTCGGGGTCGGCAATTGATGAGCCGCTCAACTTGATAAAGAATGAAACCGGATTGTTGCTGCGTGCTTCTGACAGCACTTCAAACGCCTTGTTGATGACCCAGCGGTCTATTTCCCCGCTCATGCCGGTCTTCTCTGCGATGGAAAGGAACTGTCCCGGCAGGATTACATGGCCCTCTTCGTCGATAATACGCAGCAGCACCTCGTAGCGCTGCGTGGTATCGCCTTTCAGGCTCACGACAGGCTGGTAGACCAGGTAGAAACGTTCCTGGTCGATGGTGTCGCGGATCACCTGGTCCCACTCCTGTTCCTGCCCGGAGTTCTCGTCCACCACGGTGCTGTGACTGTGTAGCTGGTTGCCTCCGGAGGTGCGCGCCACTTCACAGGCCATGTCCGCATACGAGATCAGCTTCTGTGGGTCTTTCCTGTGCTCGGTTATGGCGCACAGGCCAAGGCTGGCGGTCATGCTGAAGGCCTTGCCCTCTACCTGGGACAGATGTCCGGAGATACTTTTCAGCAGCGCCTCGCAGTCTGCGCGGATGGTATCCTGATCGGCACCGCTCTTGATTATGGTAAACACGAAATCACCGAAGCGTGCCAGGCATTCATCTTCCGGGATATGCTGTTTCAGCAGGTTGGCAATGTCGCACAGCACCAGGTCGCTGCTGGCAACGCCGGCCTCTTCGCGAATTGACTTGAAGTTATCCAGCGCGACATAGGCCAGTGCACGTTCCTGACCCTGTTCCTGGTCACCTGCCTGCTCGAGTTCCTGCATGAAGTGCTGGCGATTCCAGAGGCCGGTCAGCATGTCCTTCTGTGACAGCGTGCGGATCCTGGCCTCAAGTTCAGCATTGTCGCTACTGACGCGGATGATGATCTGCGTGCATGATTCGCCATCCATGGTTGCCGGTGCACATTCCATGGTGCAGTTGAACTGACCGTTCTCCGGGCTGATGCAGTCGATATTCAGTGTAGTGTCGCTGTCCTTCTGCCCTTCGTAGTTCTTCAGAAATTTCTTGAAGGTATTGCGTCCGTCCGGGCTGATCATGTCGAGCATCGGAGTGACCTCGATGTCCTCGGCGCTCGCGATATCAAACAGCTCCATGTAGGGACGATTTGCATAGACATGCATGCCATCGTGAATGTAGGCGATGGCATCACTGGATTTTTCAATCAGTTCATGACAGCGAGCCTCGCTGTCGCGCAACTTTGTTTCCAGTTGTCGGACGCGGCCCAGCTTGCTGATGGCCTTTGCCTGTTGTGCGAAGGCGGTGTGCAGGTGTTCGGGGTACTCGTACGAAACCAGCGTGGCAATGCCGGATTTTTCCATGCGCAGGACATCGGCCTCGGGCGCCGTATCGGCAATCGCGATAACGGCAGCCGTGGCGTTGCGCTGCTCAAGGTTTGAGCATATCGCCTCCGGTGCCGGCAGCCCCTCGCAGATTGCGCAGATCACGATATCCGGCAGCTGGCTGTCCAGTGCCTTTTCCAGTGTCTCTGCTGATTCCGCGTGACTGAGTTGGAAGGAATGCCCCGAGTGCTTCAGTTCATTGGCGAGAGCCTCTGCGTCAGAACCGCTTTCCTCAACAATGAGTAGATGTATCGTATCCCCTGTTTCCACCGCTGACCTCGCTTCTTGGTGTGTATTTCCGGCCTGAGGAACGTGAGCTGTTGCCTGCCCACAAAATCCGGCCCCGACCTGAAGTTTTTCGGCATGCGCGAGCATCCCTTGAGCACTCCCTATATATGTACGGCCAGCGCGTGCCGCGGTCCGGGCGGGGTATCAGCTATTTCCTGCGGGAGAATTTCCTGATAGCATGCAAGTAGCTGAAAATCAGTATGTTTAATTACGATTTGGCGACGGGCCGGCAGGCCGCGCCGAGCGGAGACCCGTATGCAGCCGATTACCGTCAGACCGGAAACGCATGAAGATGAACGTGCCATTGATGTGGTCCACATCAGCGCCTTTGGTGGCGAGGCCGAGGCGCAACTGGTCAGTGCCCTGCGCGCAAGCAGTGATTACAACCGGGAGCTTTCACTGGTTGCCGAACTGGGCGGGCGTATTGTCGGGCACGTGTTGTTGACGCGGGTGCCACTGCGCAAGGGTGGCAGTGAAAAGCAGCTGCTGGCACTTGGCCCGATGTCGGTGGTGCCTTCCCAGAGTCACCGCGGGATCGGTTCGGAGCTGATCGAGGCGGCAAAGCGGCTGGCACGGGAGAAGGGCTATGGCAGCATCGTGGTGCTGGGACACCCGGAATATTACAAGCGTTTCGGTTTCATTCCGGCAAAAGACCGGCAGGTGACCTGTAATTTGCCGGCGCCGGAAGATGCGCTGACCGCGCTCGAGGTCGAGTCGGGCAACCTCGAGGGTGGCGGTCACGTCGAGTACCCGGAACCGTTCGTCGCGCTCTACTAACTACATACAGCTGGTCTGGCTGCCACGTTGCATCCGGGCTCAGGGCAGTGGCATTTTGCTGTGTGCGCCGGGTATTTCCTGCACCAGCCTGGGCACCAGGTAGCCGGGCAACGACGCCCGCACCCGGGCAAGCAATTCATTGGCACGCGCTTCGCTGACCGCAAAATGGGCGGCCCCCTGAACACGATCCAGCATGTGCAGGTAGTAGGGCAGGATGCCGGCCGTGAACAGTGTCTCGCTCAGCTGAACCAGCGCTTGTGCCGAGTCATTGACCCCGCGCAACAACACCGACTGGTTCAATAACGTGACCCCGGCCTGCGTCAGCTGCTGCATCGCTGCGCGTACATCTGTATCGATCTCATTGGCATGATTGCAGTGCAGCACCATAACGACTTTCATTCGCTGTGTGCCGATCCAGTCCAGCAGGCTGGCGTCGACACGTTCCGGCAATACCACCGGCAGCCGGGTGTGTATACGCAGGGTGTGCAGTTGCGGCAGGGCGGACAGCTGTTCACACAGTGCCTGCAGGCGGTTATCGGTCAGGCTGAGCGGGTCGCCACCACTGAGGATAATCTCGCCAATGTCCGGGTGTTGCCCAAGATAACGGATGGACTGTTCCAGGTGTTCCATTGCCGGGTTCGCGTCACTGTAGGGGAAGTGTCGCCGGAAGCAGTAACGGCAATGCACCGCGCAGGCGCCAGTGACGGTGAGCAGGGCGCGGCCGCGGTATTTGTGCAACAGGCCCGGACTTGGCATGGCGGCAATTTCTGCAAGCGGATCGTGGCAAAAGCCCTCGATTTTCAGTGTTTCCTCACTGACCGGCAGCACCTGGCGCAGCAGGGGGTCGTGGATATCGCCCCGGGACATGCGCCTGACGAAGCCGTGTGGCACGCGTAACGGGAAATCATTTGCCAGTGGCTGGATCTTGAGACGGGCGGGGTCGATTTCGAGCAGCCGTAACAGCTCGTCGGTGGATTTCACTGCCCGGGCCAGTTGCGACTGCCATTCCGGCCTGTGTTCCGGATGGGGTATTCGGGGTATCATAATCGGTGTTTTTATACTCACTTCAGGGATAAACAGTACACATGGCATCCTACAGCACTAACGAATTCAAGGGCGGACTGAAAATCATGCTCGATGGCGACCCGTGCGCCATTATTGAAAACGAATTTGTCAAACCCGGCAAGGGCCAGGCATTCAACCGGGTAAAGATTCGCAACCTCAAGACCGGTCGGGTTATCGAGCGCACCTTCAAGTCCGGAGAATCGGTCGAGGCGGCTGACGTCATGGACGTGGATCTGCAATATTTATATGCCGACGGCGAGTTCTGGCACTTCATGGATACGGATTCCTACGAGCAGCAGGCGGCTGACGCCACCGCTGTCGGTGATGCCAAGCTGTGGCTGAAGGAGCAGGACATGTGCCAGGTGACGCTGTGGAACGGGGTGCCACTGGCCGTGACGCCCCCCAACTTTGTCCTGCTGACGGTTGCCGAGACCGACCCCGGTGTGCGTGGCGACACCTCCGGTGGAGGTGGTAAACCGGCCACGCTGGAGACCGGTGCCGTGGTGCGGGTTCCGTTGTTTGTCGATATCGGGGAGACACTGAAGATTGATACGCGCACCGGTGAATATGTCGGGCGCGCCAAAGACTAGATTTTCCCGCCGCATTGACTGAGCGCGTGGCATCTCAGGCAGACTGGCGGCCGACGGCATCGCCAGCGGTATTGAAGTTGCGCGCCACACTGCTGGCGCGCATCCGTCGTTATTTCGAGCGCGAACAGGTGCTGGAGGTCGATACGCCGGCACTGTCCTGTGCCGCTGTTACCGACCCGCAGCTGGAAAGCTTTGCTACCCCATACCACGGCCCGGGCGAGCGGCACGGCCGGACACTCTACCTGCATACCTCCCCGGAATTCCCCATGAAACGCCTGCTGGCGGCAGGCAGCGGGTCAATTTATCAGGTCTGCAAGGTGTTTCGTGACGGTGAGGCCGGCGCGCTTCACAATCCCGAGTTTACCCTGCTGGAGTGGTACCGTACCGGCTTCGATCACCTCGACCTGATGGATGACCTGGAACAGCTGCTGCGTGACGTCCTCGACGGCATCCTGCCGCTTGCGTCCGTACACCACTGGACCTACCGTGACCTGTTTCGCGAGTTTGCCGGGCTGGACCCGTTCACCGCCACGGCAACAGGGTTGATGAATCTGCTGGAGAGCCGGCATGCACTGGTGCCGGTGGGCATGCAGGATGCCACTCTGGATGACTGGCTGGATCTGGCCATGACGCACGTGATCGAACCACAGCTGGGAAACGGGCTGGTGTTCGTGCGTGATTATCCGCCTGAACAGGCAGCACTGGCACGCGTCCGCCCCGGCAATCCGCCGGTCGCCTCCCGCTTCGAGGCCTACCTGAATGGTGTTGAACTGGCCAACGGGTTTCATGAGTTGACCGATGCACAAGAGCAGCGCCGGCGCTTTAAAGAGGACTGCGCACGGCGTGAGCGGTTGCGCTTGCCCGCGGTTGCCATGGATGAATACCTGCTGGACGGACTGGCTGCGGGTCTGCCGGACTGTGCCGGCGTGGCGCTCGGGCTGGATCGTCTGCTGATGATTGCCTGTGGTGCCGGCAGCCTGGCCGAGGTGCTGGCATTTTCCTTTGAGGTTTCCTGAAAACCGCATTCGGGCCTTGTAACTGCAGCGCATATCTTCGAGACTTGGGCCATGCCAGAGAAGCAAGCCAGTCCTGCCGCACTGTTTGTCAATGCCGATGCCCTGAACTGCAGCGGGAGCTGGACAGTCGGCAGTCTCTCCACCTTGCGTGACAGCATGGACAGGATGGCCCTGCCGCAGGGCAGGGAGCTGGTTGCCGATGGCAGCGCGATAGATGCCATGGACAGTGCCGGCGCGTGGTTGTTGGTACAGGTCAGGCAAAACATCGAGGCCGCTGGCGGACAACTGACCCTGCAGTCCTTTGAGCCGGCCTACCAACAGCTGCTGGAATTCGTGGACTCTGAAGCAGCCGGGTCCGGGTCTGCGCTGGTCCATCGCAAGCCACCTGCCTTGCTGGACCGGGTGTCAGCGATTGGCGCTGACCTGATCAATTTTCTTGCCTTCATTGGCGAGGCCGTATTGTCCCTGCTCAGGGCGCTGCTACACCCGGGGCGTACACGCTGGCAGGAGGTACTGGATGACGTGTACCAGACCGGAATCAAGGCGCTGCCGATCGTCGGCCTGTTGTCATTTCTCATGGGCGTGGTTATCGCTTACCAGGGCGCGGTGCAACTGAAACTCTACGGTGCAAACATCTACATCGCCGACCTGGTCGGTTATTCCATGTTGCGTGAACTTGCACCACTGCTGACCGCGATCCTGATATGCGGGCGCACCGGCTCAGCCTATGCCGCAAAGATCGGTACCATGCAGGTGCGGGAAGAGGTCGCCGCCCTGCAGACGATCGGGATTTCACCGATAGACCTGCTGGTGCTTCCAAAGTTGCTGTCGCTGATTATCGTGATGCCGCTGATCACGATCTACGCGGACATACTGGCGGTGTTCGGTGGCATGGTGATGTCCAATGCGCAGCTTGGTATCGGTTTCAATGCCTTCATCGAGCGACTGGAAGAGGCTATTGATTACACAACCTTTATGATCGGTGTCGGCAAGGCGCCGGTGTTTGCAGCGATCATTGCCATTGTCGGCTGTTACCAGGGCTTCAAGGTCGAGGGCAGTGCCGAGAGTGTCGGCCTCCATACTACTGTCAGTGTGGTGCAGTCGATCTTCCTGGTCATTATTGTGGATGCCATGTTCTCCGTTATGTTCAGCCTGATGGGGATATGAAAATATGAGTACCGCAGCCACCGATGATGAAGCGATGCCACGCTCCGGTGAGCGCGAAGTGGTCATCAGTCTGCGCGGCGTACGCACGGTATTCGGTGATCGCGTGATCCACAATGGCATTGACCTCGATGTATGCCGTGGTGAAGTGCTTGCACTGGTCGGCGGCAGCGGCAGTGGCAAGAGTACCCTGCTGCGCGAAATGATCATGTTAAACGAGCCCGACGGTGGGTCGGTGAAACTGTTTGGCACCGAGCTGGTCGGGATCAGCGAGGCCGGCGCAAATCACCTGCGTCGTCGTCTCGGTGTGCTGTTCCAGCAGGGTGCGCTGTTCAGTGGCCTGACGGTGTTGCAGAATGTCGGTTTCCCGCTACGCGAACACACTGATCTGGATGATGCGATGATCGATGCGCTGGCACGGCTGAAAATTGCCCAGGCCGGCCTGCAGCCGGAGGCGGCAACACTGTATCCCAGCGAGCTGAGTGGCGGCATGATAAAGCGTGCCGCGCTGGCCCGTGCGATGGCGCTGGACCCGGAGATACTGTTCCTGGATGAACCGACCTCGGGGCTCGATCCAACCAGCGCGGGCCAGTTCGATCAGCTGCTGCTGAAGTTGAAGGACATGCTGGGGCTGACCGTGTTGATGGTGACGCATGACCTGGATTCACTCTGGGATGTCGCTGACCGGGTGGCCGTGCTGGGTGATGGTAAACTGCAGGGCATCGGTTCCATGCGGGAGCTGTCGGAATCGACACAACCGCATATCCGTGAATACTTCGAGGGTCCGCGTGCGCGGAACGTACAGGAGCGCAAATGGGAAACCGCATAAGAAATGCGTTGGTCGGTATGTTCGTTATCATATTCGGTGCGGCCTGGGTGGCCGTTACCCTGTGGCTGGCGCTGGGCGATCTCTCCATTCAGTACACGACCTACCGTGTTTACCTGGATGAGTCGGTATCGGGGCTGTACCGCGATGCGCCGGTCAAGTATCGCGGTGTTGATGTTGGCAAGGTTACCGGTATTGACCTCAACCCGGCCGTGCCAGACCAGGTACAGCTCACCCTGGACGTGGTTTCCACGACGCCGATCCGTGTAGACACCCTGGCTGAACTGGCGGTGCAGGGGCTGACCGGTATTGCCTTCGTGGACCTGAAGGGTGGCAGCCTGGAATCACCCATGCTGGTGGCAAAGGGTGGTGAGGAGTATCCCGTGATCAGCTCTTCACCGTCCTTCTTTGCACGCCTGGACACAACCAGTACCGAGCTGATAGCCAGCCTCAATGTGATGGTCAACAGCCTGGTGAAGCTGATGGATGCAGACGGGCGCAAGTCACTCAAGGAGATTATTGCCAACATCAATACCATTACCACGACGGTGGCGAACCGCAAACAGGAAATTGACCATAGCCTGGTTAATGCCTCACGCCTGCTGGAGAATGGCGCGGCGGCCACGGAACGCCTGGTACCGCTACTGGCGCAACTGGATGAAACCGTCCAGTCCTTCCAGGTGATGGCGGACCGGGTGGGCGAGGCCAGTGGCAGCCTTAATCGCTATGTGGAGGGCAGTGGCACGGGTGTGCAGCAGTTCAGTCAGCAGACCCTGCCAGAGGTCGGTGCGCTGATCAGTGAATTACGCACGCTGGCAGACAGCCTCAAGGGTGTCAGCGAGAAACTGGAAGACGATCCGCGGGTGTTGCTGTACGGTACTGACCTGGAAGCGCCGGGACCGGGGGAATAGTCAATGTATGTGCCAGCAAGAAAACTGATAGCAGTACTGGGTGCAGTGTGGTTGTTGGCCGCCTGCTCACTGTTGCCGGACCCAAAGCCGGCCGCACAGGACAGGTACCTGCTTGAATACACTCCCGCGATGGCAGTTGCGGGCAGTGAGGACATGCCGGTACTGATGATTACCACGCCGCGCGCGCACGGGGCCTACGACACGGCGCGTATTGCCTACATGCAGCAGCAATTCGGTTTGCGTTATTACGTGCGCAGTCGTTGGGCCGATACCCCGGCGCGCATGCTTGCGCCGCTGCTGGCCGAGGCCATGAATGCAACCGGCCAGTTCCAGGCGCTGTATGCCAGCCCGGGTGCGCTGTCGGCGCAACTGCGCCTGGATACCGAATTGCTGCGTTTTCACCAGGATTTCACCGCGCAACCCAGCATGATACATGTCACGCTGCGTGCCCAGCTGGTTGACCTCAAGGATCAGCACGTGATTGCTTCACGCCTGTTCGATATTCGGGAAGCGGCGACAAGCGAGGATACCTATGGTGGTGTGCAGGCCGCCAACCGGGCGACCGCACAGCTGATGGAGCAACTCTCGCGTTTCTGTCTCGAATCATCGCGCTGATCGCATCTGCCCATGCTGTCGCGTATCCGCGTGGTGTTAAGCCATACCAGTCATCCCGGTAACATCGGGGCTGCCGCCCGCGCCATGAAGACCATGGGGCTTGGCGACCTGTACCTGGTCAATCCGAAGCTGTTTCCGCATGCCGATGCCACGGCGCGTGCCTCGGGCGCGGATGATGTGCTTGCTGCTGCCACGGTGTGTCCGGATATCAATACGGCCCTGCAGGGGTGCCAGCTGGTGGTCGGCGCCAGTGCGCGTAGCCGCAGTATCCCCTGTCCGCTCATCCGCCCGGCGGAATGCGCGCGCATGGCGGCTGTGGAAAGTGAGCAGGGCGATGTCGCGGTGCTGCTGGGCTGTGAGCAGTCGGGGCTGAGCAATGCGGAGATCGACCGCTGCCAGTACCTGGTGCAGATTCCCACCAATCCGGACTATGGTTCGTTGAACCTGGCGGCCGCCGTACAGATACTCTGTTATGAAATCCGTGTCGCACACGAAAACGGGGATACCGTAATGGTGCCGGAACATGTGCCGGTCAGCGCCGACGAGATGGAACGTTTTTATGAGCACCTTGAGCAAACACTGGTGGCGCTGGAGTTCCTCGATCCGGAAAATCCGCGCCAGCTGATGCGACGTCTGCGGCGCCTGTATAACCGGGCGCGCCCGGACGAGAACGAGGTCAATATCCTGCGCGGCATCCTGGCGGCTGCCCGGCAGGCCATGAAACCCGGAGCGTGAAGGGGTTTTACTGTTACGACGTGTTGTGCTGGCTTACACTGTGACAATTCGCCCGGCAGCAACTCGCCACTGTCGTTGCTAACCGGTATGGTGTAACAATGTATTTTTCGACAGTAAACGATATCCATGTTTGACAGAATCCGTGAAGATATCCGTTGTGTATTCGATCGCGACCCGGCGGCGCGCAATACCTTCGATGTCCTGACAACCTATCCTGGCATTCATGCCGTGCTGATGCATCGCTGGAGTCACTGGCTGTGGTCGAACGGCCTCCGGTGGCCGGCACGCCTGTTTTCCAATATTGCGCGCTGGTATACCGGTATCGAGATTCACCCGGGCGCAACCATTGGGCGGCGCTTTTTCATCGACCATGGCATGGGCGTGGTGATCGGTGAAACCACAGAAATCGGCGATGACTGCACGCTCTATCATGGTGTCACGCTGGGCGGCACCAGCTGGGACAAGGGCAAGCGCCATCCGACACTGCGCAACAACGTCGTTATCGGTGCCGGTGCCAAGGTGCTGGGACCGATTGTCATCGAGGACGGTGTGCGCATTGGTTCCAATGCCGTGGTACTGAAAAGCGTGCAGAGCGGCATGACGGTAGTCGGTGTACCAGGGCGGCTGGTCAGGGCGCACGCCGAGCCGGATGCAAAACGTCAGGCCATTGCCGAGAAAATGGGTTTTGATGCCTACGGTGCGACCAGTGACATGCCTGACCCGGTGGCGACCGCAGTCAACGGGATTCTCGATCATATCCACGCCATGGACCAGCGCCTTGAAGACATGTGCAAGGGGCTCAAGGATCTTGGGGCGGAGGTCGGTGATCTGAATCTGCCGAACCTGGACTCGTGCTCGCTCAGACAGGTTGATGACAGTGAAATTGAATCAGTGGCCGGCCCGGAAAACGATCCGGACCAGACACACTCCGGTACCTGAGAGGCTGATACGCTAATGACACCTGTATTACCGTGCATTTTGTTCCTGGTGGTCAGACTATGAAGCTGACCAGTAAAGGGCGTTACGCCGTGACCGCCATACTCGATCTTGCCTTTCATGCGCAGGAGGGGCCGGTCAGTCTGGCACACATTTCCCGGCGCCAGGATATCTCGCTTTCCTACCTGGAGCAGTTGTTCACGCGCCTGCGCAAGCACAAGCTGGTCAAGAGCACCCGTGGTCCGGGGGGTGGCTATGCGCTGAACCGCCCTGCCGGGCAGATTGCCGTGGCCGAGGTGATCGCGGCAGTGGATGAGCATGTTGATAACACCCGCTGCAGTGGTGAGATTAATTGCCATGGCGGCCACCAGTGTCTTACCCACGAACTCTGGGACGAACTCAGCAACCAGATTTTCAGTTTCCTTGACGCGATCAGCCTGCAGGACCTGCTTGAGGAAGAGGGGATCAGGGCCGTGGCCGTGCGCCAGGATGGCAGGACACAGACCGACAAGAGCCAGCAGGTAGCACCTCCGAAAGGCCCTGTGCACCCCGAATCTGCCTAGTGCCCCCCCCTGATTTGTTGAGTGCTCCCGTCATTGCGAGGAATGCAGTGACGAAGCAATCTCCATATAACTATTCCTGAATCAGGAGATTACTTCGCTGGCCGCTCCCGGCATCCCGCCTCCCGCGGCACTTGAACTTCCATGTACATCGCGCGCGCAATGACGACACATCAGAGCTTCCCGGATAAGCCGCAGTGCCATTTCGGAAGGTTTCTTGCCGAACTGCGACGTCGCTCACACCGCCGCCTGTCCCGGATCACGGATTTCCAACAACCTTTGCCCATAGAATAACCATCACAGGGGGTGCTCTAGTGGAGTGCTTTATGAACAAGCTGATCGGAATCGTAATGGTTGTGTACCTGCTCGGGGACCCCGACCTGAGCATGCTGGAAGGACTGTTTGTCGCGAAGGAATACCTGTTCACTGCCGTGCTGATGGTAGTTTCGGCTCCGTGGATAAGCGCACAGTTCGATAACTGACCTCACATCCCGGCGGTCCCGACACCGCTGTTTGTGAGTCACCCGCAGCCGGCCCCGGAGTAATCCCGGGCCGGTTTTTTATCAGACGGCCACTTCCTGCTCAAAGCGGACATTCAACAATCTGCCCTTTTTATGTGTATGGAGATTGCTACTGCTAAACAAGACACAAAAAAGAACCCCGCCGAGGCGGGGTTCTTTGTATCAGTTATTCGATGAGGTCTTGCCTAGGAGGTAACGTTGGCCGCCTGGAGGCCCTTGGGACCTTTTTCTACCTCAAAGTTGACCGACTGACCTTCGCTCAGAGTTTTGAAACCTGAGCCCTGGATTGCGTTGAAATGTACGAATACATCTTCGCCACCATCAGACGGTGCGATAAAACCAAAACCTTTGGATTCGTTAAACCACTTTACTGTACCTGTAGCCATATCATTTTCTACCTTAAATAATTAAACAAATTTAGAGTGCTGCGTACAGGTAATGAAACAGGAATTCAGGGGGTAACACAGAGGAAACAACCAAAAATGACAATGACAGAATCTGTAGCAAGTCACACTATAGACGGGTTTCTCCGGTTTTACCATAAATATCAGTAATCTCTCAGAGGTATTTCAGGTGAATGTCTGCTTCCGACCCAACACGGACGTACAGAATTTTTCCTTAAAGGTCTGGAATGTACTGTAGCAGGACATTCAGAATCAGGCAGCTACCTGTGGTGCAGACGTTGCCATAAGAACGTCAATGGCATAACTACGCAAAGAACTGCATAGGCAGCTAAATAGAAAATCAGTGTAATGCCCAGAGCACGACCTACAGTATGCGATAACCACTCTGGCAACTCAGGCATAAAAATGAGGGGAATACCAAGTGCATATGCGCCGTATGTTAACCAAGAAAGAATCCTTAATGAGCGATCCGGACAACCTCTTCCTATAGTGGCCACTACAAGACTTAATACGAAGAGAGGAATTCCTATTACTAGCATCCAACCTGCGAATGCAAGATCAGATCCTTCTCCTCCGGGAACCATAACATTGATGTATATGAATGCGATTCCACACCCAATAACCAGAAAGAAAAGACGGGATAAAGAACAGGAAGTCATGTCAGATTATTATCCCCTGAAACCATAGCAGCCTACACGAAATAATGACGTTAAAAATACCTGAACGCCCGATTCTGCGGCATCCCGGAAGTTTAGCTGAATCCTGCGAACGACAGGTTCTGGCCGGAAGCCGAAGTTCAGATTGCTGGGCGGGAATGTCCTATTCTGCGGCTTTCCAGACCTTCACGGGAAGCCAGGGAATGGCAAGTTTCCACCCCAACCCTGCCGTTTAGTTAATAAAAATATAAACAATCGCTTAATGGCAGGTATGCGG
>JAOUBY010000005.1 GCA_029860045.1 Gammaproteobacteria bacterium | reverse complement strand
ATCGAACAGTCGTCCGGCCGCACTGCTTTGTGGTGTGTTGACACGTTGTTGCCAGGCCTGTTGTGCCAGTGTCGCGTTGTCGGGCAGGCAATTGCATGATGTGCCGGTTTCCCAGCACAGCGCCGCGGCGCTGCGCCACGGTTCACGCCCGGCACGTTCGCCGCCGGGAAGAAAAAATGGCCGCAGGCTGGCAAAACGTTGCCAGTGGCCGGGGTGTCCCAGCAGTGCCTCGCCACCCCACAACGTGGCATCTGCCCCATAGCCGACGCCGTCCCAGGTAAACACCAGCGCAGGTGCCGCTGCATCAGCATCCGGACAGGCGACCGCGGCATGCGCATGGTGGTGCAATACGCGTTGCACCGGCAGGCCGCAGGTGTCTGCCCAGCGTGATGTTGCATAACCCGGATGCGCATCACACAGCGCGATGGCCGCATCTACCTGGTAAAGCGTTTGCAGGTCCTGAACGGTTTGTTTGAATACCGTGAGGCTACGCGCGTTGCCCATATCACCAATGTGCGGTGAGACAACGATACGATTTTCCCAGGCCAGCGCCACCGTGTTCTTCATGTGTCCGCCAACAGCGAGCACCGGTTGCTGCAGGTTAAATGGCAGTGTGTACTCCAGCGGTGCACAGCCACGCCCGCCACGCAGCAGGCGCGGCCGGTCCTGGATGACGCGATACACGGGGTCGTCTGCCGGGCGCGCAATCGGACGGTTGTGATGCAGGAAACATTCGGTGACATGTGCAAGCCGGTCCTCAACCTGGCTATTTTCGGTCAGCACCGGTTCGCCGCTGATGTTGGCAGAGGTTGCCACCAGTGGAGCGCCGAATGCATTCAGTAACAGGTGGTGCAGCGGGCTGTAAGGCAGCATGACACCGATTTCCCCGAGACCGGGGGCGGCCAGCCCAGAGACATTGCCGCCCGGTTTCTTGCGCGCCAGTACGATCGGGCGTTGCGGCGAGAGCAGCAGATCGGCCTCGTCGCGTGACAGCCATACCAGGTTGTTGGCACATCGCAGCGGCCTGCTGACCGGCGCCGGCAACATTACCGCCAGCGGCTTGTCCGGGCGCGGCTTGCTGGTACGCAGTTGCTGTATGGCCCGGTCATTACGGGCATCGCACATGAGGTGATAACCACCGATACCCTTGATCGCGATAGTCTGACCAGCGCGCAGGGCGGCGAGTGTTGCTGCGAGCGCAGTATCATTGCCATGTATGCGGGTGTCGCCATGATGAAATTCCAGTGACGGCCCGCACTCCGGACAGGCCACCGGCTCGGCATGAAAACGCCGGTTGGATGGCAGCCAGTATTCCGCCTCACACTGTGCACACAGGGTAAATCCGCCCATGGTCGTCGCGGGACGATCATAGGGCATGCTGCGTATCAGCGTGTAGCGCGGGCCACACTGGGTGCAATTGATAAACGGGTAGTGATAGCGCCGGTTCCCCGGATCCTCGAGTTCACCAAGACAATCATCGCAGGTGTACAGGTCAACCGGGATATGAATGCGCCGTGGCCCGAGGGCGGAGCTGGTGCGAATCCGGAAGTCCTGCAGGTCCGCGGTTGTCGCGGCCATGCAGTTGTCCAGTTGCGGCCTGGCCAGCGGCGGGGCGTTTTCAAACAGTCGGCGCATGAAACTTTGCAGTGTGCCGCGTTCGCCCTGGATGTGAATTTCCACCAGTCCGACGCGGTTGCGTACCCAGCCGGTCAGGCCAAGTGCCTGCGCGAGCTGATAGACGAACGGGCGAAATCCGACACCCTGTACCTGTCCGCTGACCTGCAGGCGCAGGGCCTCAGGTGTGACAGCGGAGAGACTGGTGGCCGAAGTTGACATGTCATGTTGCCGTGTGTGCGCGTTGCGAGGTATTGGCCGGTTCGCGCATGCCGCCTGACCACCAGATGCGGCAGGCACCTTCATCTGACACCATGCAGGGCCCGATCGGGTGGCGCGGCTGACAGGCCACGCCGAACAGCCGGCATTCATTGGGATAAATCCTGCCCAGCACCACTTTTGCACAATCACAGCCCGGTGGCATTTCACCGGCACGCTTGCGTGCGTCATCGGCATAGGACGGGAAGTGCACGCGTGCATCGTGTGCCTTGCAGTCTTCCCTGAGCGTGAACCCGGAGTCCGGGATCACGCCGACACCGCGCCAGTTGGCATCGCCGACATCCATGCTGTGCCGGATGTGTTGCTGCGCAAGGCGGTTGCCACCCGTGCGCACCACCTCGGGATAGCAGTTGTCCAGGAAACAGCGGCCCTCGATGCGTTGCCGCAGCGTGGAGTACATCGCCGCCAGCAGGCTCTCCGCTGTAAAGCCGGCCACGGCGGCCGGGATGCCGTGCTTGTCGACGACAAACTCCCATTCTTCCGGCCCCATGATGGTGGCGACATGGCCGGGCGCCACCAGCGCATCAAACCCGGGGGCACCGGAGTCGAGCAGCATGGCGACGGCCGGCCAGGTCAGGCGTCCGGACAACAGGATGAACAGGTTGTCCGGCGCGCCTTCAACCAGCAGCGCAGCGGTTGGGGCAGTGGTTGTTTCAAAACCGGCGGCAAAGAAGACCACTGGCTGGTGCGGATTGTCACGGGCAATGCATGCCGCCTCGGTAGGCGAGGCTACCGGGCGAATATCGGCGCCCTGTGTGCGTGCGGCCTCCAGTGAGCGCGCCTGTGCGCGCGGTACGTTTACCGGGACGCGTAGCATGTCACCGTAGGCGACCAGGATGACATTTTCGTTCAGGGCCAACTGGATGGCCTCGTAGATGTCTTCCTCGGGACAGATACATACCGGGCAGCCGGGTCCGGGAATCAACTCGATGTTGTCGGGCAGGGCATGGCGCAGCCCTGACATGGTAATGGAGCGTTCGTGTCCGCCGCAGACATTCATAATGCGCACGCGCTCCGGCAAGTCCAGCGCATGGATCCGTGCAAGCCAGTCTGCGGCGCTGAGTGCGGTCATGGGGCGGGCATGCTGGTAGCGGTCGTCGGGTCAATTGCCCCGATACGGTGTTCCAGTGCCGCCGTTTCTTCCAGCAGCCAGTGCAGCCATGCGTCCATGCCGGCACCGGTCTTTGAGGAAATTTCGATAATGGGCGCACTGCTGGCCAGTGCCTGCAGATGCCGGCGTGCATTGGACGGCTGAAAATCATCCAGCACCGGCAGCAGGTCACTCTTGCTTAGCAGCACCAGGTCGGCGCTGCGGAACATGACCGGGTACTTGGCCGGTTTGTCGTCCCCTTCCGGCACCGACAGCAGTGTGACGTTGTGATGCTGGCCGAGGTCAAAGCTGGCCGGGCACACCAGGTTGCCGACGTTCTCGATAAACACGATGTCCAGCTGCCCCAGGTCGAGCCGGTGCAGCGCATCATGCACCATGTGGGCATCCAGATGACAGGCGCTGCCGGTGGTGATCTGGATTGCCTTGACGCCGTGGCGGCGAATGCGCTCTGCATCGTTTTCGGTTTCCAGGTCTCCCTCGATCACCGCGATGGCGAGTTCCTTGCCCAGCGCGTCAATGGTTGCCTCCAGCAGCGCGGTCTTGCCGGAACCCGGCGAGGACATCAGATTGATAGCCAGCACACCATGCCTGTCAAAGTGTTGGCGATTATGACCCGCAGTGTGGTCATTTTCAGCAAGCAGGTTGCGCAGTACCGAGACGGACTCATGACCGCTGTCGGTTCGCTCCAGCTTGCCTCCCGGTTGTAGCAAATGGGCATTGCCATGGGTCACGTTACAGCCGCAGGTATCGCACATGGGGACTCCTTGGATAATTCAGTGTTCGGTGATTCCTGGTGGTGTTTCCGTCGGTATGTTGCGGGATACCTCCACCGTGGTGAGCAGCAACTCATCACCGCTGACCACGCGGGTTTGCCAGTCGCCGCAGTTGGCGCAGATGAGCCGTGTCGGCAGCGCATCGGTGACCTGGCCGCAGCTGCGGCAATTTACGCGTACCGGTGTGGTTTTGCTGATCAATCGCGCCCCGTCCGCCACGGTGCCGGCGCTGGCGATGCTGAAGGCCTGCTCCAGCAACTGCGCTTCCACTCCGGACAGCGGGCCGATGTCAATGTTGATCTCCACCACCCGATGCGCGTGCTGTTCGTGCGCCACTAATTTGACTTGCTCAATCAGGGCCTGGCAAACGGCTAGTTCATGCATGTGGAGACTCCAGCATGATGTCGTACAGTTCCCAGGCGCTGCGGGCTTCCTGCGGGGTAATCTTCTGGATGGCATAGCCGACGTGTACCACCACGAAGTCGTCGATGGCGAGCGCCTCTTCCTGCAGCATGAACAGGCTGACATCGCGCTGCACGCCCTTTGCCTCGCAGCGCGCGGTATAGCCGTCAATTGATTGAATTTGCATTGGAATTCCAAGACACATCAGATTTACCCCCGCGGCCACAATGGCCAGATCACCACCAACTCTAAGTGATGGACTAATTAAGCATGAAAAATCGGGTGCGGAATTGACCTCCGTCAATAAAGCCATGATATGCATGCTGTAGAAATCAGGTTCTGGACGAAGGGGAGGCTAGATGTCAATCAAAAAGACATTAATTCTGGGTATTGGTAACACCTTGCTCTCGGACGAGGGCGTCGGTGTGCACATGCTGGATTACCTGCGCCAACACTGCCCGGAACTGTCCAATGCCACGTTCCTTGATGGCGGTACGCTGAGCTTCACGCTGGCCCCATGGATTGAGGAGGCCGATCACCTGGTGGTGATCGATGCCGCCGAGTTAACGGGCCCCCCCGGCACAGTGCAGGTGTTTGAAGACGCCGCCATGGACCGCTTTGCCGGGCGTACCAAGCGCAGCGTACACGAGGTCAGTCTCGGTGACCTGCTTGCCATTGCGCATCTCACGCAGGCCTTGCCCGCCCACCGCGCACTGGTTGCCATTCAGCCGCAGCAGGTCGACTGGGGAGATACCCTGAGCAACCCGGTCAAGCGAGCGTTGCCACGTGCCTCGCACGAAGTGCTGGCGCTGTTGCGGCAATGGACGGTGCTTCACTCTGCACCGTCACCCGATTACGCGCTGGCTTCAACAGCACCGGCAGGCTGAGGTATTTCCATGCAGACGCAAACAGAGAGTGGTTGTAGCGCGACGCCGGGCAAGGTCGTCACCGGTAATGTAATTCCACTGTTGCACGAGGTGCGTCATGCCCTGCAGCAGCTGCTCGACAGCGGGCAGGAGATGGTCATCGACCTGCGCAGTATTCCGATGGGGCCGGGCGAGGAAGACCGGATTGCTGAACAACTCGGGCGTGGCGAGGTGCAGGCGCGCCTGTCCGCGCTGGGGCCGAGCGAGGTTGTCGAGACACGCTATCCGGGCGTGTGGCTGGTTACTCACCACAATAACGACGGCGAAATTATCGGCAAGTTTATCGAAGTGTGTGTAATACCCCGCCTGGTTACCGCGCAGCACGAGGATATTCGTGCAGGCCTGCAGGCCTTGAGCGTACAGCTGGCGGAATAGCGACAGATACATTTATACAGGAGACACACGATGTCGAAAGACCAGACCATAGGCGAAGCACTGCGCGCGCGCGGCGTTTCCCGGCGCGGGTTCCTGAAATTTTGTGCGGCAACTGCATCCATGATGGCCTTGCCACCATCGATGGTACCGGTGATTGCCGCAGCACTGGAAAAGGCCAGCCGTCCCTCGGTAATCTGGATGTCGTTCCAGGAATGCACGGGTTGCACCGAATCGTTGACCCGTTCGCATTCGCCAACCGTGGAAGGTCTGATCTTCGATACTATTTCGCTGGACTATCACCACACGCTACAGGCCGCCTCAGGTGCCGCGGCCGAGGCGGCGCGCGAGGCCGCGATGGAGGAAAACTGGGGCAAGTACATCCTGGTGGTGGACGGCTCCATTCCAGTGGGTGACCCGGGTTATTCCACCATTGCCGGTATCAGCAACATGGACATGTTGCTGGAGACTGCCGCCGGTGCAGCAGCGATTGTTTCGGTCGGCAGCTGTGCGGCATTTGGCGGTATTCCGCATGCTGATCCGAACCCGACTGGCGCACTGTCGGTACGCGATCTCCTGCAGCAATACGGTGACAGGAAGCCGGATACCCATTCAGCCGTATATACTGCACACAGCACCGATGTCGATGTAAAGAACAAGCCGATTATCAATGTGCCCGGTTGTCCGCCCATACCGGTAGTGATTACCGGCGTGCTGGCGCACTTCCTGACCTTCGGGACTATTCCGGAGCTGGACGAACTGGGCCGACCGATGGCCTACTACGGCAAGAGCATTCACGACCGCTGTTATCGCAGGCCGTACTATGACAAGGGCCTGTTCGCAGAGACCTTTGATGACGAGGGCGCGAAGAAGGGCTGGTGCCTGTACAAGCTGGGCTGCAAGGGACCCACTACCTACAACGCATGTGCCACCACCAAGTGGAACGAAGGCACCAGCTTCCCGATCGAGGCCGGACACCCGTGCCTGGGTTGCTCCGAGCCCGACTTCTGGGACGGTGGCGGTTTCTACAAGGCCATTTCCACGTCAACCGAGGATATTTCGCGCACCGCCGTGTATGCCATCGGTGCCGGTGCTGCAGCCGGCGTGGCGCTTGGCGCACTCAACCGTGCCAAGAAAACCCGCGCCGTGAAGGCGCATCAGAAGGTCGGTATTGATGACCTGGAGAAGGATGGCTGACATGTCTGAGACTGAACTGTTGATCTGGGTACGCGGGCCGGCGCTGCAGATTGCCACGGTGGTTTTTCTGCTTGGCGGGGTGCTGAGGATATTTGAAATACTGGCGCTGGGCCGCAAGCCGAATCTTGCAGAGCCGCGCGGCTCTGCGCTGGCCGGGGGGCTGCGAACCATCATTACAAGGTCGTTTCCAAATCGCGATACGCTGCAGCGTTCGACTTTCAATGTTGTGGCCGGGTATATCTTTCATATCGGGTTCTTCATTGCGCTGTTCTTCTTCGCACCCCATATCCTGCTGTTTGACGATGCCTTCGGGGTCAGTTGGCCAGCCCTGCCGACGCAGTTCATTGATGCGGTGACCGTGGTCACCATGATCGCGCTGGTCGCCGTGCTGCTGCATCGTATCAACCACAAGGTGATGCGTTACCTGTCGCGCTTCCAGGATTACCTGGTCTGGCTGGTGACGATCCTGCCGCTGGTGACCGGTTATTTCGCATTTCATCGCATCGGGCTGACGCCGCCGCTGCTGATTGCCGTTCACATTGCCAGTGTGGAGTTACTGATGGTGGTGTTTCCGTTCACCAAGCTGATGCATGCATTCACGCTGTTTCTGGCACGTTATTACAACGGGGCAATTTCCGGTTACAGGGGGGTCAACTCATGAGCGCAAGTCTGCAACGAGGTATTGATGCGTTCAAGGAACAGATCGACGCACCGGTGGCCGCATTCTTCAGCAGTTGCGTGCGTTGTGGATTGTGTGCGGACGCCTGCCTGTTCTATACCGAGACCGGATGCCCGACACGCACGCCGATTCACAAGCTGGAGCCCCTGCGCCGCGTCTGGCAGCAGGAATATACCTTCTGGGGGCGTTATGCGAAGGCATTCGGCCTCAGCAAGCCGGTGACCGATGAAGAGCTGGAGAAGTGGGAAACCCTGGTCTACGACAGCTGCACCATGTGCGGGCGCTGTTCCATGGTATGTCCGGTCGGCAATGACATTACCTACATGATTCGCAAGATGCGTGAGGGCATGGCCGCCTCGGGACATGCACCGGAAGGTCTGATCGGTGCCACCAAGCGTGCGGTGACCATCGGCAGTCCGATGGGTGTGAAACTGCCGGCGCTGCAGGCCCAGATCCGCCATGCGGAAAAGGACATCGGCCTGGAGATCCCGGTGGATGTGGAAGGCGCGGACTACATGTTGCTACTGTCGTCCATGGAGATCATGAATTTCCCGGAGTTCATTGGTGCTGTTGCGAAAATATTCAACAAGGCAGGGGTGAGCTGGACGATTTCCTCCGAGGCCTTCGAGGCCACCAATAGCGGTATCCAGATCGGTGTGTCCGAGATTGCCGCGGAGCTGGTGCAGCGCATTGTAGATGCAGCAGACAAGCTCAAGGTGAAAAATGTCATCAGCCCTGAATGTGGCCATGCCTACATGGCGATACGCTGGGAAGGTCCTAACCTGGTGGGCAAGCCGTATAACTTCAAGGTGGTGCATATCCTGGAGTTGCTCGATGACCTGCGCAAGCAGGGACGTCTGAAGACAACCGGTAAGGAATCACAGCGCCTGACCTATCACGATCCCTGCCAGATCTCGCGCCGTGGTGGTGTGGTGGAGCAGCCGCGCAACCTGATAGACATGATTGCAGATGATTTCGTCGAGATGCCGGACTCAGGCACCATGAACTGGTGTTGCGGCGCCGGCGGTGGTGTCAGCAGTAACGAGCGTGCCGATGATCTGCGCCTTAAGGTATTCAGGCGCAAGCAGGCGCAGCTGGATGCGGTGAAGCCGGATGCGCTGGTGTCGGCCTGCTCCAACTGCCGTATTCACCTGGAGGAAGGGCTGGAAGAAAATGGCATGGATATCACGGTACTGAGCCTGACGGAAACACTGGCGGAGCACCTGGCGGAAGATTGAGCAAAGAGGAACGCTCTCGCCTTTGCGAGAAAAGGCTCTGCAGGCGCAAATATTTACAGGGGCAGCTGTGGCCCCTGCATTAATCGAGGAGTTGTTATGAGTGAACGTGTCGTCGTTGATCCGATTACCCGCATCGAGGGCCACCTGCGCATCGAGGCGCAGATGGAAGGCAATCGCATTGCCCAGGCCTACTCGGCCGGCACCATGGTGCGCGGCATCGAGATCATTCTGCAGGGGCGCGATCCACGTGACGCCTGGGCTTTTGCGCAACGCATCTGCGGCGTGTGTACGCTGGTGCACGGGCTGGCCTCGATTCGATCGGTGGAAAATGCGCTGAACTACACCATTCCACCGAATGCACAATTGATTCGCAATCTCATGAACGGCGCACAGTATGTGCACGATCATGTGATGCACTTCTATCACCTGCATGCGCTGGACTGGGTGGACGTGGTGTCCGCACTGAATGCCGACCCGGCTGCGACTTCCACGCTGGCACAGTCCCTCAGCAGTTATCCGAAGTCCTCACCCGGCTATTTCGCCGACATGAAGAAGAAGCTCAAGGACTTCGTCGAGGCCGGTCAGCTGGGTATTTTCGCGCAGGGATACTGGGGGCATCCGGCCTACAAGTTGCCGCCGGAGGCCAACCTGATGGCGGTGTCGCATTACCTGGAGGCGCTGACATGGCAGCGTGATGTGGCCAAGTTGCATGCCATCTTTGGCGGCAAGAATCCACATCCGAATTTCCTGGTTGGTGGTGTAGCCTGTCCGATTGATCTCAATTCCGATTCTGCCATTAACGCGAAGCGGCTGGCGCAGGTGCAGGAGATCATCAACAAGATGAATACCTTTGTCGAGCAGGTCTACATACCGGATCTGCTCGCGATCGCCGGTTTTTACAAGGACTGGGGCGCACGCGGCGAGGGTCTGGGCAATTTCCTCACCTATGGCGATTTCCCCGAGAAGGGTATGGACGACCCGGCCAGTTTCCTGATTCCCGGCGGTGCTATCCTCAATCGCGATCTTTCCACCATTCACGAGGTGGATATGAATGCCGCCGAAGAGATCCAGGAACAGGTTGCGCACTCGTACTATGACTACAGCAATGGCAAGGACGGCTCACTGCACCCCTATGACGGTGAAACCAACCTGAATTACTCCGGACCGACGCCGCCATACGACCAACTCGATGTGGATCAGTCCTATTCCTGGCTGAAGTCGCCACGCTGGAAGGGGCACGCCATGGAGGTCGGTCCGCTGGCGCGGGTCCTCATGCTGTACGCCAACGGTCACGACCAGACAAAGGAACTGGTTCACATGACCCTGAACAAGCTAGACGTGCCGGTTGAGGCGCTGTTCTCGACACTCGGCCGCACTGCTGCGCGCGGACTGGAGACCAAGGTTATTGGTGACATGATGCAGACCTGGTTCAACAACCTGGTGGCCAATATCAAGGCCGGTGACACGAAGACCTTCAACGAGAAACTGTGGGAGCCGGAGACGTGGCCGGCCCAGGCGAAAGGCGTCGGCTTCATGGAGGCGCCGCGCGGTGGCCTGGCACACTGGATCGTGATCGAGGATCAAAAGATCAAGAATTACCAGGCGGTCGTACCAAGTACCTGGAATGCGGGGCCGCGCGACCAGAGCGGTCAGCCCGGGGCCTACGAGGCGGCCCTGCAGGACAACCATACCCTGCATGATCCGCAGCAGCCGATCGAGATCCTGCGCACCATTCACAGTTTTGATCCCTGTATCGCCTGTGCGGTACATGTGACGGACCCGAATGGCGAGGAATTGATCCAGGTCAAGGTGCGCTAACCGGGTTGCCCGATATATAGGTGTTTGAGCGCGAAGACGGCCTGGCCCGATAACAAGCACAGCAACCGGAGTACCTGATGCAACTGAGAATCATTCACACTACTGTACTGGCACTGTTTATCCTGTTGGTCGCGCCCTATGCACTTGCACATGGCGGGCTGCATACCAGCACCGGACTGATTGATGGCTTCATGCATCCGGCCTCTGGTCTGGATCACCTGCTGGTGGCGATTGCTGCCGGTTACTGGGCGGCACGCGGCGGCGATCATGGTGTGCGCGATGTACTGTTCTTCCTGGCGTTGTTTGCTGCCGGCAGTCTGCTGGGCATGTTGAGCTTCGCTATTCCGCAACTGCCTGTTGTCGGCGCGATCCTGTTCCTGCTGGCCGTGGTGGTGATTGCCGTGGCAATCGGGTACAACGCCTGGCTCGGCCATGCTGCCTTTGGCAGTCTTGCGATCTATCAGGGCATGTCGCACCTGCTGCTGACACCGGCGCATGCCGGCATGGGCGGGTTTGCGCTTGGTTTGCTGATTGCCACCGGGGTGTTGATGATTTTTGGCATGATCCTGCGCCAGGTGGTGGTGACGCGCAGGCCGCATGCGGGTCATAAAAGCGCCTGATAGTGTTTGTACTGGCGGTATCGCCCTGCATGCGGCGGTCTCCAGGCTGGTGATGAGCGCCATGCGTTACAGTTCCCCCGATTTCGGATATGCCCTGTCGGTGCAGGTTGCCTGCAAACCGGGGCCACAGGCGCCCAGTGCCTGACGTGTCGTCTGCTTCCCGTAACACGGCCCTGCTGAATCTCGGTTTCCGCCCGTTTTTTACTGTTGCCACCGTGTTTTCCGTGGTCGCGGTGCTGATCTGGCTGGGCGTGTACGTGCTGGATTGGCCGTGGCCGCAGCAGCAACTGTCCCCCCTTGTCTGGCATGCCCATGAAATGGTGTTTGGCTATGCCATGGCTGTTATCGCCGGTTTCCTGCTAACCGCCGTGAAAAACTGGACCGGTGTGCAGACCCTGCGTGGTTTGCCCCTGTTGCTGCTGGTGGTGGCGTGGTTGGCGGGACGCGTGTTGTTGCTGGCCGGTAGTCATGTGCCGTTGTACTGGGCCGCTATGGCCGACTGTGCCTTTGGTGTGGGTCTGGTGCTGGCGCTGGCCTGCCCGATATTCAAGGTGCGCCAGTGGAAGCAGCTGGGGATACTGTCCAAGATCGTGCTGTTACTGTGCAGCAACCTGCTGTTCTATGCCGGACTGCTGGGGTACTACCCCGATGGGGTGCAGATCGGTCTCTACTCGGGCGTCTACCTGGTGATGGCGCTGATCTTTGTCATGGCGCGCCGCGTGCTGCCATTTTTTATCGAAAACGGCATGGGGCATCCGGTCACACTCACCAATCGTGCCTGGCTTGATATCACCAGCCTGCTGCTGTTCGTGGTGTTCTGGCTCGCGGATGTGCTGCAACCGGACAGCCTGCTGGTCGCGGTACTGGCGGGGGCGCTGTTTTTCCTGCATGTGCTGCGCCTGACGGGCTGGTATGTCAGTGGTATCTTCAAGGTGCCGCTGCTGGCTGTGTTGTACCTCGGTTACGGCTGGCTGGTGGTGGGTTTTGCGCTCAAGGCCGCCGTGTTCGTAACCGGTATTTCCCCGTTTATTGCCCTGCATGCCTTCACCTATGGTGGCATTGGCCTGTTCACGCTGGGCATGATGGCACGCGTCACGCTGGGCCATACCGGCCGCAGTCTCAAGGCGCCGCCGGTGGTGGCGCAGGTGATCAGTATTATGTTGATTGGCACACTGGTACGTGTCCTGTTGCCGTTGCTGGATGCAGGCCATTACACGCTGTGGATCGGAATTTCGCAGGTGCTGTGGATGCTGTCCTTTACGCTGTTGCTGTTGGTCTACCTGCCGATGTGGTTGCGGCCGCGCGTCGACGGTCAGCCGGGCTAGTGCCGTTGTTCGCCGGCTTCGTCCGGGTCTTCTTCATCCTCCCAGTCATAGTGCTTCTCCGCTGCTGGCGGATCGCGCCGGGCGAACAGGAATGCGGCAAGCACGCCGCATAGCGCACCGAAGAAATGACTTTCGTAGGAGATGCCCGGCTCCTGCGGGAAGATGCTCCAGATCATGCTGCCGTAGATGAAAAACACGATCAGAGACAGTGCAATCGAGGGCCGGTCACGGCGCAGGATGCCACTGGTGAAGACATAAAACATGATGCCATGTGTCAGCCCGCTGGCTCCGAAGTGATAGCTCTCGCGGGCAAACAGCCATACGCCCAGTCCCGAGCCCGCGTAGATGAACGTCAGTGCCGGCCGTGCCGAGCGCGGGTAGCCGTACAACAGCGCAGTCAGCAGGATCAGCAGTGCAAAGCTGTTGGACAGCAGGTGACCCCACGAGCCATGAATCAGTGGCGCGAACAGGATTCCGACAAGACCTTCGAGCGCATGCGGGTACACGCCGAAGCGGTAAAGCTGCAGACCGAGCGTGCGGTCAAGTAGCTCGAATAGCCAGAGCAAGGCGATAAATGCCAGTGCGGCCAGTGCGCTGCGGCGAAAAGAGGGGTGTTTGCCCGGTGGTTGTTTCCAGTGTGACATGACCGCCACGGTAGCGGCTGGGTATCCCTTTTTCCAGTATGCCCCGGTATTGATCTGCCTCAAACACGTTCCCGCTGCAGTTGACTATGCTGGTCGGGTAGTCAACAGTGGCGAATATGTGTGCAATGAACAGTACTCCAGTAGCTGCGGAGTCCGATGCGCAGACCGTGTTTCGGGTGCGTGGCCTGACCAAGGTCTATCACATGGGCGAGGTCGACGTGCATGCACTGCGCGGTGTCGACCTTGATCTGCTTGCCGGTGAGCTGATGGTCTTGCTGGGTCCGTCCGGCAGTGGCAAGTCCACCCTGCTGAATATCCTCGGTGGCCTGGATACTGCCAGTGACGGCTCAGTCCACTACCGTGATCAGGACCTGACCCATGCCGATGAGCGCCGCCTGACCGAGTATCGTCGTTACCATGTCGGTTTTGTATTCCAGTTCTATAACCTGATGCCCAGCCTGACGGCGCGTGAGAATGTCGCGGCCGTGACCGAGATTGCACGTGACCCGATGACGCCGGAGGATGCACTGGCGCTGGTGAACCTGCAGGATCGAATGGATCACTTCCCGGCGCAGCTGTCCGGTGGTGAGCAGCAGCGTGTAGCAATTGCCCGTGCCGTTGCCAAGAACCCGGCCGTGTTGCTGTGTGATGAGCCGACCGGCGCACTCGACTCGGAGACCGGTGTGCTGGTGCTGGAGGCGCTGGAACGTGCCAATCGTGAACTCGGCACTACCACGGCGCTGATTACGCACAATGCCGGTATTGCCGACATGGCCGACCGTGTGGTGCATATCATGGATGGCCGGATCGGCTCCGAGCAGCGTAACGTGACGCGCAAGCAGGCCAGCGAGCTGAGCTGGTAGGCATGCGCGCCCTGAACTGGAAACTGTGGCGTGACCTGCTGGAGATGCGCGGCATGGTGCTGGCGATTGCCCTGGTGCAGGTCGGTGGTGTTGCTACGTTTGTAATGTCGCTGTCAACTTACGATACGCTGCTGATAGCTCGCGACGACTATTACCGTGAGCAGCGCTTTGCAGACGTATTTGCCTTGTTAAAACGGGCCCCCGACACGCTCGTCGGCCGCCTGCTGGCAGTTCCCGGTGTAGAGCGTGTGCAGACGCGCGTGGTAGCCGCGGCGCGCATCAAGGTGCCCGGGTTCGCCGACCCGGTCATCGGGACACTGGTGTCGATACCTGAAAATCGGCCACCGGAACTGAATTCACTGCACCTGCGCCGCGGCCGCCTGGTCGAGGCGGGCCGTGATGATGAAGTCCTGATCAATGACAGCTTTGCCGGTGAACACGGTTTGCAGCCGGGCGATTACCTGACGGCGACAATCAATGGTCGGCGCAAGCAACTGACCATTGTCGGCGTGGCCATGTCTCCTGAATACATGTATGCAATTGCACCGGGGGCGGTATTCCCGGATTTCAAGCGTTACGGCATTGTATGGATGGGTCGTGCGGCGCTGGCTGCGGCCTACAACATGGAGGGCGCTTTCAACGATGTCAGCTTCACGCTGGCAGAAGGTGCGAATGCCGAAAATGTGATCCAGCACATTGACCAGATCATCGCACGTAATGGCGGGCAGGGTGCCTATGCGCGCAAGGACCAGATTTCTCACCGCTTTCTTTCCGAGGAACTCAAGGGCCTTGAGACCATGGCGGCTGTGTTTCCGGTCATTTTTCTCGGTGTTGCTGCATTCCTGCTGAACGTGGTCATTACCCGGCTGGTCAATACCCAGCGCAATCAGATCGCGATACTCAAGGCATTCGGTTACAGCAACCTGTCTGTCGGACGGCACTACGCCGCGCTGGTCCTGGTGATTGTGATGCTCGGACTCGCTGGTGGGGTTGCCGCAGGTGCCTGGATGGGCAAGGGGCTGAGTACGCTGTACATGGAATTTTACAAGTTTCCGTTTACCGTCTACCATCTGCATACCGACGTAGTCTTGCTGGCGACCCTTGTCAGTCTCGTTGCGGGCATGACCGGTACGGTACTGGCGGTGCGTCGTGCGGTGCAGTTACCACCGGCGGAAGCCATGCGTCCGGAAATGCCGACCGTTTACCACGAAACCCTCATCGAGCGGCTTGGCCTGCAACGCCTGTTTTCCCAGCCCACGCGCATGATCGCACGCCACATGGAGCGACGTCCGTTGAAGTCCCTGCTGTCGGTCGGCGGTATTGCAGCAGCTTGCGGCATTATCATGGTGGCCAACTTCCAGAAGGATGCAGTGAGCTACATGATCGACGTGCAGTACGCCATGAGCCAGAGCCAGGACCTGACGGTGAGTTTTTCCGAACCGACCTCGCAACATGCCCTGTACTCGCTTGCCGGTCTGGAAGGCGTACTGCATGCAGAGGGTATGCGCGCGGTTCCGGCCCGTCTTCGTTTCGAACACCGCAGCTACCGTGGTTCGATTCAGGGCATGGAGCCGGATGGCACATTGCGTCGTATCCTTGATGCCGACCTCGATCGTGTGGAGCTGCCGGAACAGGGGGTGGTGCTGACCGATTTTCTTGCCGAGCTGCTGGATATTGAACCAGGTGAACAGCTGACCGTGGAAGTGCTGGAAGGTAACCGGCCGGTACTGGAAGTTCCGGTGGTCGGGCTGACCAGCGAATACCTGGGTGTCTCGGCCTACATGCGGCGTGCGAGCGTCAACCGCCTGCTGAAAGAGGGGGATGCAATCAACGCGGCCTACCTCGATATCGATGAGCGACACAGTGAGCGTATCTATCGCGAGCTGGACGGCATGCCGCGGGTTGCCGGCACGGTTGTGCGTGAGACGGCGATCCGCAGCTTCCACAAGACCATGGAAGAGACCATCCTGTTTTTTTCCTTTGTGACGGCCCTGCTGGGGGCTGCCATTGCCTTTGGTGTGGTCTATAACAGTGCCCGCATCGCACTGTCAGAGCGCGATCGTGAGCTGGCCAGCCTGCGTGTACTCGGGTTTACCCGTGGCGAGGTTGCCTACATCCTGCTGGGCGAACTGGCAGTAGCCACCCTGCTGGCGCTGCCGCTGGGTTACCTGTTTGGTCGCGAGTTGTGCCGCTACCTGTCAAACGCATTCCGCTCCGACCTGTATCGTGTGCCGCTGGTGCTGGAGGCCGACACGGTCGCGTTCGCTGCCAGCGTGGTGCTGGCCTCAGCCATTGTCTCCGGAGCGCTGCTTTGGCGTAAACTGAACCGGCTGGACCTGATCGGTGTCCTGAAGACGCGGGAGTAATGGCCGGAACAGACGGCAATCGGAATTGCACATGATGTCAATGAAAAGAAAAACCGGGTTTATATTGCTGGCCGTGGCTATTGCTGCCGCACTGGCGTGGGGCTTCTGGCCGGCACCACTGCTGGTTGAGAGCGCGACGGTGGTTCGTGCGCCACTCAGTGTGACGGTCGATGAGGAGGGACAGACTCGTGTCAAGGACCGCTTTGTTATATCGGCGCCGGTTGCCGGCTACCTGCAGCGTATAGTGCTGGAAGTCGGGGATTCGGTAACACGGGGACAGGCGCTGGCATTTATGGAACCGCTGCGTCCAGAGGTGCTCGATCCGCGCAGCCGCGCACGTGCCGAGGCGCAGGTCGCAGCAGCCAATGCCGCGATAAAGAGTGCGGAACAAAAGGTGAGCGCGGCGCGTGCCGAGGCCGGGTTCGCAAGTAATGACTTCAAGCGCAAGCAGCAATTGCAGGAACAGTCGCTGGTTTCGCGCGATGCGCTGGAACAGGCAGCCACGCGTTCCCGGGAAGCTGCAGCGCAATTGCGCTCCGCGGAGTTTAGCGTCGAGGTGGCGCGCTACGAGTTAGAGGCAGCGCAGACAGCACTCCAGTATTCAATAGGCAGTGACGGCGATGAGGGGCTTGAGACAGTGGCGTTAAAGGCGCCGGTCGCAAGCCAGGTGCTGCAGATTCACCACAAGAGTGAGGGCGTGGTGGCAACCGGTGAGCCGTTGCTCGAAATCGGTGATCCTTCCGCGCTGGAGGTCGCCGTCGACGTACTGTCTGCAGATGCCGTGCGAATTCAGCCCGGTACCAGGGTGCAACTGTTACGATGGGGTGGTCCCCGGGTGCTGGAGGCCGTGGTGCGTACCATTGAGCCGACCGGTTTCACGCATATATCTGCGCTGGGTGTCGAGGAGCAGCGTGTCTGGGTAATTGCCGACCTGGTTTCACCGTATTCGGACTGGCAGCAGCTGGGTGATGGTTACCGTGTCGAGGCGCAGTTTGTTCTTTGGCAGGATGATGATGTGTTGCAGGTGCCGGCAAGCGCCCTGTTTCGCCACGATGATAGCTGGTCGGTATTCACCATTGATGCCGGCAAGGCACGTCTTGTCACTGTTGGTGAAGGGCGCAGCAACGGGCTTGCTACACAGATTCTTGATGGTATCGGGCCGGGTGAGCGGGTGATTCTGCATCCGGACGACCGGATTGCGGACGGTGTACGTGTGGTGGAAAAATAACCGGGTAGTTAACGGTACGGGAATCACCTGGTTTCCCGGCTGTCCAACGCTTTAAGGCCGGTTATTGCCAGCTACGGGCCGATGCATGAATATGCTGTCATAGAGGAGGTATCCATGAAGCTTCAGAATATTTTCGGGAAAATGTCCGTGCCTGTACTCGCGGCGATGCTGGTTGCCTGCGCAACCGCGACCAACGTGGACTACCGGGCGGGCTATGACTTTTCCTCTATAAAAAGCGTTCAAATCGCGCCGCCGGCGCAATCGGAAAGCAGCGATACCCGGGTTAACAGCCCGCTGGTCGATGAACGCATCAGGAATGCGATTACCGACTACCTGGCAACACGCGGCATTGCCGTGGTGGATAGCAATGCCGATGCCAGTCTTGCCTACCAGGTAGGTACGCGTACCGATCTGGAGGGGAGCAACAGCGGTTTTTCGATCGGTATGGGTACCTTCGGCAGGCACAGTGCGGTTGGCGTCGGATACGGATTCCCGGGCTACGATGTCGATTCCTATGATGAGTTCGTACTTACCATCGATATTCTCGATGTCCCGGATAATGCCATGCTGTGGCGCGGCTCCAGCACCGAGCGCCTGGGCGAGAGCAGCACCCCGGAAACAATGACCAACATTGTGAATAAACTGGTCAGCGACATCCTGTCGAGTTATCCCCCTGGAAAAAAATAATAAGTACGCCGGCCTTACCATGAGGCCCGGTCATGAAATTTAAGCATATGCCATCCTGCCGATTGTCAGCAGCGTCCTGTGACGGGACAGTTTAAATCTGAAATCCACAGGAAGTCTGCCCCCATCAATTTCATGTTGTACTCACTCATGTGTATCAACGGCTGTCATCAGTGCAGCCGGCTGCGCTATAGTTAGATTGAGGCAGTACAGGTAGCAGGGTGGCCGCTTATGTATAAAGATATCAATGAACTGCTTGATGATATGCGTGATCTCCAGGAGCAGATGGAGACGCAGTTTGATGATGCACGCGAGCGCTTTCGTTATACCTTTGAAGGGGGGAGGGTGCGTTTTACCCGGGAGGTGCAGGATTTTCAGCGCCGCTTCCGTGTCAGCTCACTGAACTATATTCTCACTGCCCGCCTGGCATCGGTTCTGAGCGCGCCGGTTATCTACAGCATGCTGGTGCCGCTGGTCACGGTTGATTTGACATTTACACTGTACCAACATATTTGTTTTCGTGCCTACGGCGTGACGCGCGTGCGTCGCCGCGATTATCTTGTCAATGATCGACACAAGCTGGCCTACCTGAATACCATTGAGAAGGTGAACTGTGCCTACTGCGGCTATGCCAACGGCGTGGTCGCCTATGCGCGTGAAATCATTGCGCGTACCGAGCAATACTGGTGTCCGATCCGTCATGCACGCAGGGTGCGCGGTGCGCATGCGCGCTATCCGCGTTTCTTCGACTACGGTGATGCAGAGGCCTATCAGACGGGTATCGAAGAGATGCGCCGGAAGTTGACCCCGAAACCAGACAGGAGCAAGCCCCGGGAGTAGTGTTTCAGACTGTTGATGGCCGCTACCATGGTCGTGAATGAGCAGAGTCTTGTCAGCTGGAGTAAGTGAATGAGTGATATCGGGAAAAAGGCACCACCGGATATACCGCCGCCGCCGGACCCGGAGCGACGGCGCGAGCCGCTGCCGGAGTCGCAACCTAAGGCTGGCGCGGAAGACCCCCATGCGCCAGACCGTATCCAGGCCCTGCTCGAGGCACCCAGCTATCGTCGTGCCGACCGGGACGTTGCCTTTCTTGAGCGTGACGAGGCGCGTGGGCTGCGTCTCCAGCTTGAATACCTGAAGCCGGAACTGCTGCTTTGTGAACATTCGGTGAATAACACCATCGTTGTTTTTGGCAGCACCCGGATAGCCGAGCCGTCAGCGGCACAGCGCAGGATCGACATGCTCGAGCGTGCGTTGGCAGAAACTCCAGACGATGCAGACCTGCAGCGGCGCCTCAAGGTAGCACGGCATATCCTCGACAACAGCCACTACTATTCGGAAGCTCGCGAATTTGGCCGCCTCGTGGCCGAATTCGGCAAGGGCCCTCTGGACTGTGAACTGGTGGTGATGACCGGTGGTGGTCCCGGCATTATGGAGGCCACCAATCGCGGTGCGTTCGAGCATGGCGCCAAAACGGTCGGCATGAACATCGACCTGCCAGAAGAGCAGTTTCCGAACCCCTATATTTCACAGGAGCTGTGCTTCCGCTTTCGATACTTCGCCCTGCGCAAGCTGCACTTTATGCAGCGCGCACGCGCATTGGTTGCGTTTCCGGGGGGGTTCGGCACGATGGATGAACTGTTCGAGGCGCTGACCCTGATCCAGACGCGCACCATCAAGCCGCTACCGGTCGTGCTGGTTGGCCAGGCCTACTGGGAAAGGGTCATCGACTTCGACTTTCTGCTCGAGCAGGGTGCCATCGACCTGGAGGATCGTGACATCTTCTGGTTTGCAGAGACGGCACTGGAGGCGTGGCAGGGAATAGAGCACTGGTATATCAAGTGCAACCGCCCAATGCTCTCTGGAGAAACGGAAGTATGAAGTTGTCATTTCATGGTGCCGCGCAGGATGTGACCGGGTCATGCCATTTGCTGCAGTGCGCGGGCAAGCGCATCCTGGTCGACTGTGGGTTGTACCAGGGTAGCCGCGAGCTGGTCGAGGATAATGCCAGCGACTTCGGCTTCGATCCTGCATCGGTTGACTACCTGTTGCTGACCCACGCCCATCTTGATCACTGCGGGCGTATCCCGCTGCTGGTCAATCGCGGTTTTACCGGCGAGATCATCACCACGGCGGCCAGCCGGGAACTGGCGCGGCTGATCATGATGGATTCGGCCGGCCTGCAGGAGGAAGAGGCGCGCTACCGGAACCGTCGTGCGCGACGTCGCGGCAAGACGGGTGAGGAAGTTGTTCCGCTTTACACCACGCTGGATGCACTCAATGCACTGGAGAATTTCGGGCGCGTTGCGCATTACGATCAGCCGTTGCAACTGGCGCCGGGTATTCGTGCGACTTTCATCGATGCCGGTCATATCCTTGGCTCGGCCAGTATCCTGCTGGAATTGTCCGAGGATGGACGTGATCGACGTCTGCTGTTTTCAGGTGATCTGGGCCTTGGTGGTCGCCCGATCCTGCGTGACCCGGCCAGCCCGCCGGAAGTTGACGTGGTGGTCATGGAGACGACCTACGGTGACCGTCAGCACAAGCAGTTGCTGCCGTCTGTCGAGGAGTTGTACGAGGCCATCAATACCACCATTCAACGCGGTGGTAACGTGATCATCCCGACATTTGCACTGGAGCGTTCGCAGGAGATCCTGTTCTACCTGCATGCTGGCAAGGAACAGGGTGTCCTGCCACAGTTTCTGCAGGTATTTCTCGATTCACCCATGGCCATTTCCGCTACCCGGATTTTCCAGCGTCATCCGGACTGTTACGACGAGCACACACATGAACTGTTCCGTACCGGCCGCGATCCATTTGACTTTCCCGGCCTGCACTTCACACGCGAGACCGCCGAGTCGATGGCGATCAACCAGATCACCGGCGGTGCAGTGATCATGGCGGGGTCCGGCATGTGTACCGGCGGCCGCATTCGTCATCACCTGAAGTACAACCTGGGTCGGGAGAACAGCAGTGTCGTATTCGTTGGTTATGCGGCCCATGGCACGCTGGCACGGCGTATTGTCGATGGCGCGAAGAGTGTGGATATCTATGGCGAGGACTACGCGGTGCGTGCGCAGGTCTACACCATTGGCGGGTTTTCAGCACATGCCGGGCAGAGCGAATTACGCGCATGGCATGCACAGACCGGCACGCCGGGGAAGACTTTCCTGGTGCATGGCGAGAAGGACAGCATGACGGCATTCAGCCGGTTATTGAAAAATACGCAGGTAGAGATGCCGGAGTTACACCAGGAGTATCAATTGTAGGAGCGGATCTCATCCGCGATTCCAATATCGTGGCAAAGACCGCACTTGCGAAGCGCTCCTGCAGGTGTGTCTGATTGGCGCAGCTCAGGCCAAGCGGACAAATTCATGATAGTTGATTTACATCATTGATTTTGCGCGCCTGATTGCCTAGCTTCAGAGTCCCACAGATAACAAATATTCAGGATTTAGTTAAGGAGGAGATAATCATGGTGGATGTTGCGGAATTCAGCAGGGAAAACCAGGAGCTCACTGATTTGTGTGCGGTGCTGGATGTATTGATTGCCGACCCGGACATGAGGGGTAATCCGGTGTTCTGCGAGTTGCTGTCAAGATTCAGTGAAAAGATACGCGCGCACCTGGACCATGAGGACCGGGCGATGTACGCGGAACTGCTCTCGCATGAGGACAAGAGCATCAATGAAGTTGCCACCAGGTTTATCAATAACACCCACCAGCTCAGGACGATTTTATCGAGCTATATAAAGCGCTGGTGTCATGCCACCCGTGGGGGTGACGCGACCGGGCATGATGAGTTCACGCAGGAGACGCGTGAGATATTTGCTCTTGTAAGTGATCGCATCAACCTGGAGAAGAGCAAGTTGTTCCCGCTATTTCTGTAAACCTCGCCTGGAGAAGCGGGCTCTTTCAGGTTGCTGCTTTTGGACGCTATTGATGCCCGGTTGGGGTCGCTATCTTTTGTGGCGCGGTGCTGTGTGCAGATAGGCAGCTTATACACCCAGGTGCTTATGCAGGCGTGCGTCCCTGGTCTTGAAGTGATCACTAAACCAGTGTTCGAGGGTGCTTGTAAACACCTCGTCACTGTAAAAGGCGTTTTCTTCGTAGTCATCCATGATGTCACTGATTTCATCGAGCAGACGTTCGTGGTCTCGCTTGTGGTCTTCGTACTGGTCATATTTCTTCTCGCGCATTATTTTTTCTTCCAGCGCGAAGTGTGCTGCGACATGCGCGTGAATCTCGCCGAGAAAATCTGTCACGGTCATGGCGGCGTTTTTGCCTGACATGGCGTTGTGCAGTTCGTTGATCAGCCCGATAAGCTGTTGGTGTTCGTGGTCAACATCGGGGATGCCGACCGAGAATTCATCTTTCCATTCAATCATCGACATGGAAACCTCATAGGAACAGGAAGCCGCCCAGTTCGGGTCGAAAATCAATTACAAAATTCTGTTGGGGTGCCAGGCTGATCTCTCCCGCTTTCTCATAATCAAAACCGTCGGTCTCCCTTCTTTCACGCAATCTTGCCACGATACGGTGTTCCCCCGCGCTTATCGGGAATTTTTTATATGCCGTTGAGGCACCGTCACTGGCCAGGCCGGAGGGGGGTAGCAGCTCGTGGTAAATGGTTTCACCATCCAGTTCAAGTTCGACCAGTAGCGGTACCCGTTCGCGTGGGCAGTCTGTTGGCCTGCGCATATTGGGTGGCAGCGCATTCAGTTCCTCCTGGGTTAACCGCCGGCATTCCTTGATGTGCTCACCTGCGTGACTGAAGCTCAGCTTGATGACTGCCATGCCCGGCTCCAGGTGGGTGTAGGGAGGCGAGGTGGCTAGATAGCCGATCACAAAAGCAAACAGCGTGTAGGCGATAGCCTGGCCGATGTAGGCGAGTACCCTATTCATGGCTTTCGTCACCCTCGATAACTCGTTTGATCACGGGCTGGCGTTTGTTGCGCTCGATAGCGGGCAGTACTGACAGGCGGGTGCGGAAGTTTTTCAGCTCGTCCCTGAGTTTCCTGTTGCTGGTGAGGCCGGCCCAGAAAGTGTCGACCCGCTCGCGCGGCACCCGCGCACGCAGGTACGGATCGCGCTCTCCGGCCAGACGCTGTCCTGCCCACTGCTGGCCGAGCCGGTAGTGACAGTCCCCTTCAGCGCAACCGGTCAGTAAAACGCCATCGACATGCTTGCGTGAAATCAGAAAATCGATAAAAGAGGGCGGCAGCATGGCAATACACGGCAGTTTCAATACGGCCGTGTCTGCGTCCCGCAGTTTCTCCAGGTCCGGTCCGTGCTCGCAGCCGTATACCATGACGCGTCCAATCCCGCTCAGTGGCGATGTCGCGGCCAGCGTCTGTTCGCGCAGGGTGTGCAGGTCCGTGTCGGGCAGGTTGATCCCGGGCACCAGTTTGCCGCTGCGCCGGAAGGGTGTTGAAGTGGGGCAGGCGCCGACACAGATGCCGCAGCCGGTGCACAGATTATTGCTGACAATCGCTTCCTCGCTAAAGGCGGCCCCGTCGGTACGTTGTTGCAGGTCCACGGCGCTGAACGGGCAGTCTTCCACACAGCGGCCACAGCCATTGCAGTTGTCGAGGTCAACCTGTGCGGCCGTGCGGCGACGTCCGGGCGGCAGCCAGGGCATCACCAGCAGTAACAGTGTAGCCCCGCCACCCAGTGCCCAGACAACCAGGCCGGGCAGCCAGTCCAGTAACGGATAGCCTGCCAGGTAGAACCAGTCAAAGTCGATAACGGCCGGTGCGATATTCAGGTTGGCGGGTGCCTGACTGACTGCTGGCTCGATGAGGGAAAGTACCAGTAGCATGCCCAGTGTGCCGACAGCCAGGCCGACGGGTGGATTGACCCGGGCATTTCTCTGTCGCTGGATGTGTATCCACATGACCAGCAGCATGAATAGCGGAACGGCAATGTGAATGAATACCATGAGTGTGAAGAAGCGGCCGCTCAATGTTTCTTCATTCAGGAAGTTGCGTGCAATAGACTGGCCGAAGATGCCCAGTGAATCGAGCCATTCGGTCGAGGCAATGGCGATGTATTGAGCGAGCACGTCCCATACCATCCAGTAGCCGCTGATGCCGCAGGCAAATACCAGCCATATCAATGGCACCCCGGTAAACCAGCTGAACCAGCGTGCGCCGCGGTAACGGTCCATGACGAATTCACGCACCAGGTGCAACATCATGACAATGATCAGTGCATCCGAGGCATAGCGATGCAGGCTGCGCATGACCCCCCCGGCATACCACTGCACATTGGTGATGTATTCCAGTGATTCGTAGGCCTGGGTGATCCCGGTGTCAAAAAAGATATAGAGATAGATGCCACTGACAATCACAATCCAGTAAAAAAACCAGCCCAGTGTGCCCAGGTGGTAGAGCGGGTTCCAGTCAGGACCAAAGGCCCGGTCAAACAGTTTTTCGGCGAATTCAAATACCGATCGGGCAGCGGTGCGCAGGCCAGTCATGAGTTCCCCCGTGCCGGACCGCCCGGAGCGGACCTGCGCCAGGCGCGGACAATGAACCAGGCAGTGCCACCCAGCGTCAGTAGCCCGATGGCCAGGCCGATGAAAATCGAATAGTCAAAACGGTACATCCCGGTGGTCGGGTCGTACACGACACAGAACAGCTTGATGTTGTTCAGCATGCCCTCGATCGGTGTGGCGGCCACCTGTTTGCCGTACAGCAGTTCCTTGAGCGGCTCGACCAGTGCCGGTGGTTCCGGGGCCATGCCGTAGATCTGTCGATAGACCTTGCCCTCGCCATCAAGCAGGGTGGCCTGGATCATGTGGTCAAAACCCTTGGGGGTGCTGAAATAGCTGAAGCCGACATCATCGGACAGCCGTTGCAGGGTGTCGGTATCTACGCTGACAAAATGCCAGTTATCGAGATCAATATTTCTCTGTTTGGCGAACAGTCGCATCCGATCCGGCGTATCAGCTGCCGTGTCAAAGCCGATGGTCAGCACCGAGAAGCTGTCATTGCCCAGGGCATCCCGTGCGATTCCGATAACCTTTGCCAGGTTGGTGGTTACAGTCGGGCAGACATGGTAGCAGCTGGTGTAGATCAGGCTGATGATAACCGGCTTGCCACGCAACGCGCCCAGCGATACTGAATTTCCGTTGCCATCGAGGAAGGTGTAATCACCAACGGTATGGCCCTGCACGGCCTGGCTGCGCGCGAGTGACTGTTTCTCGTCATAAGTTGCCGCAGCTTCCTGTGCAGCAGCAGAGGCTGCGCCGGTTATTAGCAGGACCGTGAGAACAAGGCTTAATATTTTCTGATATGAACGCATTGGTAAGTATTGCAATCGGACTCGACAATCATCTGGCGGGCATGTCATGCTGGCATGACTATGCTACCTTAAACCGGTGTTTGGTTAGGTTTCGACTAAAGTAACGCAGTGGTGTATGCAGACACGATGCTAGACCAGCCACGCATCAAGGATCGCACCGACCAGCAGCAGGCTCAGTTGTAACAGCGAGGCATGAAAATTGGTCATCGCGGTCTTTGCTGACGGGTTGCGTGCCAGGCCAATGCTGGTGCGGACAAACCAGCCGCCACCGGTAATGGCGCCCAGCAGGTAAATCCAGCCCATGCCATACATGACGGGTGCCAGTGACAGTGCAACCAGCAGGACAGTATGACCAAGGATGATGTTCGCAGCTGTCTTGTCATTCACCACAACCGGTAACATGGGTACGCCGGCCGCTGCGTAGTCATCCTTGTACTTGAAGGCCAGGCTCCAGAAGTGGGGCGGGGTCCACAGGAACAGTACGACTGCCAGTATCAGGGGCGCCGGCGCCAGTCCGGGGTCCACTGCTGCGGCCCCGGCAAGAATGGCAAAGCTGCCGGCCAGCCCGCCAACGACAATATTCATCCAGGTGCGCCGTTTCAGCCAGACGGTGTACACCACGCCATAGACAAAGGCGCCCAGGAACACGTAGAACGCAGCAATGGCGTTGGTGGCGAGTGCCGCCGCCGCGATGGCAACCACCAGCAACAGGACAATCCCGGATAGCCAGTAACCGTTTGCCACAAACCGGCCGGTTACAAACGGCCGGTTGCGGGTACGGTTCATGCGCGCATCGAGGTCACGTTCCATGTACATGTTGAAGGCGCCGGCACTGGCCGAGGACAGCAGTACGGCAAGGGCAAGCACTGCAATCTGCCATGCCTCCGGTGCCGGCCCGGGCGCCACGGCGATGCCCGCCAGCGCGGTCAGCATGATGGCAGTCCCGATGCGGACCTTGAACACCGAGTAGACGAGTGCCAGGGTCTCCTTCACCGGGATGCCATTTCCATTGCTGATTAGCGCAGTGGCCATACTTCGGCCAGGTACTTCCAGTTGACGAAGTAGTAAAGGATAAAGGCCGTGAAGAATATCGCGACCAGCACGACAGTCCCTGGAATCTTGGGATGTTCATCACTGCCATAATTGGCGGCGGTGGTCATGGTCATGCCTTCCAGCGGCTTGTCACCGGTGCGTTTGCCAAACAGTACTGAGCCGACAATGATGATGACAAAGAGTAGGCCACCAAGGGCTGCCATAATCGCGCTGATGCCGTTCAGGCCCATCATCAGGTAGGCTGCGCCGGAGTAGTCATACTTGATCAGGGCGTCAGCTCCGGTGATGTCCCAGACACGCCTGGGTACACCCAGCGTACCGGCACCCATCATGAACACCGAGATACCCATCACTCCGAGACCGAACAGGTAGGGTTGCCACCTGGCCAGGCCCTTCATGATCAACTCACGTTGAAAGATCAGTGGAACAATCAGGTAGGTAGCCGCCATGAAGGTCAGGGTGGTGCCGGCTACCACGGTTGCATGGAAATGACCCGGGACATACAGGGTGTTGTGCATGATCAGGTTGATCTGTTCGGTGCCCAACACCACGCCGGTGATGCCACCGAGGAAGCCGAACATAACCAGCGACATGAACATGCCGGAGAAGGCCGGGTTACCCCACGGTGCCTTGCGTAACCACTCGAACAGGCCGTTGGTGAAACCACGGGCACGCTGGGCGGACTCGATTGCACCCGGTATAGACATGCCATGGATCATGCTGCCGAGTACCGCGAGGTACATGGCATAACTGGTGTTGAAGATTTTCCACGAGGAACTGATGCCCGGCTCAACCAGCAGGTGATGCGCACTGGCAAGTTGCAGGAACAGGATATACATCAGGAATGCCATGCGGCTGACTTTTTCGGACAGCGGTTTGGAACCCAGTACAACGGCTGCTATCAGATACCAGAGCGAGACATGGGCTGCAACATTGATCTGCTGGGAGGAATGACCCATGGCCCACCAGATGGTCTTGTACATCAGGGTATCAATATTTCCGATGATGCCTACCGACCACAGGAAGGTCGGGACCAGGATGATTGCACCCGAAGCAATAGTAAATACCGCAATGATGGCTGCGGTCATGGCGCCAAAGGTGACCAGTGGTATCGAGCCCTTGTAGGTCTTTTCCTGCTTGGCGACGACCAGCGTGCCGAAGAACACGAAACAGCCGATCAGGGCACCGACCGCGAACAGCACCAGCCCCAGGTAGAAATGTGGCGCGGCCTGCATCGGCACGTAGGAGGTGAACATGACACTGGAATTGCCTTGTAAAACAGCAACATTTGTCATGATGGCGCCGACCAGCATGAGTGCAAACGCGGCCCAGCCCCAGCGTGGCCCCGCCAGTCGCGAATTGAGCAATATTGCCGAGGCAAAATACAGTACCGCCATCTCGAAAAAGATAATCCACACCAGCAGCACATCCAGACCGTGACCGGTGAGTACCAGATAGAACCAGTCGGCCGGCAGCAGGTGCACGCCGGGCCAGCGGGTCAGTGCGACCATCAGGCCGAATAAACCACCCACGGCAAGGAATACAATGGCTACAACGGCATTTGCCTTGATTAGATTTTCAGCGGACTTGTGAATACGTAACCCGGTGGCCGGGCAAACGCGATGATTGAAGTCTGACATCTCGTGTCTCCCTTATTCCGTAACGTAGATCTTGCCGATCATGTTGTGGTGGCCAATGCCGCAGAATTCGTTACACACCACCCCGAATTCGCCTGACTCATTGGGTGTCAGTGTTACGACCATGTCGTAGTTGGGATGGACCTGCAGGTTGATGTTGACCGGCTGTAGTGAGAATCCGTGTTGCCAGTCCATGGAGGAGAGATGCAGACGATAGGTCTGGTCTTTCTCGAATTCCAGGATAGGCCACCACTGCCACAGGCGTGCGATCATGTAGACATCGCTGCCGGGTGGCGGGTGCACGACAGGCATGCCGGCCTCCTCGCGCACCTGGTATTGCTCCACCATGGCATTAGCCTTTTCTGAAAAGGCGGCCGGTGTGGTGCGATAGGATTCATTGGAAAGGTTTTGTTCACCCTCGATGTGCCAGTAGATCATTGCCGAGAACATCAACAGTCCCCAGGCGAAGGCGATAACAATCCAGGTAATCTCGGTACGCGCGATCGGTATATTCCACCAGACACGCTCGGGAGGAGGAGTAATGGCCATGGTTTTGTTTCCCTTGGTTATTTTGCGATTGGAATGGAGATGATTTCCATGATCCCCCAGATCAGGTAGAAGACCGTTGGCATGACAACTCCGAGGAATAGCAACAGAAATGGATTGTCCAGCAGCTGCTGCATGGCTGGTATGCGTTCATTTTCGTCGTCTGGTGGGTTGCTGTGCTCTGCATCGGACATACTGGCCATCTCCCTTTTGGTTTATATTTGCGCACGCGATGGTAAGCCGCGGCCTGTACTCTGCGTATGAGAACCCTTGTCGGTGGTCTGGTGCCTTGATCTGGATCAAGAACGCCTGTAATTGGTTATTTTAGCCCTCTCCGGTCAAGTATTTGGCTGGTGATCGACCCACAGGGGGTATTTGAAAAAAAAGCTAGCCGGTCAGTTGTCTGACCAACGCAAAGGAGGTCAGAGCCATCACCAGCAGAATGGCAAAAAATATCAGGCTGCGGTATTCAAAACGCTTACCGGCTGCCTTCTCAGCACGATTGAGTATCCAGTCGGCTCCGAAATACAGTAAGATGGCCGCAAGTGTGAAATACAGGATTTCCATCAGCGAAATCTTAACCCAATTAGCGGGGAAAATAACACCAGGTATTCAATTCAGGCGCCATTCAGCATGGGATTGAGGGCTATATTCTGTGCGGTTGATATTCTGGAGGGATTTGCTTTGATGGAGATCAAGTTGTGGGGGTGCTTAAGCCTGTACATTTCGGGTTGCCTGTTGTGGGCTGATGATAACGGGATGTTGCTATAACCAAAGATTAATTTCTTACCAATAGTTGTTTTATTTAATGCAAGGTCCACAGTCGAACGGGAGAGGCCGGCCTCTGTGTAGATCGACAATTATGCTAGGGTGTTTCCATGAATAAAAATCTGGGTATGTTCGGGCTTGCGCTGCTCATGCTGAGTCTCATCACAGCAGTGATCCTGGGGTTCATGGCCGGACCCACCAGTCCCCTGACCTGGGCCCTGGTGGCCATCCTGGTGGCTATTCCATTTATTTACAGAAAGCTGTCGTCAAAACCCTATATTGAATGGAGGGATGAGTACAGTGTTGGCATCGATTCCATCGATCAGCAGCACAGAAAACTCATCAATCTGATCAACCAGCTGGCGACTGCCGTGGATTATTCCACCGGTGAGGAATTTGAACGGGAGGCACTGGCTGAACTGGTCGACTATACCAAGACACATTTCTCCTACGAGGAAGGGTTGATGGAGGAGAATGGCTATCCTGATTTTGAGGCTCACAAGGCCCAGCATAATGCGATGATTAGAGAGGTCGATGCAGTGCTGGCCGAGTATGAGGAAGACCATGACCTGGCCATGCGCCATGGCTTCAATTACTTAAAGAGCTGGCTGATCGACCATATCAACGGTACCGACAAGCAATACAGCAGCTTCCTGATCAGCAAGGGTGTGCAGTAGCCGGCCGGCAGCTTCCAGCCTGAATGGGCACCTTCTGAGTAAGCATGAAACACATAGCCTGGATCGTTATAACCTTCCTGTTACTGGCGGCAACTACTGTATTCGCTGATGATGCCGACCTGCTGATCCGCCGCGCTAACCGCTTTTTTTCACCATTGCCGGGCGCCATGCCGGGTTCAGAAAATGACAAGCCGGAGCGTATTGCACTGGGCAAGCAGCTCTATTTTGAGAAACGCCTGTCTATCAATGACACCCAGTCCTGTGCATCCTGTCACCGTCTCGAGGATGGTTTCGCCGGCGTCGATAACCTGCATGCCTCACCCGGCGCCAGAGGCGAGCAGGGGACCCGTAACAGCCCAACGGTACTGAATGCGGGCTGGCAGGACAGCCAGTTCTGGGACGGCCGTGCCGAGGACCTGGTCGAGCAGGCCAAGGCGCCGATTCTTAATCCGATCGAAATGGGAATGCCTGACGAACAGGCGGTGGAAGAGAAGATACGGAGTATTGCAGAATACCGGGATGCTTTCGCCGAGGCATTCCCTGGTGATGAGCCGGCCGTTACCTACCAGAATATTGCAGAGGCCATCGCGGCCTTCGAGCGAACGCTGATCACGCCAGGTCGTTTCGATGATTTCATGAATGGCGAGGCCGATGCATTAAGCGAGGCAGAACAACGGGGCCTGAAAACCTTTATCAAGGTTGACTGCAAGGAATGTCACTATGGAGTACTGCTCGGTGGCGATGCGTATGAACCGCTTGGCAGGGAAAACCCCTACGAAAACCAGACTGACCCTGGAATGTACGCGCTCACCAGGGATGAGAGTGACCGCATGGTTTTCAAGGTGGCACCACTTCGTAACGTGGCACTGACGGCGCCCTATTTCCATGACGGAAAAATAAAAACGCTAGATGAAGCCGTGCGCCAGATGGGAAAGCTGCAACTGGACGAAGACCTCGATGATCAGCAGGTGAGTGATATTACAAGTTTCCTGAAGGCGTTGACGGACAAAAACAGGGAACAGTACATTAAATAATCAGTGGCTTGTCCCCGCTGAATAGCGGGTCTTGTTGTATACATTGTATTTGCCCGACGGTTTGTTCATCGGTATGCGCTTTACTTCCTCCAGTGTTGCCGCGTCGTACACAATCACGGCGCCGTCCGGGTCCCAGATGCTGAGCAGGGCATATTTCCCATCACGGGTGAACTCGATGTGTGCCGCTGTTTTGCCCGGTACGGGGCGCAGCGTCTTGACGATTTCCAGCGTACTCTTGTCAATCACGTGCATCGCATCCTTGTTGGGGCCAAAGAATACATCGACCCAGGCGTAAGGTGTGTTTTCATGACTGCGCATGAAAAAGCCGGGGCCAAGGGTTTCAATATGTTTGATGGCCTTCCATGTTTCCATATCGATTACGCTGACATCGCCTTTTTTCAGGTTCGGCGTTGCCAGTACAGGCCGACCCTTGTATTCCCAGGTTATTCCCGAGCCAAGGTGCGGCATACCCGGCAGTTCCAGGTCTGTGACGATGACCCTGCCGATATCCATATCGACCACTTGTCCCTTGCCTTCGCGAGAGGCCCCGATCAGGGATACGTACTCCTGGTCGAAGAAGAAATCGTCGATGTAATCATTAACCTTGATTTTCCGAACCGGGAAAGGCTCAGGTTCGACGTTTTCGCCGGAATCGGTGCGGTAATCGTGCACCCAGCCGTCGAAACCGATTGGCGGGTCATTATCGTATGATATTTCCCAGACTTCCTGGATGTCCTTGAGTGCCGCGATAAAACTGTTGCGCGGTGGTGCTGTATAAACGGCACTGACGCGGGAAGTATTTCCATTGCTGTCCCTGACATCGTACAGCTTGATCGGTCTCAGGTCGGACGCATCCAGAAGTACCAGTGAATGCGGCAGGTAATTTGCCACCATCACATAACGGCCATCAGCAGATACCGCGAGGTTGCGGGTGTTGATGCCGGCGCGGATCTCGGCTACCAGTTTTAGATTGTAAATATCGTACTTGCTGATCCAGCCGTCACGCGAGGCGAAATAGACAAAACGTCCTGATGATGAATATTTTGGGCCTCCGTGCAAGGCAAAGCGTGATTTGAACCTGTGTATGGGCTCCATACGGTCCCCATCGAGCAGGGTGACGTGGTGGTCGCCGAGTTCCACGACCAGGAACATGTTCAACAGATCATCGACCTTGAACACCGGCTTGTTCGGCAGTTCGGATTCATGATTGTGGATGATGTGACTGGCACTTATTTTGTCCAGACCCCAGACAGGCATTTCTTCAGGCGGCGTATAAATGTATTCAACCAGTGCCTTGATGTCTGTTTCTGACAGCTTTTCTGCAAAGGCGGGCATCTGGGTAGCAGCGCGACCATTTGAGATGACATCAACAGCGGTTTTTTTGCGCAGACGTTTAAGATTGCCAGGCAGCAGCGCAGGTCCTATGCCGCCCAGGCGATGTTCGTTGTGGCAAACGGCACAGTTGTCTTTATAGTGTTTTGCAACATCATCCGCGAAAGTCACAGATGTTATTGCGAGCGCAAGGCCCAACAATACAGCTTTTGACAAAATTTCTTTGTATGGCATGAATTACTCTGCTACGTGTACCGTACCCGTCATTTCAGGGTGTGGACCACAACGGTAGGGAAAAGAACCCGCTTGCGTGAATTCACGCTCATAGGAATCATCGGGGAACAGGTAGTCTTCGGGCTCATCTTCGCCCAGCGCCTCGAACCAGACGCTGTGATACTGGCGTTTTTCACGATTTTCCCAGCGCAGGGTCTGGCCACGCTTGATGGTAACTTCCTGCGGGACAAACTTGTAATCCTTGATAATCACCAGCTGGCTATCATCACCATTGGCGAATACGCCATGATTAAAAACTGCCAGCAAAATAACCAGTAGCAATGATTGACGCTTCATGGGCTTGTTCTCTTCATATGATCGTGGTTGAGACAATCATAACCGAGGCTCAGTTCGCAAAAAAGCCGCAGGGACAAATGCGTCCCTGCGGCCCTGGTACGAGTCAGGTTGTACTTACTTCCCTATTGCATTGATTTCTGCATCTTCATCATCAAAGCCCAGCTTCAGCCCCAGTGACACATGATGGAAGCGGCTGTTGCTGTAATCATCGTGAATCGCGAAACCAATGTTATACCACTCATCAGTGCTCATGCTGATGTCGCCGGGCTTGTCCGAGGTCAGCTTGCGGGTCATTTCAACCGTCCATACACCATCCTTGAGGCTGCCCGTGAAATTCACCCCCTGACCGCCGGTCATGACGCGCTCGGCCAGGATATAACCATCTTCGGATTCACCGGTGCCGGACTTGTAGCGCAGCAGGTCCATGAACGAACCGTTCTCCAGCGCTGCCCGGATCGCGGCTTCATCTTTCAGATTGCCCCAGCCACCGCGCATCTTGCCTTCCTTGCCTTCAATCTCGATTGAAGTGCGACTTTCTTTGAGGTACTTGGTGAAGCCCATGCTCAGATCGAGTCGCGCAGCCAGCGGACTGTCCGCCAGGGTGGCCTTGTCAGGCTGGTGAGGCATGTAATTGGCATCGTGGTGACAGGACTGCCAGCAACCTGCACGTTCTGCATATTCCACTTTCGGATCATCTTCATTGTCTGTGGCCAGCATGATGGCCAGCTTGACCGGGTTGTCCGGATCCATCTTGCCACCGTCGGCAAACGGAATGGGCGCGTGCTCACCGTCTTCCCACTGGAAGCGCATGTACAGGTTACTGGCGTCGTGCGCCGCCTGAATGTTGACCGCGATGCTGCCACGCTTGCCGGGAATAGGCGTAGCTTCGGCCTTGTCACCGGATATGATCAGATCACCGATATCAACTTCCTCATCTTCGTGACACTCAAAGCAACGGTCACCCGTTACAAAGGCACGTTTACCACCATGGTCACTGCCTTTCAGGGTCCATTCCATTGAAGCCTGGCCGGGGTAGAACAGGACAACTTCCCTTGGCTCGATGCCTGACCAGTCGATGTTCGCTGCAGGGCCGGTAGACGCAGCTGCTGCGGCGGCAGCGGCTGGAGCAGCAGCTGCGCTTTCTGTTGTGGCTTCAGGGGCCTGTTCCACAGCCGTGGAGGTCGTTTCATCGACCTCTTCCTCGACTTCTTCCTCTTCTTTTGCAGGGGCCTTGCCGGCGGCCTGGGCATCGATAAACGCCTGCCACTGTGGCGGTATCGGGCGCTTGTTCTCCGGGTGCGGCTGTTCCAGTGCCGTCAATTCTTCATCAGTCAGCTGGTCGTGCACCTTTGTATGCGCTATCCCCTTGTGGCAGTCGATACAGGTATTGCCTGCTTCCATGCCGTTGATATGCTGCTTGCGCGAACGTTTTTTCTGATCTTCCGGATTCATGGAATCGAAATCATGACAGTTGCGGCATTCGCGCGAGTCCGTCGTTTTCATTGCACGCCAGACATTTTTTGCCAGTTTAAGGCGTTTTTTATCGAACTTCTCCGGGGTATTAATCGAACCCAGTACTTTATGTACTACCTCGTTACTGGCCTGGATTTTACGCACAACCTTGTGCACCCATGGATCAGGTACGTGACAATCGGAGCAGGTGGCGCGTACACCACTGCGGTTGGTGTAGTGAATGGTTTTTGTGTATTCCTGATAAACGTTTTCTTCCATTTCATGACAGGAAATACAGAATGACAGGGTGTTGGTGGCCTCCATAACCGTATTGAAGCCGCCCCAGAAGATGACACCGACTATCATGAAAAACAGGGCCGCAGCGAGAGTGGTTCCGAACAGAACCTTGCGCGACATCAAGCCGAAGATGGGTTTCTGACTGGCCATTGATATTTATTACCTTAAGGTTCGTTGTCAGGGAATATCAGATTATAGAGTCTTGTGGAACAAGGGCGTACCGCCATTTTCAATGGCTTGGCGGCCATTGAAAATGAAAGAAAAAAATCGCCTGCAATTATGGTCCGCTAGTCTTTTCATGGTTTAGTGATCTGTTGATGAGCGATTCAGCTGATTCTCAAACTGCCTGACAATAATCCACCGGACGAACTTTGCATGTAACAGGTAATTCTGGAGAAAAAAGGGCGGACACAATGTTTAGATTATGTCCGCCCTTGTTATTGCTTACATCGTAACAGGATGTCTGAAGCTCACATCACGTTACGTGGTTGGTACGATTGTAAACATTGAACTTGCCAGTTGGTGTCGTCAGGCCCTTGATGCGTTTCTTCTCCTTGAGAGTCTTGGCATCGTAGACCACGATTTCACCAGTGGGGTTCTTGTTGTCCTTGCGGTTCCAGACCGAAACCCACACCTCTGAGCCATCCTTGTTGAACTCCATGTGCACTGCGGCCTTGCCTTCTTCCTCGGTCACCCGAATGGTTTTGACAACTTTCCGTGTCTTCTTGTCAATGACCTTGACGCTCTGCTGGATTACAGGTTCCGGGTGCTTGGTCTGGTCTGCCCAGACAAAGTCAGATGTCGGATGGGTACGGATAAATACTCCGGCACCGTCCGTTTCAACTTCGTAGCAGATCTTCCAGGCCTCTTTCTTGTGACCCTTGGGATCGTTACCCCAGACGGTGACCTTGCCTTCGCCGAGGTGGGTGGTGCCACCTACAGGTCCGCATTGCGGGTCGTTCCAGTTGGCGCCCGGACCCGGGTGCGGCAACTTGGCGGTGTCGATCATTGCTTCCAGCTTACCGGTGTTGGAGTCGACGATAACCATCTTGTTCGATGCGTTGGCGGCTATCTGGAAGTAACGGCCGGTCGGGTCGAAGAATCCATCGTGCAGGAACTTCGCCGAATTGACCTGTTTGATCGCGAGGTTGTCGAGGTCGGTGTAGTTGACCTGCCACATCTGCCCCAGTTCCTTCATGGCAACCCAGAAGGAAGACTGGCCCGGCGTGGTGTAGATCGCGGCCACGCGAGACTCGTTGACGTAGTCACCATCGATATTGATGCCACGGGTTGAAACTACTTTCAGTGGCTCCATGGTAATTGCGTCGAGAATTACGAAGTGTGGGGGCCAGTACCCGCCACCGATGACATACTTGCCATCACCGGATACGGCAACGTCGCGTGCATCGTAGGCCATCTGCGCCTCAGCCACCAGCATACTGCCAGGCTTTTGCCACAGATCGATCTTGGTCATCTTGCCATCACGGCCCTGGGTATACCAGAAGCGGCCGGCAACACCGCCGACCGGTTTTTCCTTGTCGTGATGTTCTGTCGCCTTGATAACGTGTACCGCATAGCCGGTGTCAATATGGTCAACAATTTCATGCTTGTCACCATCGATAATGGCAATCTTGCCGGCATCACGCTCGATGACCACGAAGAAATTCTCCCAGTTGCGGCCATGCAGCGGCTTCTTCGGGTAATCTTTCGGTTCGATGTATACCTTGTGACGTTCCTTCATTAGTGAAAGAGGCATTTCAGGCGGAATCGGCGGTTCCATCTGGATATACCGGGCCAGCAGGTCGATTTGCTTGTCCGAGAAGACATCATCGAAGTTGTTCATGCCACCTTCGGTGCCCAGCTTGATGATCTTGGTAAGCCGTTTCGTCCCCAGTTTGAGAGTGCCCTTGGACTTTTTGGCTTTGTTTGGCTGTGGTAACAGGCTTTTACCGGTCGCGCCCTTGCGCAGAACACCATGGCAGCCGGCACAGCGCTGGAAATACATGCTTTTTGCCTGTTCGAATTCTGCTTCGTTAAGGGGAACAAATGCCTCTTTTTTGGCAAACGCAATACCGGTTGTCGTTGCCAGGCCCATGCACGAGGCGAGCAGTGCCACCCCGTACCTTGTTATGCGCTTCACGCTCATTGGTTAAACTCCTTAGTTAGTGCTGAAAGTAAATTTCGTTGCGTATAATACTGACTTCTGTGTTCTGAAGAGAATGCTTACTTTTACTATGGTTTGATGGTAACGGGTTGTAGCCAGTTCAGGCAGAAATTTGACGCCCGCTACGGTCAGGATAATTTCGCAGTGCGGTGTGATTATTAAACCCGGACTTAATTGCCTTCTTGATGTAGATCAACCGTGGGCAAATTTTATGGCCGGTTGCAGGGATTGCCAACGCTCTACCAGGGTTTCTGAAAGCGATCCGGGCCGACCGGCAGGAGCCATTTGGATGGTTAACCAGTTCATCAGGATGAGCAAGGTTCTTGCCCTTGTCCGAAATTGATATAGATCAAGGGGTGCAGTAATCGGCTTGTTATATTAAGGATCGATAATATTATCAACGAGACACTAGGTGTGAGAAAAACTAGCAAGCTGCTGTTTGTCCTGGTCATGATGGTCAACCTGCCCGCGCTTTCAGCTGGCGTTGACGCAGCGAGACAGGCTGAGCTGCTGCATCTCCTCAAGCACGATTGTGGTTCCTGCCATGGTATGACCCGCAAGGGTGGGCTGGGCCCGTCGCTGTTACCTGACAAGCTGCGTGCGCGCCCGCAGGCGCTACTGGTAAACACGGTACTCGAAGGCAGGCCTGGCACGCCGATGCCGCCGTGGCGCGGCTTACTTAGTGAGCAGGATGTGCACTGGCTGGTCGAGGCCTTGCGCCAGGGGAAAGGATTGTGAGTGTGTTGATCGCGCCTGCAAGGCGCTCCTACGGATGTTTCTACCTGCGTAGGAGCGCCTTGCAGGCGCGATTTGTTGGATGGTTTCTATTCATTCTGTTGCTGACAGGCCTGACGTTTACTGTGCATGCCGAGTGCCTCACGCGTGGCACAGGTGACCTTGGTGTTGTCATCGAGCGCGCCAGCGGCAGTGTGCAGGTTGTCGATACCACGGCGCGGACGCGCCTGTTCCTGGTCGAGGGCCTGGGTGACCTGTCGCATGCCTCGGCAGTATTTTCACGCGATGCCCGCTACGCATACATTTTCGGCCGTGACGGCGGCCTGTCCAAGATCGACCTGTTGTGCGGTGAACTGGTCAAGCGTGTGGTCCAGGCCGGCAACAGCATCGGCGGCGCAATCTCGCAGGATGGCAGCCTGGTCGCGGTGTCCAACTATGAACCGGGTGGCGTCAAGGTGTTCGATGCCGGCAGCCTGAAACTGGTTGCCGATTTGCCGGCACACGATGCGAAGGGTGGCACATCAAAAGTGGTTGGCCTGGTAGATGCGCCCGGCCAGCGCTTTGTCTATACCCTGTATGATGCCGGCGAGATTCGTATCGCCGACCTGTCTGATCCGGCAAAGCCGGCTGTCCAGGTGTTCCGCAATATCGGCCGGCTACCCTACGATGCACTGATCTCGCCGGATGGCCGTTTTTACATTGCCGGCCTGTTTGGCGAAGATGGTCTGGCGCTGGTGGACCTGTGGGGTTCGCAGAAAACTGCCCGGCGTATCCTCGATGGTTACGGTCGGGGACAGCAGAAACTGCCGGTCTACAAGATGCCGCACCTGGAAGGCTGGGCGATGGCCGGCCGGGAGGCCTTCCTGCCGGCGGTTGGGCAGCATGCAGTGCTGGTGGTTGACAGTGAAGACTGGCAACAGGTGGCACGGATTCCCGTGCACGGACAGCCGGTATTTGTCGTGGCCGAACCGGGTGGACGGCGGGTGTGGGTAAATTTTGCGCACCCGCGTAATGACACGGTACAGGTTATCGATACGCACTCGAGGCAGATCGTGCATACTTTCAAGCCTGGCAAGGGCGTGCTGCACATGGAATTCACTCCGCGTGGCGAGGCAGTCTGGATTTCGGTGCGCGATGCCGATGCCGTGCAGGTTTACGATACCAGCAGCCTGACGCAGGTGGCGACACTTGCTGCTGAAAAACCAAGCGGCATCTTTTTCAGTGCGCGTGCGCACCGGACGGGGTTATAACATGACCAACAGACTACCGAAAACGGGCAAGCTGTCAGTGCTGGATATCCCGCTGTCATTGAGCGCACTGGAAAAATGCCTGCTGAATGAATACCAGCGTGGTTTTCCACTGTGTGAGCAGCCGTATGCGGAAATCGCGCGGCAACTGGAAGTCAGTGAAGCAGAGGTGCTGGCAACCCTGGCATCGCTGCAACAGCGTGGCCTGATCAGCCGGGTTGGTCCGGTGTTCGCGCCGCGCCGTGCCGGCAGCAGCACACTGGCTGCGCTGGCGGTTCCCGAACAGGACCTGGAGGCGGTTGCTGCCATTGTAAACGGGTTTGCCGAGGTAAATCACAACTACCAGCGTGAGCATGCCTGGAACCTGTGGTTCGTTGTGACAGCACCGGATGATGCGCGCATCAGGGAGGTGCTCGGGGAAGTCGAAGTGGCTACTGGCCTGGCGGTGCTTGATTTGCCGCTGGAGCGTTCATTCTATATCGACCTGGGGTTCCCGCTATGGTGTTGAACGAGACGGACCGGCAACTGATTGCAGCCATCCAGGATGGCTTGCCCCTGGCATCGCAACCGTATGCCGTGATTGCCGATCAGCTCGGTATCACGCAGCAAGCGGTTATCACGCGCCTGCAGGCATTGCAGGACAGCGGGCTCATCAAGCGTATGGGTGTCGTGGTCAGGCATCGTGCCCTGGGTTATGACGCGAACGCCATGGTGGTGTGGGATGTGCCGGAGGCGGACATTGAGCGCATTGGAAAACTACTGGCCGACGAAACCTGCGTCACACTGTGTTATCAGCGCCCCCGCCGCCTGCCGGACTGGCCCTATAACCTGTTTTGCATGATTCATGGCCGTGCGCGCGACAGTGTACTGCGCTGTATCGAGCGAATCATCGATAGACACGGGCTGCATGACGTTGACCACGATGTGTTGTTCAGTACACGCGGTTTCAAGCAGTGCGGTGCACGTTACGCGTCGCCGGCAGATCAGGCAGGAGCTGCACGTGGATGAGCTTGACCGCAAGCTGGTCAACTCCCTGCAGGATGGCCTGCCGGTGTGCGATCGTCCGTTTGATGCGCTGGCTGACCAGACTGGAGTAACGGTTACAGAGGTGCTGACGCGCATCCAGAAATTGCTCGATGAAAAGCTGCTGAGCCGTTTCGGTCCCATGTATAACGCCGAGCAACTGGGAGGGGCGGTCACCCTGTGTGCCATGCAGGTTGCCGGAGAACAGTTTGATGCCGTGGCGGAGATGGTCAATGCGCACCCCGAGGTGGCACATAACTACGAGCGCGAACACCCGTTGAATATGTGGTTCGTGGTGGCGGCAGAACATCCCGAACAGCTTGCACGTGTTATCAGGGGCATCGAGCAGGAAACTGCCTGCCGGGTTTACGATATGCCCAAGCAGCAGGAATTTTATATCGGTTTGAAACTGGCGGTGTGAGAGCTATATGCAACAACAAGACATATCCATGGAGCAGCAGGACAACCGGCCAATAGACGAGGTTGACCGCCGTATTATCCTGGCCACGCAGGCCGGTCTGCCACTGGCCGAGCAACCGTATGATGTGCTGGCGCGGCAGCTGGACCTTGCCGTGGAGGAACTCATGGAGCGGCTGCGTGCCATGCAGCAAAGTGGTGTGATCCGGCGTATCGCAGCAGTACCGAACCATTATGCGCTGGGCTATCGTGCCAACGGCATGTCAGTATGGAATGTTCCCGATGAGATTGTTGGCGAACTGGGTGCCAGGGTCGGTGCGCTGGAGTTCGTCAGTCACTGTTACCAGCGACCGCGCCACCTGCCGTTATGGCCGTACAACCTGTTTGCCATGGTACATGGCAAGACACAGGATGCTGTCGAGCAGGGCGTCGAACAGATTGCACTGCTGCTGGGTGAATACTGCCGTGGCCACGAAGTGCTGTATAGCAAGCGTATCCTGAAGAAAACCGGGCTGCGCATCACAGGATAGGATTATGTTCCGTATTTCACAATTCATGAATGAACTGGTCAATCCGGGACCACTTGGCATAAAACGCAATCCTCCCGGTCCGGTGGTGATCTGGAACCTGATCCGGCGCTGCAACCTGACCTGCAAGCATTGCTATTCAATATCGGCCGACATCGACTTCAAGGGTGAGTTGTCGACCGCGGAAGTGTTCACGGTGATGGATGACCTGAAGGCGTTTGGGGTGCCGGTATTAATCCTGTCCGGCGGCGAGCCGCTGTTGCGTCCGGATATTTTCGATATCTCCAGACGCGCAAAAGACATGGGGTTTTATGTGGGCTTGTCGAGCAACGGCACCCTGATCGATGCGAGTAATATTAATGAAATCGCCGCCGTGGGTTATGACTATGTCGGTATCAGCATTGACGGCATGCGCGAGACTCACGATGAATTCCGGCGCAAGCAAGGTGCGTTCGATGCGTCACTCGACGGTATCCGTCGCTGTCGTGAGCATGACATCAAGGTTGGCCTGCGTTTCACCATGACCGAGGACAATGCGCCGGAGTTGCCGGACATGTTGCAGTTGATGAAAGACGAAGGTGTCGACAAGTTTTACCTGTCACACCTGAATTATGCCGGGCGCGGTAACCGTAATCGTGACAGTGATGTGCAACTCGATATTACCCGCAATGCCATGGACCTGCTGTTCGAGACTGCCTACCAGCATGCGCAGCGCGGTGATAGCCTGGAGTTCGTGACCGGCAATAATGATGCCGATGGCGCCTATCTGCTGGAATGGGTAAAAGAACATCACCCGGAAAGCGCCGGTCATATTGCCGGGAAACTGCGTCTGTGGGGCGGCAACAGTTCCGGTGTGAATATCGCCAACATCGACAACCTGGGGGATGTGCATCCGGATACCTTCTGGTGGCATTATTCACTGGGGAATGTACGTGAGAGGGCATTCTCGGAGATCTGGATGGATACCTCGGACCCGATCATGGCGGGCCTGAAACAGTCCCCCAGGAAAATTAAAGGCCGTTGTAAATCATGCCGTTACTTCGATATATGCGGGGGGAATACGCGTGTGCGTGCGCTGCAGTTGAGCGGTGACCCGTGGGCAGAGGACCCTGCATGCTATTTGACCGACGCTGAAATAAAGGCAGATAACGAAAGTATAGAAGTTAATGGTGATATAATTATGGAGGCGGCGCCTGTTTCCATGACCAGACGGTGAGATAGATGAGTGACAAGGTTGTAAGTATTGACGACAAGAAAAACAAGGACATCGTTATCGAAGGCGATGCAATGGCGCGTTTTGCCAATGTCTTCGAGGCTAGCGCCAGGCGCTGGGAGCTGATTATTTACCCGGCCATGCTGGCCTTCGTGGTGCTGGCGGCCTATGGCTTCTTCCTTATCTATAGCCTGAGCAAGGATATCCATACCCTGGCGCAGGGCATGGATCCGCAGATGGGAAAAAACCTTTCGCATATCTCCGAGAGCGTGGTCTACCTGTCCGAGAATATTCGTACCATGACCCGGCGCGTACACAATATGTCCGAGTCGGTTGAGTACATGTCCCAAAAAATGGATTCACTGGAACACCTGGAGCCGATGCTCGTCAACATGCGCGGCATGAATTCCTCGATGGCCGGCATGAACTACAATATGCAACGCATGACAATGACCGGCGAGGGTATGCGTCATGAAGTGGGTAGAATGGGTCAGAGCCTGCAACCGATGAACTTCATGAACAACTTTGTGCCGTGGTAGGGAAAGGATTATTGCCACGCATTCTCCTGCTGCTTGCCTGTTTCCCCCTTCTTTCCCTGGCCGGCGAACAGGTATACCGCGATACGCCCTATTTCTACGATGAATTCGATCCGCAGCGGGTGCCCTGGGTAGCCGGTGAAGAAAAAAACATCGAGGAAGTCTTCAAGAACTACCGCTATTACGCCATCGTCTATTCACAGGGCGGTTCCCGACTGAGTGTCACTGAATACATTCAGGGCAAGGCGAAAGGCGTCATCGATTACCAGCGTGATGTTAATGGGCGACTGCTACCGCAGGGGCAGGATGCTACGGGCGGTGCAGGTCCCGATGTATAAACCCTCCGGCTAGTACAATGTCTATAACAAGATCAATCGCTCGGCCGGTACCAGCCACTGGCAGCGTTGTGCCGTATAATTTGATCCAGGTTAATACCTGTGTCCAGACCATGCGCTAGCATGGTCGCGGTTGAAGAAATTTCCCCATGCACATGTCACCCAACAACGGTCGCGAACTGGATGTTACGACGCGGATCATTCACCTTGGTCTTGTCCTGTTCGGGATCACGGCCTGGTTGAGCGGTGAACTGGCCGAAGACGTCGAGGAAGGTGAGACGTTTGGTTATAACATCCACAGCTGGCTTGGGCTGGCGCTGGCGGTGATTATTGCACTGCGGCTGGTGTACGGTCTGGTCGGTCCGGCCAATATCCGGTTTTCCAGCTGGTTCCCGGTGACCGGTCCCAGGCTGTCTGTGGTGTGGGATGATATTCGTGCCATGTTGTTGCTGAAGTTGCCGGACGGCCCACTGCATCACGGGCTGGCCGGGCTGGTGCAGGCAGCCGGCCTGCTGTTGTTTGCATGGATGGCTGCAACCGGTACCTGGTTGTACTTCAGCCTTGTTCCAGGCAGGGAGGCCGGGGGCATCCTGCACCTGGTTGAGGAATTGCACGAGGTGGGTGAGGGCTTGATACCGTTATACCTGGTGTTGCACGTCGGTGCGGTGGTATTACACGCACTGCTAGGCCGGCACAAGTGGCGCAGGATGTTTTTTATTAACCGGGCGCGCGACGGGGAAACCTGATGTTGCCTGCCTGGCCCCGATTGCGGTCACGGATGTGCTGGCTATACTGAAGATATTCTGTGCAGTACAGATGTACATCATCACGGGAGGATATATGTTTCTTAAACCCCTATCTGCAGTACTGATGCTGCTGATTACGATTTCTCCACTGTACGCGGAGGATGCGGCGCCGGCCGATGCGGTGGCAGCAGATGCACGACCGGAAGCACCGGCAAGCCCGATAGAGCAGCGTATCCGTGCCTATCGCGAGACGTTTGATCGCCGGCAGGAAAATCTCCCTGCGAATGATAAAGTCCTCAGCAGGTATCAGCAGGAGATCCAGGCGCAAATGGAGGCGCACCGGCAGGCCTATATCAAGCAGCGTGAGGAACGTCGTGCGCTGGCAGCGAAGTGGCGTGAGGCAAGGAAGAAATATCGCGAGGCCCAGATGGAAACCTGGCTGAAACAGGCCGAGGATCGACAGGCGCACGATATCAGCCGCCACGAGGCCTTGCGCAACCAGGCGGAAGAACGGCATAACTATCTGGTCAAGAATCATGAAACGTTGCTGGAGAACACGCTGCAGCAACAGATTGACTTCGCCAATCGACACGAAGAGATGCGCGAGCAGGCAGAGGAACGCCGCAAGCAACTGGCGATTTTCCGTGCAAACATAAAAGACATGACGCCGGAGGAACGCTGGGTAGAGCTCGAAAAATATCGCACGGAACTGTTTGGCGAAACGGCAAATCCCCGACGTGTCGTGCCGCCACCCCGCCCGCCATATGCAGGGCCACCTGTAGCTGAATAAGTTGTAATTGTCTGCGCTGGGAAGTGCGCCCGGCCAGGCCGGGCGCTTGCGTGTTGAGTAGGCTTACTTGACCTTGATGACGTGCTCTTCGGTCTTTTTCAGCTTTGGGAGGGTCAGCTCAAGCACGCCATCCTCAAAGCTTGTCCTTGCCTCGCTGTCGTCTACCTCAGCCGGAAGGTACAGGGTGCGCTGGTACTCACCATGGCTCATTTCATAGTGATAGTAGCGGTCTTCCTCTGTCTTTTCCTCATGCTGCGTCTGTGCCCTTATCGTCACATGTTGTCCGCTAACGGTGATCTCCACGTCATCCTTGCTGACACCGGGTAACTCAGCGCGCACGACAATCTCTCCTTTTCTGTCCAGCATGTCGACTTTCGGCGCCTTGCCTCCAAACGGACTGAACGATTCCAACTCATGCAGCCAGTCATGATTGAATGGATCAAACCAGCCGCGCCGACCGAACATCCCTGGTCGGCGTCCAAGCTCACCCTGTGGACCCAGCCCACGCTCCACTGGTTGCTGCTCCAGTGGCTGTTTGCCCTGCTCTTTTTCAGTTGCGATTACCACGCTACTCACCTCCTTTTAGTCTCTACCTTTCCATTACTACATATAGACCATTTCATGCAGGCGTGCATTGACGCCTGTCAAGGCGACACGTGGTCGGGCAGTGGATGGACCGTGGAGCGGTATAAGTCAGCCCCGGGGGCGTTTTCTGGCTTCCTGTTCGGCCTCGCGAGAGGTCAGGGTGGACAGCAGTGACAGCTCCTGACTGAGCAGACTGAGTATGTCGTCCATGGCAATGATGCCGGCCAGTGCGCCGGTGTCGGCAGTAATGACCGGCACCCGTCGCACACCGCGCGCACGCATGCGCTGTGCAACATCAAAGAGTTCTTCGTCTTCCGATACCTTGAGCAGGGCAAAGGTCATCACATCACCCACCGTGACGTCATTCAGCGGGATGTCTTTTGCAATGACCTCGATCACGATATCGCGGTCAGTCAGGATCCCGACCGGACTGGGATGACCGGCGATATCGTCGGTTATAACCAGGCAGCCGATGTGATGTTCACGCATCAGGCGGGCAGCATCCACTATGGAGGTTTCCCGACTCGCGACGATTACTTCACGTATACAGAGTTCTGCTGCTTTCACCGGCGCTTCCCTCCTTATTTCCGGTGTTATCCACCGGTCTGGTGATGCCTCTGGTGCAGTATAGTTTCATCGTTGTCTGGCAGTAGTTGATCCAGATCAACAATCACTTGTCTGTACGACTGCCTGTCGGTTCCGTGGGCAGGGCTGATCCATAGTGGCTATAAAACCATTTGATCAGAAAAGGCGGAAGCAATGTCGTCAATGCGATTACTATAATGATAGCGGCGTAGACTTCATTGTTGAAGATACCGCCGGTACGGCCCAGTTCCGCAAAGATCAGTCCGACTTCACCGCGTGGAACCATGGCCAGTCCGGTAATAAAACGCATGCGCCATGGCTCATTGATTAACAGGGCACCGGAAAATTTTCCCAGTACCGCAATTCCAAAAAACACCAGAGAGAACTGCCATATAAATGGCGATGACCAGTCGATTTCATTCAGGTTCATGGACAGTCCGACCATGACAAAGAAGATGGGGGTGAACAGCTGGATGATGGGCCGCATCTTGAGATCGATGCGGTCAGAGAAGGCGCGACTGGTACTTAATGCGATACCGAAGGGTAGAAAGAAACGTCGTGACAGCGCCAGACCGGCAGCAAACCCGCCGAGTATCTCGGGTGCGCCAATGACGTGTGCCAGCCACGCGAAGAACAACACCAGTGATATGATCATCGTTGGGATGAGGCCCGGTCGCCTGTGCGTCCGGTCGACCCAGTGGATTAAAATCGAAATTAATTTCGCAGCAATTGGCGCAAGCACAAAGAATGCCGTGATAAACATCAGTACCTTGCCGGCATTTATCAGATTAATGCCACCACCAATGGAAAACTCATAGAGCAATGCGAGTAATACCACGCCCAGTACGTCGTCAACGACCGCGGCACCAATGACAATTTGCCCTTCTTTTTCATTATGGCGCATCAGGTCTGACAGCACGCGCACCGTGATGCCGATACTGGTGGCGGTGAGCGTGCCACCAATGAACAGCGACACCAGCAGCGAAAGGCCGAAGAACTGATATGCCAGGATAAAGCCGAGCAGGAACGGTACTGCAAACCCGCCGATTGCCACTAACAGTGACTTGTTGCCGGCATGTGCCAGCTTTCGTACGTCGGTTTCCAGGCCAACCTCAAACAGCAGCAGGATGATACCGATCTCGGCCAGCATGCGGAGCACCTCATTCGGCTCCAGTATGCCGAGCAGGCTCGGTCCCAGGATGATTCCCGCAGTCAGTTCACCTATGACTGCGGGCGCCCCGAGCGTTAATGCGACTTCGGCCAGCAGGCGTGCACTAAGCAGGATAATCAGCAGGTGCAGGAAAAATACGTGTGTTTCCATGGATATGTTTCCCGGCAGCTGCCTGGCGTTGCCTTCACGTCGGCCAGGGATTCGAAAATATTCACCATTTGCATTATATATATGGTGTATAAGGCCGATATGATAGCAATCAAGTGGAAAAAAATACTGCTCTATGTACTGGATTTCATTTAAAAAGAAGCAGGAAGAGCAGGTCACGGGGCTGATCCTGCCGGGCGGTGGTGCGCGTAATGCCTACCAGGCCGGGGTACTGAAGGCGATTGCCGACATGCTGCCGGAAGACGCGGAAAACCCGTTTCCGGTGATTTGCGGCACCTCGTCAGGGGCGCTGAATGCCGTCTTGCTGGCCAGCAGTGCAAACCGTTTCAGGGAAGGTGTCGACCGCCTGTGGGGGATCTGGGCCAACTTTCATATCGGCAAGGTATTCAAGACCGATGGCTGGACGGCCTTCGTCAGCGCCTGGCGCTGGGCCACCACGTTCCTGCTCGGCGGGCTGACAAAAAAGCAGCCCCGGTCGGTACTGGACAATTCACCGTTGCGCGAGTTGATGGAACGGCATATCCGTTTTGCCAGAATCCAGCAGGCAATAGACAGCGGCGCCTTGCGCGCCGTGTCAGTAACTACATCCGGCTATACCAGTGACAACTCGGTCACCTTCTACCAGGGGCTGAAGGAGCTGCAGCCCTGGAAGCGTACCCGCCGCATCGGGCAACCAACCGAGTTGACTCTCAACCACCTGATGGCGTCTTCGGCAATCCCGGTGCTGTTTCCTGCCGTCAAGTTGCGCAATGAATTCTTCGGGGATGGTTCAATGCGCCAGACCGCGCCACTGAGCCCGGCCTTGCACATGGGTGCCAACCGCCTGCTGATTATCGGTGTCAGGAACCCGAAACAGGACATGCCGCCGGAAGACGACCGTGATGTCAAATATCCTTCCTTTGGGCAGATTTCCGGTTATATCTTTGACAGCCTGTTCATGGACAGCCTGGATGCTGACATCGAACGGATGCGGCGCATCAACCACACCATCTCCGAAACAAAGGACAACCGCGTCGAGTACAAGGATACAGCGCTGCGCCAGATCGATTACCTGGTAATTTCACCGAGTACCGACGTGCGCGAGATCGTGGCCCGGCACGTGGGTGACTTCCCTCGCTCGGTACGCGTCCTGCTCAAGGGGATTGGCGCATTGACGCGCGAGGGCCGACCACTGATGAGTTACCTGATGTTTGACGCGCCGTTCTGCAAGGAACTGATGGAACTTGGATACAAGGACGGGCTTGCCGCGCGCGAGCAGATCCTGCGCCTGATCGGGCGCGACGAACTGATCGAGGAAGAGGCGGCCGGATAGCCGCCGGGTAGTTTTCCCTAGCGGTGCAGGCGGTCCTGCCGGCGCCAGCGATTCACAATATCATCCACATCGAGATCTTCCAGCCCGGAGCTCCAGTGTTGGTAGAAATCCACGCTGGAACTGTTCGGTGGCGGGTCCGGCTTGAACAGTTGTACGCGAGTCGGCAGAGGTACTGCCAACCCCATGATCATGGCCTCACCCTGGCCAAGCGATGACAGGATGTCGATAAAGTCACGCTCGGCTTCCGGTACCAGATCACGCACGTAATCCTGGTCGTCCGGGTTGGTCAGGCGCAGGCAAACGAAGGTATTGCACTGGGCCAGTACCGTTTCGGACAGGTCATGCGGACGCTGTGTCACCACGGCAAGGCCTACACCGTACTTGCGTCCCTCCTTGGCGATACGTTGCATGGACTGTCGGGTACCCTCGAACTGCGAGTTGCCATCGCGCGGAATGTAGGCATGTGCCTCTTCGCAGACCAGCAACAGCGGGAATTCCTTGAACATCGGGTTCCAGTAGTTGAATTCGAACGCAACACGTCCGACCTGCGCAGTTACTACAGGGCGCACATCAAACGGCACCGAACTCATGTCGATAATGGTGATCTGTGCGCGTGGCTCACCCAGGCCGACAAAGTCCCGCAACAGGCCGGGCAGCGTATCAGACGAGGTGCGATGCTTCGGATTGAGCAGGAAGTCATAACGCACATCGTTCATGCGGCTCTGCAGGCGCATGAGGAACTGGTCAAACAGGCCGGCCAGCGGACCCTTGTCCTTGCCGAAGTTCGAGGTCATCTTGTTGGCGGCCTCGAAGTGTTTATACAACTCCTGCAGGTCGAAGAAGACCGGCGCGTCGATTGATAAATCGCCGATGCCGAGGTCCTTGTTCGCCTTGTTGCGCAGCTCATGCACGCTGTCGCGCAGAAAAGAAATCTGTGATGAGGCTGACGCATCGGCGCGATCGATCAGCAGGTCGACCAGCTCGGAGAAGGTCATCAGCCAGTAGGGAATTTCCAGGTCGCGTGCATCGATATAGCGGGCGGTATCCTGAGTAAATGCATACTGCCGTTTGCCCTCATTATTCAGCCAGCTGTATTCGCCATGCAGGTCGAGCAGGACGATGTGCGCATTGGGCATGGTCTTGACGGCGCGTTGCAACAGGTTGGCTACAGTCCAGGATTTACCTGCACCTGACTGGCCCAGGATCGCAAAGTGACGGCCAAACAGTGCGGCCGGGTCGAGGCAGACATCAATGCTTTCATCAGCGGTGGCATTGCCAACTGCGTAACCCTGTGAGCGAAACTTGATGAAGATCGATTCAACATCTTCCTTGTCGACGGTGTGTACTTCGGCGCCGGTGACCGGGTAGCTCTTGATACCGTTCTGAAAGGTGCCGCTGCGTACAATTTCGCCCAGCGGGATGAGCTGAATGCTCCTGCAGCTACCCGAGCCGTTCGGGTCCGGCATTTCACAGATCGAGGTGATGACGGCCAGTATCCGGATGTCGCCCTGGATGATGGCGACGTAGGAGCCGGGCTGGGCCCTCATATCGTCATCTCCATCGGCCGAAATGCGTGGCAGTCTGCCCTCGTTGTCCTCGACCAGGCGCGCGGAAAGCGACCCGGTCTCGACGTTTGTGAGATGGCCAACCAGTGTTTTCGTATACGGTGTCATCGTCGGTACCTTGTTTTGGCAGGCCTGTTGCCTTGTGCGGGCCTGCGTGTCTTGATGATGAGGTGTGCCTGCAGGGGTCGACATGGACCCTGTCAAATACTGACTATGCAAACAACACTGATATATAACGGCACCTGTCCGTCATCTATTAAGTGCCGGTAGGAAATTCAGAAGAGTGGATGGGAATCAGGGGGTTGCCGGACGGCAGGCGCCGCCCGCATGTCTCATGCGAGCGGCATTTTCAGTGCAAACTAGTAGTAAGGGGAGCGGCGCTCCGGCTGCATCAGGTTGCGGAACTGCTTGCGGTAATAGACCACGGCGCTGTTACCCTCGGCCTTGACGTCAAAAATCTTCCATCCGTCCTGGCTTCTGTAAAAGCGGAATTCCAGCTTGGTCGGGATGCCATTCGGCTGCATGATCCAGGCACTGACACGGACATCGTTGCTACCCTGGCCGCGTGGCGTGAAGTAACGGATCGACTGGTTGGTGTAGGTCACCAGTTTTTGCGCCAGTGTGTCCATGAACGATGTTTTCAGCTTGGTCTCCATACCCGCGCGTTGCTGCGGAGACATGCGTCTCCAGGCGGGGCCTGCTGCCCAGCGCGTCATGTAGCCGAAGTCAAAATAGGGCTCGATTTCCGTGGCCATGAATGCCAGTGCCTGCTCACGATTCTGTGCGCGTCCACTCTTGATGAAATTGGTGAGCTTGGTGACGCCGGCCCTGACAATGGCGCCGGGATGGGTTGAATCAATTTTATCTGCCGCCGGGGCTTGCCAGGGGGCCTGGTGGCCGGACGGGTAGGGTGCTGCCGTGGCAGTTTGTGTTGCCGCGAATACAGCAAGAAGAAAAACAGCGAGTCGGTGTATTTTCATTGCGACCTCGGTAAGTGAGTCGGGGTGTGAAAAATAAAACAGGCCTGTAAAACAGACCTGTTTTATACCTTACGCAGAGCTGGCTTGCCAGCGCATGCACATCCCTGTGCATGACACGGCAGGTCGTGCTTACTGGCTGGCGGCCGGAGCGGCCGGAGCGGCCGGAGCTGCTGGTGCGCCATAGGGAACACCGCCGTACGGCGCATAGCCGTAGCCCGGGTAGCCACCACCGTAGCCGTAGCCCGGGTAGCCACCACCGTAGCCGTAGCCCGGATAGCCGCCGTAGCCGTAACCCGGCCCATAACCGTCATAACCATAGCCTCGACCATAACCACGACCGTAACCGCGACCGTAGCCGGAACCCCGGCCGCCGCCGCTGAAGCCCATGTTGAAGTCGCCGTCGAAGTCGCCACTGCCGTCGCCCCAACCGTCGTTGCCCCAGCCATTATTACCGCTCCACGGACCCCAACCACCCCATGCATGGGCAGATGTCATCGGCAGTGCGGCCAGTCCGGCGATTGCGGCAATTGCAATTGTCATTTTCAAGCTTTTCATCGGTAAATCCTCCTTTACAATGAGTCCATACAGAATTATAGACAGCATTATGATTGCTGAATTGGATCCAAGGAGCATTGACCTGCGTCAAAAAAACATACATATATATGATAATATTATTATAACGTTGATTTCTTATTATTAAAGGTGTGCGCCCACGGGAGATTATCCTGATTATGCGTTTGATTATTGGACTTTTTTTACTTGCTGTTAGCCTGGTTGCCGTTGCTGCGCCGGATGGCACGGCCCTGTATGCAAGCCACTGTGCGGCCTGTCATGGCGACAAGGGCGGTGGTGGTGTCGGTGTGCCGCTGTCGTTGCCGTCCTTTCTCGACAGCGTCGATGACCGGTTTCTGGCTATCAGCATACGTTACGGACGCCCCGGCCGGGTCATGCCTGCCTTCAGTGCATTGAGTGATGCGCAGACCAACGCGATTGTGGCCTTCATACGTAGCTGGTCGAAGCAACCGGCTCCGGTTTACGCGTCGACACCGGTGTCGGGCGATGCGCAGCATGGCAAGGCACTGTTTGCCACCCGTTGTGCAGGTTGTCACGGGGCCAGTGGCGAGGGGGGGAGAGGGACAGGTATTACCCTTTCACGTCATCGGGACCAGCCAATTATTGCGCCGGCGCTCAACAACAGCGGCTTCCTGCGCGCCGCGACAGACGCCATGATAAAGCACACCTTGCAGTTCGGGCGTAAAGGCTCGCCAATGCGTTCCTTCCTTGAGCAGGGCCTGTCCGAGCGCGATATCGATGACCTGGTCAGTTACGTGAGGTCCTTCGAGAGCAAGGACCCCGTCAAGGCAGCAGATAAAACCGGTGAACTGGCGACAATAACGGTTGACTCACCTTACTCGATTGAGGAAACCGTCGAAAACCTCAAACAGGCCATCATCAGCCAGAATTTCGTCCTGATCCGGTCCGATACCCTGGAACACGGACTGGTAGAGAAAGCGCAGGAGAACCAGCAGCAGGTCATCCTGCATTTCTGTAATTTCAGGTTCCTGTATGAGGCGCTGGCAGTTGACCCGCGTGTGGGTATATTCCTGCCCTGCCGGGTCACGGTAACGGAGCAGGGCGGCAAGGTGACCATCAGTACCCTTAACCCCCCGTACCTCAGTCACCTGTTTAACAATTCCGATCTGGATGAATATTGCAGGCGCATGCGCGCGGTGTACCTGGAGATCATGGAGGAGGCGACGCTGTGAGAAAAAGTACTCTGCAAGTGCTGCTGGTGTGGCTGTTACTACAGGTCACGGTGACGGCAGCGGCTGAAGACATGATCATGATACGTTCGGTGTTACCGTTTCCCGAGACCATGCTGGCATTGCAGGAATCCATTACCGGACATGGCTACACGGTATCACGGGTGCAGCGTATTGATATCGGGCTGACCGGCATGGGTTACCCGACTGACAAGTACCGTATCGTGTTTGCCGGCAAGATCGATGAAATCCGCATGTTGACAGAGAAGGCGCCGCAGCTGATCCCCTACATGCCCCCGAAAATCTCCATTTTTGCCGAGGGCGGACAGACAGTGCTGGTGACGATTAACCCGGGAGTGTATGCCCGGATTGCAGGTGATGCGATTGATCCTGTTTTCTTTGCGCGCTGGGAGAGCGATCTGCGATCGATCTTTCACGACGTTCTCAGTGCGCGCTAACCGGTTTTCTTAAGGATTCCTGTGTGCCAGAGCAGGTCAACAGGCAAAAAGACGCGGGCACAAGGCCCGCGAAGTGTGGGAGATGTTGCAAGCTCAATGTCACAACATGGGTACATACTGTCAGGTGCGCGCTGCTGAGACATTGACATAGATCAATTCAGAACCATTTGGCCTTCCAGCTGGACCGGGACTCATGTTTATTCAGCAGATCTAATATATTGTCGTAACCCCCGGCGGTGGCAATATCGCGTGCCCGTGCGCGGCTGTTGTTACGGATGCGCAGATCCGCGCCGCCTTCCAGCAGGGTGCGGACAGTTACCGTCTCGCCACGGGCGACGGCCAGCATCAGCGCGGTATCGCCCTGCCGGTTCCTGGCATTCACCTCGGCGCCGGAATCGATCAGGTGTTGTGCAAGCCCGTCAGCACCCGCCTGTGCGGCCAGCATCAGGGGCGTGTTTTCATCATGGGTGCGGACGTTGATATCGGCCTTGTGCCTGACCAGCTGCTTGGCGATTACCTTGTCTGCCCGTGAGGCAGCCAGTGTCAGCGCGGTATGACCCTTGCGGTCACTAACCTCCGGATCGGCGCCCCGCTGCAGCAGTAAACCGGTGTTACGTGGCAGCCCATTGCGGGTTGCGTGCCAGAGTGCCGTATGTGCATTGCGGTCGCGGGCATTGATGGCGGGGTTGCGGTCCAGCAGGTCTCCCAGTATGTGCGGACTGTCGAGCTGCGCTGCCAGCATCAGCACGGTTCTGTCATCTGAATCGGCCAGCGCGATGTCGGCCTGATGTAACAGCAGTAGCCGGACAATATCTGTGTAGTCGCCGGCTACAGCCAGGTGTAATGCGGTGCGTCCGTCGTGCTGTCGGGCGTTGGTATCAACGCCGCTATCCAGTAATGCAACAACCGTAGCATCATCACCCGAGAGCGTGCCGTACATCAGCGGCGTTATGCCGCCATCGAGTACAATGTCCGCGCGGGCTCCACTGTCCAGGAGTAATTCGACAATTGCACTGTGTCCCTTCCATGCGGCGCGCGACAATGCGGTATGACCTTCGCTATCACGGCTGTTGATGCTGGCGTCTTGCCTGATGAGTTCGCGCACGATGTTTTCCTGTCCGCGCCATGCTGCCTCGTTTAGTGGAGACATGGCATGCTGCGGTGAAGGTCTGTCTGCCGCTGTTTCTTCCTGCAGAGCGAGCAGTTCCGAGGCATGTGCGGGTGACTTTGTATGGCTTCGGGCAGGGTATATGCCATGCCCCGACAACAGTTTCAGGATTTTTTCGTTTTGCTTGCGCGCAGCAATATCAGCAGCCGTCAGTCCGGCGCTGTTACTGGCTTCGGGGCGTGAGTGACTGTCAAGCAGTGCTCTGAAAATGGTGAGCTGGTTTCTGCCGGCGGCAATCATAAGTGGCGTGTTACCGCGTTGATCCGCGATGCCGGCGCTGGCCCCCGCTGAAAGCAGTAGTTTTACGATCGGCTGGCGGTCGTTACTGACTGCGATATGCAGAGCGGTTTCGCCGCTGGCATCCTGTAAGTCCGGTTTTCTGCTGTGGCTAACCAGCAGTGCGAAGATCTCGGGGTTACCCAGTTCTGCGGCATCCATCAGGATTGTTCTCTGGTAATCGTCGCTACTATCGACATCCGCGCCGGCCACAAGCAGGGAACGGGTGGATGACAGGTCGTCCCTGATGACCGCGCGGCGTAACAATTCTTCTGCGCTGACATCACTCTGAATTGCATTGTCTGCAGGAGTGTCTTCCAGTTTACGGACAGCCATTTTGTGTCCGTGGCTGGCGGCAAGCCGGTACCAGTGCAAGGCATTCTTCGAATCTGCTTCGGTACCCCAGCCCTGTTCGTACATGACACCAAGGTTGTACTGTGCCTGTGCATGGTCCTGTGCAGCTGCCTTCTGCAGCCACTGGAATGCCATACGGTGGTCCTTTTCTACTCCATTGCCCGAGCGGTACAGCGCGGCCAGCTGGTACTGGGCCTCCGCCATGCCGTCCCTGGCCAGCGGCAAGAGAATTTTCGCTGCCCTGTCCATGTCGCGCACACGTACCGCGGCATGGTATTCATCCAGTTTGGTAGTGTCCGCAAGCGTAACTGACGGGTTGCACAGTGCTGACAGCATGCAAAGCAGGCAGACACGCGCCAGCGTCGCCATGACGCCCAGGGGGAATGTATGCCAGGTGCTCCTGGTCATGTCAGCTGGTGCCATATTTTGTTTCTACCTCGATGCCGGTCTTTTGAAGAAATGCGGTGGGCAGTATGCCGCCTGCGCAGACAATAACCGCGTCGTTTCCCAGTTGTATCTGTGTGCCCTGTTGCTCGATGACAACATCAGCATCGTTAATGGACATGACATTGGAGGACATCAGCACTTTCAGTCTGCCACTGTCGCTGAGTTCAGCCACGCGGATACGGTTTTTCTCCTTGGCCCGAGAGAATGATGCGCTGCGGTAGGACAGGCTGACACAGGTTCCGGGTTGTTCGGCAATACTTGCCGCGGCTTCCAGTGCACTGTCGCCCCCGCCAACGACCAGCACGCTTTGCCCGCGATACTGTTCCGGGTCAACCAGCCGGTACACGACCTTGGCAGAATCTTCACCAGGCACGCCAAGCCTGCGTGGTGTGCCGCGCCGGCCAATGGCAATCAGCACGGACGCGGCCTGGTAACTATTGCATGCCGTCTTTACCGCAAATCCTTTACCTTCCGGACTGATCGTTTCGACGCGTTCGCTGAAATTGATGTCAACGCCAGTGTCAGCTATGACTTTCTCCCAGAATTCCAGCAAGGCTTCCTTGGATACCTCCCTGAAATTCATTTTCCCGACGATTGGCAGCTTGACCGGTGCAGTCATGACTACCTTGCCGCGCGGGAAGTGCGCAACCGTGCCGCCCAGCGAGTCCTGTTCAACGGTGATGTAGCGCAGGCCCTGCTCGTGTGCGGCCAGGCTGGCCGACAGTCCGGCCGGTCCGGCACCGACAATCAGCACATCGAGCTGCTGCCCGGTTTGCTGCCGGCGTGAACGGATAATAGATGCCATTGCCTGGCGCCCCTGTTCCACCGCGTTGCGTATCAGCCCCATGCCACCGAGTTCACCGGCGATATAGATGCCCGGTACGTTGGTTTCGAAATCCGGAGACACTAGTGGAATGTCCACGCCGCGTTCTGCGGTACCGAATACCAGGCTGATGGCATTCATCGGGCAGGCAGTATTGCAGGCGCCGTGTCCGATACAGTGCGTGGGGTTGATCAGTTCGGCCTTGTCGCGGATCAGGCCCAGCACGTTCTGTTCCGGGCATGCACTGATGCAGGAGCTGCAGCCGATACACACAGTGCTATTGATCACGGGATGCAGTGATGCCGGTTGGGTGAGTCCGGCTGCCTGCGCGGCCAGCATCTGTGAATGCGCCCTGGACTGTTTCAGGTTGCGCAATGTCAGGTAGCCGGCCCATATCAACAGCATCGGAAGGCCATAAACAATGATCAGGTGTTCGGTCATGGCAGGGAAGCGATCCGGTTTTCTCCCGGATTTCTGCTCCGGGGCTCAATGTGCCGGCAGTGGATTACCGGCATGTAACGATGGATTGCATTCTACAATAAATGGGAATATATTCCCAAAATGTGATGGCGGTCACAGTTACGGGCGACGTATTTTTGACTCGTTTCTCAGAAACCGGTCGGCAGCACACGGATACTGATGCGACGGTCTGATCCGTATGCCTGGCAGGGACATGTAATGACACAGAGTGACGGTCAATATGCAGCGATTAATGAGGTGGTACAGGGCTGTATCCGTGATGGGGTTCACGGAATTCAGTGCGTAAACCGGTTTGCTGTGGACCCTGGGTGAAACTGACATGAAGCCGGAAAACGTATCATCGGGCACCGGAAGCCTGGTTGCGGAACAGCTCGTTGAGCTGCCGCGGGCCGCCGCAAACGAGGCAGATCCGGGTCGTAACGAGCGCTTGCGCTCGATGGCGGTCCGGGGTTGGCGAACCCTGTTGTTCTATGCCGCGGTAGCAGCGGTATTGGCAGCCGGCTGGCAGCGGCGGGGTGATGTCTATCTGTCACCGGAGCAGGGCGCGGGATATGCACTGGGAATAGCCGGGGCGATCATGATGCTGCTACTGCTTCTGTATCCGTTGCGAAAGCATGCCGGCTGGATGCGGCGCCTGGGTCGTGTACGGCACTGGTTTCGCATGCACATGCTGATGGGAATTATTGGACCGGTTTGTATTCTTTATCATTGTAACTTCCAGCTGGGTTCCATGAACGGGAATGTGGCGCTGTTCAGCATGCTGCTGGTGGCTTCCAGCGGGTTGGTGGGAAGGTATTTTTATACACGGGTGCACTACGGTCTGTATGGCAGGAAGGCCGATCTTGCGCACCTGGGCAGCGACGCCGTAGCACTGAGGAAATCCATGCAAGTTGTGTTTGATGTCATGCCAGCCCTGAGTGAAAACCTGGTTCGGCTCGAACGTCAGACACTGCAGCTTCCGCACGGGCTGATTGGCAGTCTTGTCCATGTGCTTGCAACCTGGGTCAAGTCCCGCTGGTGCGGTCTTGTTGCCGGTATCCGCCTGCGTCGTGCACTCGGAATTCTCAAGCGGCAGGGCGGGATTGATAACAGGCAGCTCCACTCTCTGCGCCAGAGCAGCCGCTTTTATCTGCGAAGTTACCTGGAAACCATCCGGCGGGTTGCCGGCTTCACATTTTATGAACGCCTGTTTGCACTCTGGCATGTGCTGCACCTGCCATTATTCGTGATGTTGTTGCTGTCGGGTGTCATTCATGTCTATGCAGTTCATATGTATTGACACGTGTGACGACGGTAGTTGTGAAGAGACTGGTCCTGATTCTGGTGATGTCCATGCCTGTAATGATGTTTGCTAACAGTGACAAGGCATATGCCGCCGGCATTGAATCGCTGGTGATGCCCGGGAAGCTCATTCAGGGGCATGCGAAGTACGAGAGTGAATGCAGTCGCTGCCATCGTCCATTCAGCAAGGGAAGCCAGAATGTGCTGTGCCTGGATTGTCACGAGGATGTGGCTGACGATGTGAAGGAAAACAAGGGGTTTCACGGTCGCACCCGGGCAGGCAAGGAAAGCTGCAGTAGCTGCCACGATGATCACGAGGGTCGCGATGCAATTGTCGTGCAGTTCAGCAGGGAAACGTTTGATCACGAACAGACGGATTATGCGCTGAAAGGAGCGCATGCCGGAACAGATTGCGTGGCATGCCATGCAATCGGAAAAAAGTATCGCAGTGCAGAACACCGCTGTATTTCATGTCACAGCAAAGATGATATTCACCGGGAAAACCTTGGCGAGCAATGCGATGACTGCCATACCGCACAGGGTTGGCGCAGACAGGACTTCGACCATAACGAGACAGATTTCGCCTTGCATGGTGAGCACGCCGAGGTGGCCTGCAATAGCTGCCATGTTGACCAACAGTATGAAGATACGGCTACGGAGTGCCATGCCTGTCACCGTTTCAATGATGTGCATGCAGGCCGTTATGGTGCGGAGTGTGCTGACTGTCATCAAGAAAAGGGCTGGAAACGTATCAGCTTCAATCATGACAGGAATACTGATTATCCGTTAACCGGAAAACACCGGAAGGTTGCCTGCGACACCTGCCACAGTGATGGTTCATTTGATCGTGAACTGGGAACCGATTGTGTTTCCTGTCACCGCGATGATGACGTGCACAGGGAGCGATATGGTGAGCGTTGTGATTCCTGTCACCGAACCAGCGGATGGGAAAAAATGGTTTTTGATCATGATGCCAAGACGGATTTTCTGCTGCGCGGGCGGCACGATGAGTTGCTCTGCAGTGCATGCCACCGCGGTGAGCTGGAAGAGGAGAAACTGGGTACGCAGTGTCAGGACTGCCACAAGCCGGATGACGTGCATGCGGGCAAGTTGGGCGAGCAGTGCGGTAGTTGCCATAACGAGAGTGGCTGGGCGGGACAGCTGCGATTCGATCATGACCTGACGAACTTTCCGCTGATCGGACTGCACGCAGTTACTCCCTGTGAGGAGTGTCATTTGTCCGCGTTGTTTACCGATGCGCCGGGCGACTGCAACACCTGTCACCAGGACGGCGATGTGCACCGGCAACGGCTCGGTCCGAACTGTGAGACCTGCCACAACCCGAACGCCTGGTCATTGTGGGAGTTCGATCATGATGCAGGTACCGATTTCCGTCTGGATGGAGGGCATCAGGGCATCGATTGCCACGCCTGTCACAAGCAGCCGGCCAAACGCCGTATCAGCATGACAACAAGCTGCGACGGATGTCACCGCCAGGATGACATCCACGATGGACAGTTCGGTCGTCACTGTGAGCGCTGCCATGACGCAGAGTCATTTGAATCGGCAGAGATGCGCTGAAGCGGGTGATGACGGGTATGAAGCCATGAACAGCAAGACACGGGAACGAAGCATGTCCGCAAATATGACGGCTATTATGTTGCGGGCAGGTGTGGCCCTGATGCTGGTAGCTATCGTCGCCATGTTTACCAGTCCGCAGGCCGCTGCGGAACGCAATCCTGTCAGCTTTGAGCACCTGTCGACCGGGTTTGCGCTTGAAGGTGCACACGAGGCTGCCGACTGTTCCAGTTGTCATTTGCGTGGCGTGTTCGAGGGAACGCCGGCAGAGTGTAATGTCTGTCATGCCGACAGCAGCCGGATGACCGGGCAAACACTGCCGGCCGACCACATCAAGACCATGCCCCTGTGCGGGGAATGTCATTCCAGTGCACAGTGGATGCCGCTGGTGCGTATGAATCACGATGTCGTTACCGGAAGTTGTGTCAGCTGTCACGATGGCGGCCAGGCCACTGGCAAGTCGACCAGTCATGTAGAAGCCGGCACTCTGTGCGAGGACTGCCATAACACAACGAGCTGGTCCGGCGCGCTGTTTGTGCATGACAGCGTGTCACCCGGCAGCTGTTTCAGTTGCCATGATGGTACGGTTGCAACGGGTAAAACGATCAATCACATTGTCAGTGGCAACAGCTGTGACGATTGCCATACAAGCAATGCCTGGACGCCGGCCCTGTTCGACCACAATACGGTCACCGGCAGTTGTTTCTCCTGTCACAATGGCACGGTTGCAACGGGTAAAACGATCAATCACATTCCCAGTGATGACACCTGTGATGATTGTCATGCGACCAATGCCTGGACGCCGGCTTTGTTCGATCACGCTACGGTGACCGGTAGCTGCTCTTCCTGTCACAACGGCACCACAGCGACTGGCAAGTCGACCAGCCATATCCAGACCACCGGTGCCTGCGAGGATTGCCACGGTACGACCAGCTGGAGCCCGGTGCTGCAGGTCAACCACGCCGCTGTGCTGGGTACCTGCTTCAGCTGCCACAACGGCACCACGGCGGTTGGCAAGACAGCAACCCACATCACCAGTAGCAATACCTGTGACGATTGCCACACGAGCAACGCCTGGACCCCGGCCCTGTTTGACCACGCTACGGTGACCGGCAACTGTTCATCCTGTCACAACGGCACCATTGCGACCGGCAAGTCGACCAGTCATATCCAGACCACCGGTGCCTGCGAGGACTGCC
>JAOUBY010000052.1 GCA_029860045.1 Gammaproteobacteria bacterium | reverse complement strand
GGCAAACCTGTTGAAGAACAGGCGCCAAGTTACTGGAATGAAAGAGATCCGGGTCAGGCGACCTGGACAGGAATGGCGTTGCGCTTGTCCTTGATCCTGTTATTCGCGTCGAGATAGACCAGCGTCGGCTTGAACACCGCGGCCTCCTGCTGCGACAACTGGGCATAGCTGCAAATGATCAGGCGGTCACCGGGGCTGGCCTTGTGCGCAGCCGCGCCATTGACAGAGATGATGCCGGAGTTGTCCTCGGCACGAATGGCGTAGGTGGTGAAACGCTCACCGTTGTTCAGATTGTAGATCTGGATCTGCTCGTATTCCTGGATGTTCGCCGCGCTGAGTAACGCACTGTCAATCGCGCAGGAACCCTCGTAGTCGAGTTCCGAGTGCGTGACATTGGCGTGGTGGAGCTTGGATTTTAACAAGGTGATCTGCATAAGCCTGAAAGGATCCGTTTGTCGTCCTCGAACGAGGCGTGATTATGCTGCCTCATGCTTCAGACTGCAACAATTATGGATAGTTTCGGCCTGAGATAGACCCTCTAAACCGTTGATATCCTGATATTGTCAATAAGCCGTGTACGACCCGCCACGGCCGCGGCCAGCGCAACAAGTTCACTGTCACCCGGCCCGGGCCGCGCCAGGTCCGAGGCGCGACGAATACTCACATAGTCCGCGGTAAAACCGGCCTCGGCGAGTTGCAGCAAAGCCGCCTGCTCGATACCGGCAAAGTCGCGCTCACCTGACAGCAGTATGCCCTGCACGTCCAGCAGGGTCTGGTAAAGCTGTGCTGCAATCATGCGGTCTGCGCCCGCGAGGTAACTGTTGCGCGAACTCATCGCCAGGCCATCCGGCTCGCGCACCGTGGCCACGCTGTCGATGCGGATCGGCATGCACAGGTCGGCCACCATGCGCCGGATCAGCAGCAGCTGCTGGTAGTCCTTTTCGCCAAACACGGCGATATCCGGTTGCACCTGGTTGAACAGTTTCGCGACCACCGTGGTGACCCCGTTGAAATGGGTCGGACGGTGCTCCCCCTCCAGGATGGCGTTCAGTCCCGGCACCTCGACAACAGTGGTCTGCCCGACACCGTCCGGGTAGAGCTCTGCCACGTCAGGCAAGAACAGCAGGTCGGCATCGACATCCATCAGTGCTGCCTGGTCAGCCTCCAGGGTCTTCGGATAACGCGCGAAGTCCTCCTGCGGACCAAACTGCATCGGGTTGACGAAAATGCTCACCACGACACGCCCGGCTACCGCCTTGGCATGGCGCACCAGTTGCAGGTGTCCCGCATGCAGGTTGCCCATGGTCGGCACAAAGGCAATGCGGCTGTCCGGCTCGCGCCAGTGCTGCATCTGTTCACGCAATTGAGCACCGGTGCGGGCAACGTGCATGGCAGACTCAGTAACCGTGTTCCGGCGCCGGGTAGCGGCCCGTCTTAACGGCGTCGACATAGGCACGGATCGCGGCCGGGATGCTGCCGGTCTCGGCGACAAAGTCCTTCACAAACCGCGGCAGCCTGCCCTGCGTGATGCCGAGCATGTCGTACAGCACCAGCACCTGCCCGTCACAGTCGGGGCCGGCACCGATACCGATAGTGGGGATACCCACCGCCTGCGTGATTTCAGCGGCCAGCGTCGCGGGAATGCATTCCATCACCAGCAGGCCGGCACCGGCGGCCTCCAGTGCCTGCGCATCGGCAAGGATGGCAGCGGCAGCCACCGCATCCCTGCCCTGCACCTTGTAGCCGCCATACTCTTCGACCGATTGTGGCAGCAGGCCCACGTGGCCGCACACCGGGATACCATGCCCGGTCAGCGTCTCGACGATACCCGCCATGGCGGTGCCGCCTTCCAGCTTGACCATGTGCGCCCCGCCCGCCTCGACCAGGCGTTGTGCATTGGCCAGCGCCTGCCCGGCATCGGAATAACTGTGATACGGGAGATCCACCACGCGATATGCACTGCGTCCCACCCGTGCCACGTTGGCCGCGTGATACACCATGTCGTCCATGCTCACCGGCACGGTCGAGTCGTAGCCCATCAGCACCATGCCAAGCGAATCGCCGATAATGAACAGCTCCACGCCGGCAGCTTCCAGCACCTGGGTAAACCCGGCATCATAGGTGGTCAGGCTGGCGATGTTTTCACCCTGCGCCTTCATGCCCTGCAGCGTGGCGAGGGTTATCGGGGTATCGCTAGTCATTGCAAGTGGGCGGAAATGCCAACAGGGCGTTCAGATGGCCGCCGACATGGGGTTGAAGTACTGCATGCCCTTGCGGGTGGAATGGATCTGTTCCAGCAGGGCCTCGTAGTCGGCGTCACTGTCGACCAGGTTGATATGCGCGGCATTGACGATCAGCAACGGCGCTGCATCGTAATGAAGAAACATGCGGGCGTAGGCCTCGGACAGCCTGTTCAGATAACCGGCATCGATATTGCGTTCATACTTGATACCACGCCGCGCGATGCGCTTGAGCAACACATCGACCGGGGCCTGCAGGTAGATCACCAGGTCCGGCTCCGGCGCATCGACGGTGACGTGGTCATAGACCTGCTCGTAGAGCTTCAACTCCTCGCTATCCAGGGTGAGCTCGGCAAACAGACGGTCTTTCTCGATCAGGAAATCGGACACTCGCACCGGCTGGAACATATCCGCCTGGCGCATGTTCTCCATCTGGCGCACGCGCTGAAACAGGAAGAATAACTGCGCCGGCAAGGCACCCTTGCGCGGGTCCTCGTAGAAACGTTCCAGGAACGGGTTTTCGTCAGCGCCTTCCAGCACCAGGTCAGTCTCGAAGCTCTGCGCCAGGCGTTGTGCCAGGCTGGTCTTGCCAACCCCGATCGGCCCCTCGACGACGATATAACCAGGACGGTCCTTGCTCATTAACCGGTAATCAGTTTCTTGAGTGAGTGGTTCTCGACCTTGTTGATCAGGGTCGTCAGCAGTCCATGCCCGGGTATGCTGATGTTACCGGCGATTTCGGCAAGCGGGATGATGACAAAATCACGCTCATGCATACCAGGATGCGGCACCTTCAGTTCATCGGTATCGATCACCTTCTTGCCATACATCAGCAGGTCCAGGTCGAGGATGCGTGGCCCCCACTTTTCACCATCGCGTTCCCTGCCCTGCAACTCCTCGATACGCTGCAAGCGCTGCAACAGATCCGCGGGTGACAACAGGGTATCGAGCGCCACCACGGCATTGACAAAATCGGGCTGGTCCTGCGGCCCCATGGGCTTGCAGCTGTACAGGCTGGAACAGGCCTCCATGATAGTGTCCGGCAAGACCTCCAGCTCCTCGATCGCCTCCTTTACCTGCGCAACCGGGTCGTTCAGGTTACTACCGATACCAACATAGACTCTTATTGTCATGTGACCTTTCCTTCCGGTTTGCGCCGGGAGCGGTTACGACGCTTCCTGCGCGGCCGGGTTCGTGGTTGCTGCTGCTCGCCCTGCGAGGGCTGCGTTTCCTGGAACTCTGTCCACCAGTCACAGATGTCTTTTGACACCTCGCCGGCCTCACCGCGCAGCAGCAGAAAGTCATAGGCGGCACGAAAACGCGGGTGCTCCAGCACGCGCGCGCGGCGGCGACCACCCTTCTGTTCCAGCCGCAACTGTAACATCCAGATCTCGCGCATGGGCAGCGAAAATCGCCGCGGCGTTGCCATCACCTGCGCCTGCTCGGCAATAATCTGTGAGCCGGCATGCTGCAGGGCCTGTGCCGGGTGCTGGCCCTCGGCTTCCAGTTGCGCGGCGCGCTCACGCACCGGCTGCCACAGGAACACGGCAAACAGGAAGGCCGGCGTGACCGGCTTGCCTGCCTCAATGCGTGCATCGGTATTGGCCATGCCATGGCTGATCAGGGTCAGCGGAAAGTGGTTCTCTTCGTGCGTGAGCGACTGCTCGGTCAGCGGGAAAAGCTGCCGGAACAGGTCGTAATGACGCAGCATCTCGAAATTCGCCAGCGCACTGCCGCCCATGAACAGCTTGAGCATTTCGTCGAACAGGCGCGCCGGCGGGATATCACCGAGCAGTGGCCCCAGTGGCTGTATCAGCCGTTCCGTGTCTGCCTCGATACGAAAACCGAGCTTGGTGGCAAAGCGCACCGCACGCAGCATGCGTACCGGGTCTTCCCGGTAGCGGGTCTCCGGATCACCGAGCAGGCGCAGCACCCCGCTTTCGATATCCTGCATTCCGCCGGTGTAATCGATAATCGAGAAATCCGCGATGCTGTAATACAGTGCGTTGACAGTGAAATCACGGCGCAGGGCATCGTCCTCGATGGTGCCGTAGACGTTGTCGCGAACAATGCGCCCTTCCCCGTCCACGTGGTGACCATCATCGCCGCTGTCCGCATCCTGCATGGCACGGAAGGTGGCAACCTCGATGATTTCGCGCCCGAAAATGACATGTGCGAGCCGGAAACGCCGCCCGATCAGGCGACAGTTGCGGAACAGGCGTCGCACGTCCTCCGGGTGGGCATCGGTGGCTATATCGAAATCCTTGGGTTCCCGACCCAGTAACAGGTCGCGCACACCACCACCCACCAGGTGCGCCTGGTAGCCGGAATCCTTCAAGCGGTACAACACCTTCAGTGCGTTCGGGCTGATATTGGCCCGGGACACGGGATGAGCCGAACGGGGGATAATGTTGGGTGCGCTGTCGGTAGGGATAGGTCCTGCTTCGCTCACGTTTGTTGCTTGTAGATGAAAAGTGTGGGCGTATAATACCACCGCTTCCCAGCCTGTGGGCTAAATGCTCCCTTCGTCTAGTGGTTAGGACACTGGCCTCTCACGCCGGTAACAGGGGTTCGAATCCCCTAGGGAGCGCCATTTATCTACTCTTCGAGTCGCGCTACTACAGGAATCACCATAATGGACCAGGCTGACATGGGCACAGCTTACCCGCCTGCCGGACTGTTTCGCCGCCTGATGGCCATGTTCTACGACAGCCTGCTGCTGATATCCGCCCTGCTGGTGGCCACGGCAGTGGTGATGATGTTCACTCGTGGCACGCTGTCCTACCACAACCCGTTCTTCAAGACCTTTCTGTTCCTGATCTGTTTTTCCTTCTATACCTGGTTCTGGCTGCACGGTGGACAGACGCTGGGCATGCGCGCCTGGCGGCTGCGCGTGCAGGGCCGGAATGGAAGGCCTGTCACGATCTGGCAGGCCCTGCTGCGTTTCATGCTGGCGATCCCGTCACTGGCACTGGGTGGCCTGGGATTTTTCTGGATGCTGGTCGATCGCGAGCGCATGACGCTGTATGACCGCTATTCAGAATCGGTGATAGTGGTGTTGCCGAAACAGGAAAAGAATCGCGGATGAGATCCGTTCCTGCAGGCCTGTCTTATTGTTGCAGGAGCGCTTCTCAAGCGCGAGATTTTTTATAACCGCCGGATCGCGTGAATGCCCAGCAACACGAATATCGTGTTCGGCACCAACATGGCCGCCAGCGGCGGCAGCCCGTATACCTGTCCCATCTGACTGGCGACCTGGCTGAGAATGTAAAAACCGAACCCCACCATGACACCGATAAAAATGCGCTGACCGGCACTGACTGAACGCAGGCTGCTGAACACGAATGGCACCGAGATGAACAACATCACCAGCGAGGAGATCGGCGTCATAAAGCGACCCCAGAAGGCAAACCGATACTGCCGGGTATCCAGGCCATTCTCATCCAGGTAATCGACCAGTTGGTCAATATCGGTGGCGGACATGTTCTTCGGTTTCAGCATCACAATGCCAAGCAGGTCGGGTGTCAGCAATGATGGCCAGGCCAGGGTCTCGGCATGACTTACCGTAACGCCCACATCTGAAAAGGCCGACTGGCGCACGCCGTGCAGGGTCCAGCGGCCCTCCCTGAACAGGGCATGCGTGGCGTGCGTCGCCTCCTTGAGGCGGGATGCATCATCGAACTCGTACACTGTCAGGTCCGCAAGACTGGACTGATCAAGTACACGGCGGGCATTGATAAAACGCGTGTCATCGCGCACCCACAGGCCGCGACTGCCCAGAAAGCTCACGCCCCGGTCGGTTGCAGCAACACGCAGATGCTGTCCGTATTGCTCGGCAACCGGTGCAATCACCTCGCCAACAAACACAGCAACCACCAGCATCAACACCCCGACCTGCATCACCGAGCGCACGATACGCCAGATCGACACGCCACTGGCACGCATCGCAGTCAACTCGCTGTTGGCAGCAAGCGCCCCCATCCCCATCAGGCAACCAAGCAATGCCGCCATTGGAAACAGTTCGTACAGACTCTGTGGCGTTGTCAGGGCGACATATTGCAGCATGGTCGTCATGGTGTAGCCACCCTTGCCCAGGCTCTCGATCTGGTCGATGACGTTGAAAAAGACATCCAGCCCCACCACAACCAGCAAGGCAATCAGGGTGCCGCTGACCACAGTGTTGGCAATGTAACGATCGATCAACTTCATCGGGTCAGCCCCAGCCGGCAGGCTACCCGCCCACCCTTGTAGAGCAGCACGGCAAGCAGCACCGGCAACACCGGCACCCACCACAGGCCAATCTGCGGCGGCACCACACCCTTGCCCACCCACACCTTGGCAATGCCGAGCAGGTTGTAATAGATCACGAACAGCAGGATGGACAGCACCAGCCGGCCATAGCGTCCCTGGCGCGGCCCGGTACGACACAGCGGCACGGCCAGCAGTAACAGGGCGATCACTGACACCGGCATCGACAGACGCCACTGCAGCTCGGCGATGTCCCAGGGGTCACTGGAGTTCAGCAAGTACAGGGACGGGGTTGCCTCGCGGATATCATCGTGCTCGGCAATATCGGGCAGGTCCACGCGCACGCCGTACTTGCTGAACTGCATGATGCGATAGTCGGCCTCCCCCGGCCTGCCCTCGTAACGGTACCCGTCCAGCAACACCAGGAAATCCTCACCGGTCTGTTCATCCAGCATCCGATGGGCCGATTTTGCAGTCAGCAACTGGGGCAGGCGTTGCGGCTGGTCCTCGTGCCGTATGGTAATGAAGAGGTTCTCCATGCGTCTGCGGTCATCGGATAACCGCTCGGCATAGAAGGTCACCTTGCCACCCTGCAGGTCATTGAAGCGTCCGGCGCCCAGCACTTTCAGGTCGGCCTGCTGTTCCGCACTGTCCTTGAGGCGCTGGCTCATGCCCTGCACCCCGGGGCTGACATACAGGGCCAGCCAGGCCAGCACCAGGGCTACCAGCAGGCCAAAACCGAGCAGCGGCTTGTAGATGCGCCCGGGACCTACCCCGCAGGCGGACATCACCACCATCTCGTTATCGCGGTACAGACGCCCCAGCCCGAGCACCACGCCAAGCGCCAGGGCAAATGGCATCACCAGCACCAGGTACCAGACCATCTTGAGCGCCAGCAAACTGAAGATCACGTCAGCCGGGATGTCACCTTCCGCGGCATCCGCGAGATACCGAACCAGCCGGTTACTGACCAGCACCAGCCACAGCACGACGGTGACCGCCAGCCAGCCATTAATCACCTCTTTGAGCAGGTAACGATCGAAAATTCGCAACATGCACCCGTACCCGACAGCTATATGAAAAACACAGCCGCTTCCAGTACACTCCACCGATATTGTGATGGTTCCGGAAGCGCCCTTTCAGACTGGGGCTACCGTATAACACAAGGCCTGCAAACCGCAATCACAACAACGACCTGACGAGGAATGTTGCATGAAATTCACCATCAAGCATGAAAATCCGGGGACTGTGAAATCCGGCTGCGTCATTCTCGGTGTATTTGAACGTCGCAAGCTCTCGGATGCCGCCAGTCGCTTTGACAGGACCACAAGGGGACTGCTTTCAAAATTGCTGAAGGATGGTGAAATGGACGGCAAGGCCGGCCAGACACTGCTGGTGCATTATCCACGCGGCGCCAAATGCGAGCGCGCACTGCTGGTCGGTTGCGGCAAGACAAAGGATTTCAATGCCAGCGCCTACCGCAAGGCCGTGGCCAGCGCCGCGCAGGTAGCCAACAGTTGCGGCGCCAGTGAGGCAATCAGCTTCCTGGCCGAACTCGATGTCAGCGACTGCGACAGCTACCACAAGGTACGCGCACAGGCCGAGGCCAGCCAGGGTGCGCTCTACACCCCCGATGAACTGAAAAGCAAAAAGAGCAGGCCCGCCCGCCAGCTGCGTCGGCTTGCTATCAACGTTGCGGCAGATGACCAGCAAACCGCACAGCAGGCACTGGCCGACGGCGAGGCCATCGCCGACGGCGTGGAAATGGCACGCACGCTGGGTAACCTGCCCGGCAATATCTGCACGCCAACCTACCTGGCTACACAGGCCAGGGAGCTCGGCAAGTCGAGCAAGCAACTGAAAGTCAGCGTCATGGACACTGCAGGCATGAAGAAGCTCGGCATGGGCGCCCTGCTCTCGGTCGCCATCGGCAGTGATGAACCGGCCAAACTGATCACGCTTGAATACAGTGGCGGACAGACCGGTGACAAACCGGTGGTGCTGGTCGGCAAGGGCGTTACCTTTGACTCCGGCGGCATCTCCATCAAGCCGTCTGCGGCGATGGATGAAATGAAATACGATATGTGCGGCGCCGCCAGCGTACTGGGCACCATCAAGGCCTGCGTCGCCATGGGGCTGCCGATCAACGTGGTTGGTGTCATTCCTGCCACGGAGAACCTGCCAGGCGGGCGCGCCAGCAAGCCGGGTGACATTGTTACCAGCATGTCGGGACAGAGCATCGAGGTACTCAATACCGATGCCGAGGGGCGCCTGATCCTGTGTGACGCCCTCACCTACAGCGACCGCTTCAACCCCGGCGTGGTGGTCGACATTGCCACCCTCACCGGCGCCTGTGTTATCGCACTGGGCAGCCATGCCGCGGGGCTGTTAAGTAACAACGATGCACTGGCTGAAGACCTGCTGGCTGCAGGTAAAACTGCCGGTGACCGTGCCTGGCACCTGCCATTATGGGATAACTACCAGCCACAACTGGACAGCAATTTTGCCGACATGGCCAACATCGGTGGTCGCGAGGCCGGCACCATTACCGCTGCCTGCTTCCTGTCACGCTTCACCAAAAAATACCGGTGGGCACACCTCGATATCGCCGGTGTGGCCTGGAAAGGCGGCAAGGAGAAAGGTGCCACCGGTCGGCCAGTGTCCCTGCTGACCCAGTTTCTGATCAATCGCTGCAGTGACAGATGACCCAGGTCGACTTCTACATCCTGAAGGACAGCCAGCCGCAGGCACGGCCAATGTTCACCTGCCGCCTGACGGAAAAGGCCTACAAACAGGGGCACCAGGTCTATATCCATACCGAATCCCCTGCCCAGCTGAAACAGATTGATGACCTGCTATGGACCTTCCGTGCCGGCAGCTTCCTGCCGCATGCTATCCATGCGGAAGGCAAGGCCACAGGGCAACCCATCCTGCTCGGGCAAAACACTGAACCGGAAGGCAACAACGATGTGCTGGTCAACCTGTCCGGCGAGGTGCCATCGTTCTTCAGCCGCTTCAGCCGGGTGGTTGAGCCAGTGGCTGCCGATGACAATGCCCGTGCCGCTGCGCGGGAACGCTACCGCTATTACCAGGACCGGGGCTACACCCTGAACACGCACAAGCTATGATAAACCGACCCACTGAACTGGCGCTGGATGCCGATGGCCTGCCGATCCTGACAGACCGGGTGTGGGAAGATGAGCTGGCAACCGACCCGCAACTCCCGGGCCTGACCACGGCTGAGATCGCAGATGAACTGCTGGCCAGTGAAATCTTCCAGCAGCAGCTGGATACCGTCGCAACGGAACTGACCCAAAGCCTCCGCCTGCAGGTGGAGCAGGTGCTGGGAGTCGCCATGGAGAATGCCATCAGCCAGGCGCTGGAGAATAACAGTGCCCATTCCCTCGAATTAATTCGTCAGCAACTGGAACAGGCCCTGCCCGAAATGCTCGCCAAGGCAATACAGGACGAAGGCCTTTCGCCCTGACACCACCCCGGGAAAATCACGCCCCTTCAGGTATAATCGCCGGCTTTGGCCAATCTGGCCGGACAAACCTGGCCTGAGTACACATGGACAAGATCTACAACCCGCACGCCATCGAACAGCACTGGTATGAAAGCTGGGAACGGGACGGCCACTTCGCACCGTCCGGCACCGGAAAGCCATATTGCATCATGATCCCGCCGCCGAATGTCACCGGCAGCCTGCACATGGGCCATGCCTTCCAGGATACCTTGATGGATGCCCTGATCCGTTACCACCGCATGCGCGGGGACAACACCCTGTGGCAGGCCGGGACTGACCATGCCGGTATCGCGACACAAATGGTGGTTGAACGCCAACTTGCTGCACAGGAAACCACCCGCCATGACCTGGGGCGCGAGGACTTCATCAAGCGTATTTGGGAATGGAAGCAGGAATCCGGTGGCACCATCACCCGCCAGCTGCGCCGCATGGGCTCATCACTGGACTGGTCACGCGAACGCTTCACCATGGACGAGGGGCTATCGGATGCGGTCAAGGAAGTCTTCGTGCGGCTCTACGAAGATGACCTGATCTATCGTGGCAAACGCCTGGTTAACTGGGACCCGGTACTGCACACCGCCGTCTCCGACCTGGAGGTCATTTCCGAAGAGGAGTCCGGCCACCTCTGGCACATGCGTTATCCGCTTGCCGATGGCTCGGGCCACCTGGTCGTTGCCACCACGCGCCCGGAAACCATGCTCGGCGACACTGCCGTGGCAGTACACCCGGAGGATGAACGCTACCAGGCCCTGATTGGCAACACCATCCGCCTGCCGCTGACCGACCGCGAGATCCCGATCATTGCCGACGATTATGTCGACCCGGAATTCGGGACCGGCTGCGTAAAAATAACGCCGGCGCATGACTTCAACGACTATGCAATGGGTCAGCGCCACAATCTGCCAGTGATCAATATTTTCACTGTTGATGCCTGCATCAATGGCGAAATCAAGAGTGACTACCGCGGCATGGATCGTTTTGCGGCACGCAAGCAGATCGTTGCCGACCTCAAGGCACAGGGCCTGCTGGAGAAGATCGAGGACCACCGGCTGATGGTGCCGCGTGGTGACCGCTCCGGCGCAATCGTGGAACCCTACCTGACCGACCAGTGGTTTGTGAAGATTGGCCCGCTTGCTGAGCCGGCCATCAAGGCAGTGGAAGATGGCACCATCCGCTTTGTGCCGGACAACTGGAAGAACACCTACTATGAATGGATGCACAACATCCAGGACTGGTGCATCTCGCGCCAGATCTGGTGGGGCCACCGCATACCGGCCTGGTACGATGAAGACGGCAACGTCTACGTCGGACGCAGCGAGCAGGAAGCACGCACCAGGAATGACCTCGACGCCAACGTCGCACTCAGGCAGGACGAGGATGTTCTCGACACCTGGTTCTCCTCGGCATTGTGGCCGTTCAGCACGCTGGGCTGGCCTCAACAAACCGATGCGGTGAAGACCTTCTACCCGACCAGTGTGCTGGTTACCGGCTTTGACATCATCTTCTTCTGGGTTGCGCGCATGATCATGATGGGCCTGAAGTTCATGGACGAGGTCCCGTTCCATGAGATCTACATCCATGGCCTGGTGCGCGATGCGCATGGCAACAAGATGTCCAAGTCCAAGGGCAACGTACTGGACCCGATCGACCTGATCGATGGCGTCGACCTGGAGTCGCTGGTTGCCAAGCGCCGCTCCTCGCTGATGCAACCACAGATGGCCGACCGGATCGAGAAACTGACCCGCAAGGACTTCCCTGACGGTATCCCGGCCTATGGCACAGACGCCCTGCGCTTCACCTTTGCGGCACTGGCCTCAACCGGGCGTGATATCAACTTCGATCTTGGCCGGATTGAGGGTTACCGGAATTTCTGTAACAAGTTGTGGAATGCCGCGCGTTACGTGTTGATGAATACCGAAGACCAGGACTGCGGCCAGTCTGGCGCTGGCGCCGACGTCGAACTGAGCGCAGCAGACCGCTGGATCATCAGCCAGCTGCAGCAGACTGAACTGGAGGTCATCGATGCTATAGAGAGTTACCGTTTCGACCTCGCCGCCCAGGCGATTTACACTTTCATCTGGGACGAGTACTGCGACTGGTACCTGGAACTCTCAAAGCCGGTATTAACCGACAGCAACAGCACTCCAGAGGCGACCAGGGGGACACGCCAGACCCTGGTCCGCGTCATGGAAACCGTGTTACGACTTATCCATCCACTCACGCCATTTATCAGCGAAGAGATCTGGCAACGCATGGCACCCCTGGCAGGGGTTACAGGCGAAACCATCATGCGCCAGCCCTACCCTGTGCCCGATCCGTCTGCCATTGATACGGAAGCGGTGGACGAAATCAACTGGGTGAAGGAGTTCATCATTGGCGTACGCAAGATACGCAGCGGCATGAATATCGACCCACGTAAACTCCTGCCGGTGCTGCTCGAAAGTGGTTCAGGGACCGACCAGGCGCGCCTGGATCGGAACCTCCAGTATTTGACCAGCGTGGGCCGGATCGAGTCGGTCACCTGGCTGGGTGCAGACGAGACAGCACCCGAATCCTCAACCGCACTGGTTGGCAACATGAAGTTGCTGATACCGCTTGCCGGACTGATTGACAAGGACGCGGAACTTGCCCGACTGAGCAGGGAACTGGAGCGGAAAAAAGACGAGCTGGAACGCTGCGAGAAGAAACTCTCGAACAGCAGCTTCGTTGACAAGGCGCCAAAGGAGGTTGTAGCGAAAGAACAGGCACGCGCCACCGAATTACAGGCTACTATCGACAGCCTGCAGACCCAGCAGGAGAAAATCCAGACACTCTGAGTCAAAGACCGGCGAGTTTCATCACCAGGCTGACCACGCCCCATACCGTCAGCACAAAAACAACCGTCACCAGCAAACCGATAATGATGAACTGGGATGGCTTCCCGTGTGCGAAGTCCTCTTCACGCCTGCGGTTACTCTGCACACCAAACATGCTCGCCAGCACGCTCCCCAGTACTTCCAGCAAGGACGGGCTCTTGTCCGCACCCTTGGAATGAGTATCCATAAACAGTCCTGCAATCAAGTTTGCCGTATTCTACAGGCGGGTCATCGTGCCGCAACACGGGTAACTGCCCCGATCTGCGAACAAGCTTGATTCTGTGCACCACGGCTGCCCTACTCCAACGTATATCCTCCTGAATCTCTTAAGTTTCCCGGCATTTGTGCCGATACCAGACAGTGCAAGAGTGAGCATGACTTGTTTTTTGTAATCAGACAGTTATGAGACTCAACGCTGAACCGTCCATGGCCGCACCCGTCAACCAGTGCCAGGAGGGTGCATAACTGCAACGTTTTTTTCAGGAAACTTTGAGGCCGGCTACATGAGCACAATTCTGATAATCGATGACCAGCAGACAAGCCGGCAGATACTCAAGCAACTGGTCAGCACTATCGAGCAGAACCTTAACCTGCAGGATTTCGCGAACCCTGTCGAGGCGCTGGCATGGACTGTAAAGAATCCGGTGGATCTTGTACTGGTTGACTTCAAGATGCCGGAAATGAACGGCGTCGAATTTATACGCAAGTTCCGCCTGAACCCCGCCTCGGCCCATGTCCCGGTGATCATGGTGACCTCAATTGAGGATCGCAATGTACGCTACGACGCCCTGGGTGCCGGCGCAACCGACTTCCTGATGAAGCCGGTTGACCACCACGAATGTCGGGCACGCTGCCGCAACATGCTTACACAGCATCAACAGTACAAGATCATCAGCGACCGTTCTCGCTGGCTGGAACGCCGCGTTGCAGAGGCAACCAGTGAAATCAGACTGCGCGAGCGCGAGACGCTGTTGCGACTTGCCAGGGCAGGTGAATACCGTGATGAAGAAACAGGCAACCATATTATCCGCATGGCCAAGTACTCACGGATTATTGCCGAAGAGCTTGGGCTTGCTCGCGAAGACGCAGAGGTTATCGAGATGGCCGCGCCGATGCATGATATCGGGAAAATCGGCATCCGCGATGAGATCCTGTTGAAACCGGGCAAGCTGACACCGGAAGAATTCGAGGTGATGAAGAATCACACCGTTATCGGGTATGAGATCCTCAAGGACAGCCCGTCCAAGTTTCTGCAAATGGGCGGGGTCATCGCACTGGGACACCACGAGAAATTTGACGGGACCGGCTATCCAAATGGTCTCGCAGGTGATGAAATCCCAATTGAAGCACGCATTGTTGCCGTTGCCGACGTCTACGATGCCCTCGTTTCAGAACGCCCTTATAAAAATGCCTGGTCTACACAGGCAGCCCTTGACTACATGGAGAGCATCAGCGGGAAACACTTTGACCCTGAAGTGTTTAATGCCTTCATGACACAGATTGATGCCGTGGCCAAGATCCAGGGGATGTTGCCGGATATTTCAACCGTGAAACAGGCCTGAAACAAGGCGTCACAGCGTGATGTTATTTTCAACTAGAAAGCTCTTTGAGTTCTCTGAGTCGTATGGATCAGCAGAATTCCAACAGGCCGTAATCAGGCTCGTAATATTATCATCAATTACCGTCTATTTCTCTATTCACTACTCCTTAGGACTAGAGGGAAACATCCTTGACCAACCAGTGGGTTTCCTCACCATATATGATTTTATAGCGATATTTATTCTTTCAACGTTTAAATATATACCCAGAAAATCTCACTTAAGAAGGTCATTCACCCTCCTTTCTGAC
>JAOUBY010000101.1 GCA_029860045.1 Gammaproteobacteria bacterium | reverse complement strand
AAAGCAAGAACGCCTGGAAGTACGATGACTCGACCCGGATCGCGATCGGCACCGAGTACAAACACAGTGCAGACTGGACTTACCGGGCCGGCGTGGCACTGGACAAGACACCGGTGCCGAGTGACGTGGATCGCTCCCCGCGGGTACCGGATGCTGACCGCACCTGGTTAACCTTTGGCGCGACTTATAAGTATTCACCCGACATCACTGTCGACTTTGCCTATGCGCACCTGTTCGTGGATGACCCGAAGCTTGATGGTGTCTCCGATGCCAATGACCCGACACTGCCGTTCCCGGCGGGAGTCACCGGTTTCCATTCCCTGTCCGGCAGCTATGACGCCTCCGTGGATATCGTCGGTGTGCAGTTAAACTGGAAATGGAAATAAGCCGCACATCAATACCCGGACGTCATTTCCTCCATGCAATAAAAAACCCCGGCCAGTGGCCGGGGTTTTTTATGTGCGTTTCCTGAAACGGCTACGCGGGCATCAGCCCTTGCGCATCAGGAACATGAACTTGCCGCCTTCCTCACTTGAAGACATCAGCTCGTTGCCGGTCTGCTTGGCAAAGGCCTCGAAATCCTTCACTGAACCCGGGTCGGTAGCGATAATGCGCAGTACCTTGCCGCTTTCCAGACCATTCAGGGCCTTCTTGGCACGTAAAATCGGCAGTGGGCAGTTCAGGCCCGTTGCATCCAGTTCATCATCAAAATCCGCCATTGCGTCTCTCCTGTTAGATTATTACCACTTATATATAGTAGACCCGGCACAGCGGATCACTGATAGCCATATTAGAATAGGTGCGATAACTTATGATAACACGCCCCGGAAGGCAAGCCCCTTGCGGGAAATTCCCTGCAATAATGCCGGGAATCACTGAACCTGCCCTTGTATAACAGGTCAGAACAGGACCCGTACCACGTTTAATCGACTATAAATGATCCCGTCATTCCGCTTCCTTACCGGCATCTTGCTGGCACTGGCCAGCATGCTGGCACAGTCACAGACCGGCTTTAACGACCTGCCCAACCTGGGTGATGCCGCCGGCCAGGTCTACAGCCCGCAGCAAGACCAGGCATTGGGAACGGCCTTCATGCGTGAACTGCGCCAGGCCGACCTGATCCTGAACGACCCCGAGGCCACCAGTTACCTGCGCACACTCGGGCACCGACTCGCCCTGCACAGCGAGAATCCCGGCTACGGTTTTACCTTCTTCCTGGTCAACGACAACCGCATCAATGCCTTTGCCGGGCCGGCTGGCCACATCGGCGCCAACGTCGGTCTCTTTACTGCCGCGGAAACGGAAAGCGAACTGGCCGGCGTGATGGCACATGAAATCGCGCATGTTACCCAGCGCCACCTTGCGCGCGCTTTCGAAACCGCCGACAAGCTCAGCCTGCCGACCACTGCCGCCATCATTGCAGCGATCCTGATCGGCACCCAGGACGGTTCTGCCGGCGCCGCCGCGCTCACCGCCGCATCTGCAGCCAGCATGCAGCACCAGATCAATTTTACCCGCGCCAATGAAAAAGAAGCCGACCGCGTAGGTATCCAGACACTGGCCAGCGCCGACTTTGATCCGAACGGCATGTCGCGCTTCTTTGAGCGCCTGCAGAAGAATGCAAAGTTATATGGCGCGCAACCACCGGAATTTCTCAGTACTCATCCGGTCACCACCAACCGGATAGCAGAAGCGGAAAGCCGCGCCCGGACCTACCCGCAGGTAACCACCGGGGATGAACTGCAGTTCCAGCTGTTGCGCGCCAGGCTGCGCGCGGGCAGTTATGAAAACCCCCGCCAGGTAATGGCCGACTTTCAGCGTTACCACGGCAAATCCGGCGGTAATACTGTGGTGGAGCGCTATGAATACGGGTTACTGCTGCTGGCCAATAAACGCTACGAAAATGCCGCGACGGTGCTCGAACAGCTGCACCGCAAAGACCCGGACCGCCTCACCTACCGGCTTGCACTGGCCAATATTCACTACCAGGCACGGCAATACCGTCAAGCGCTGAAAATATATCAGTCTACCCAGGCGCTTTACCCGGGCGAGCTTGCCGTAACCCTGTCGTATGCCACGACCCTGCTGGCAGCAGGCCAGGCCGAACAGGCGTATACGATGCTGATGGATACCGACGAAGCCAACGCGTATGATCCACAGCTGTTCAAGTTACTGGCACAGGCTGCCGACAACACGGGGCATGCAGCACAGATGCATACGGCGATGTCACAGTATTATTTCCTTAACGGCTTCACTGCCAAGGCCATAGAACAGATGCAACTGGCCGAAAAAACAGCCAACCTGAGTGACTACCAGGCAGCAAAAATACAGGCGCGCCTGAGCCTCTTGAAAGAGCTGCGCAAGACGGAAGAATTAGAATAGTACTCAATACTAATACAAGGATAAACAATAGCTTGACCTTCAATATGCAGGGTGCTAATTTTGCGTCACATTCACGGTTCCTTACAGCCAACTATTCCTTATTTTAGCTTACGTTAATTTTGTTTCCTGTTAACCAATCGGAGTTGAATCTAATGAAGACACGCTTTCCCACCAAGCTTTGGTCGATAGCAATTCTGTCCATTGTGCTGGCCACGGGTTGTGCACAGATCTCTGAAAAAACCGCCGCAACCAAAGCCAGCCCGGAAGCCACCGCCGCCATCGCCTCCGCCAGCGCCGCCATCAAGGCTGCCAAGGCAAATAAATGGATCTGGCGCGATACCGAGAAATTTGCCAAACAGGCGCAAGAGTCCGCTGACAAGGGTGACAACGCCGCGGCGATCAAGCTGGCCAACAAGGCCAAGGCCCAGGCTGAAGACGCCATCGCCCAGTACAAATACGAAACGGCTAACCCGCGCGGCTTGTAATCAGCGGGTGGTAATGCGAATCCTCAAGCTTTAGAAATGAATTCAGGAGATGAAACAATGCGGAAGACCGCCACAAAGATAGTGTTATCAGCCTGTTCAGTCGCAGTCATGACCGGCTCCCTGATGTTGACCCCGTTCTCGACTGCCTCTGCCGCAGAAGCTGCAAAGTCTGCAGCCGATAAAGGCAAGGCTGTTGCAGTTAACCGCAAGCAAGGCAACTGCCTGGCCTGCCACGCCATGGGCGACGGCACCCTGCCGGGCAACATTGGCCCGGCACTGGTGAACATCAAGCTGCGCTTCCCGAACAGGGCAGTACTGCGCGAGCAGATCTGGGACGCGACCACCCGCAACCCGAACAGCATTATGCCGCCGTTTGGTCGCCACAAGATGCTCTCTGAGGAGCAGATTGACCAGATCGTCGAATACGTCTACACACTTTAAAGTACATAATTCAGGAGAAGCCCTCGTGACTAGCATGAAACGCAGAATATTCCTCAAAGGCTCGCTGGCTACCGGCGCGCTGGGTGCAACTATCGGTACCGGCCTGCTCACGCCGCGCGCCGCCCTTGCCGCCTGGTCGAAGGAAGCATTTGAATCCAAAGACATCAACTCGGCCCTGAGCAACCTGCTGGGCAGTTCGGATCTTGCCGCAAGCGACAAGATCAAGATCAAGGCCCCGGACATTGCAGAAAACGGCGCCGTGGTGCCGATTTCGGTCTCGACGACCATCGCCGGTGCCGAGTCGATCAGCATCCTGGTGGAGAAAAACCAGTTGCCGCTTGCAGCCAACTTTGTACTGGGTGCAAATACTCTCGGTGATGTCTCCACCCGCATCAAGATGGGTAAAACTTCCAGCGTAGTAGCCGTGGTCAAGGCTGGCGGGAAACTGCACAGCACCGGCAAGGAAGTGAAGGTCACCATCGGCGGTTGTGGCGGTTAAGCCTCCCCGGACCTGAACGCATCAAAGATTCGAGCATAAAGAGGAATTATCATGGCAAGCATTAAACTCAGAGCAAGCGCCAAAGACGGTGTGACAACTATCAAGGCACTCATTAGTCATACGATGGAAACCGGTACCCGCAAGGACAAGAAGACCGGCAAGAAGATTCCGGCACATTTCATCCAGGAAGTGGTTTGCACACATAACGGCAGCACCGTGATGACCGCCAACTGGAGTCCGGCTATCTCCAAGAACCCGTATCTCTCGTTCAAGTTCAAGGGCGGCGCCAGCGGCGACAAGATCGCACTCAGCTGGGTCGACAACAAGGGCGAGAAGGATTCCCACGAAATTGCCATCAAGTAATGCTGGCAAACGGACAACCATCTACTGATCTGAAGGGGAAAGACTCAATGAAAAGACTCCTGACCACAATACTGGTTATCGGACTGTTCGGTGCCTTCACGGCCCCGGCAATGGCCGCACCGGAAGACGAACTGAAGAAGTTCCGCTCCTACTTTGAAAAGCGTTTCCCGAAAACGCCTTTCAATGACTTCATCAACGGCGTGTATTCCATCGACCCGGCTTCCCGCGCACAGTGGGAAGAGATCGAGGAATTTCCTCCCTATGAGCTGAACCTCGATAAAGGCAAAAAGCTGTTCAATACGCCTTTCGCCAATGGCAAGACCTATGCCAGTTGCTTCGAGAACGGTGGTGAAGGCATTGCCAACCGCTACCCTTTCTTTGACAAGGACTCCGGCAAGGTAGTCACCCTGGAAGCGGCCATCAATACCTGCCGTTCAGCCAACGGTGAGAAACCGCTGAAGTACAAGAAGGGTGCCATGGCAGATATTTCCGCCTACATGCACTACACCACGCGTGGCAAGCTCACCAACGTGGAAGTTCCGAATGATCCCCGCGCCATGGCGATTTATAAAGAAGGCAAGTCACAGTTCTACGCCAAACGCGGCCAGATGAACATGTCATGCGCCGACTGCCACGTCTACAACGCGGGCAACAAGATCCGTGCTGACCTGTTAAGCCCTGCACTGGGCCACACCACGCACTTCCCGGTGTATCGCTCCAAGTGGGGTGGCATGGGTACACTGCATCGCCGCTACGGTGGTTGTAACAAGCAGGTACGCGCCAAGCCATTAAAGGCACAGGGTCCGGAGTACACCGCACTGGAGTACTTCCACACCTACATGAGCAACGGACTGGAAATCAACGGTCCGGGCGCACGTAAGTAAGCCCTCAGGCAACACCGAAAAGCCCGGCACCCGCCGGGCTTTTTTTATGCCTGCAACAAACTAATACCAGACAGGGGGGTCTT
>JAOUBY010000004.1 GCA_029860045.1 Gammaproteobacteria bacterium | reverse complement strand
ACAAAGAAAACGCGGCATTACGCGAGCAACTCAACAAGCTGGATAACCGGACCCGCGCACAGGCCGGCCGACTCTATGACAGCATCTCATGGGCCATTAATCAGGGCAGTGTCTATGATCTGAACGAGGAAGCATTCAGTGACCGTCGTCTGGCAATCGTGCAACAGCTGGTCACCCGCTTGCAGTCACTCGGCTTCAGGGGTGTGGTACAGATGGAATCCCACCTGGGAAAATTCTGCCTGGTCGGCGATGCCGTCGATGGTTACTACCTCGCACCGGATGACCTCCCGGCCACACAATGCTCCCTGATCGGGCACCCCCTGCAGGAACTGCCGGCCCTGGGTCAGCGCCAGTCGATTGCGTTTGCCAATTTCCTCGACACCTCCCCCCTGCTCGCAAACGGCGACATTCGCATCGATATCATGCCCTACCGGTTCAGTCGTCCGCGCTTCAACTACCCGCCGCAACGCGAGGACATCAAGGCGTTGCGATGGAACCGTATTGCGGCAGCGAACAACCGGGTCAAGGTCAGGCTGATCCCGGACAAAGAGTAGTTGCAGCAGAGAAAACGGCGACCGAAGTCGCCGTTTTCAGTGAGCTTGATAAATGCTATCAAGGTGCCGGCGGGAAAGGATAATCCGTCGTATCGTTAGGGATAATTGTGACCGTTGCCTCGGCCAGGAATGCCACGGTTGCGGCGTCATCATCAACAGCCGGATCATCCGCCGCCGCATCACAGGTGAATGCAATGTGATAGTCGCCCTCAGACAGGAAAGAAACGGTATAGGCATAAACACCATCATCCGGAACCAACACTGAGGTAATCGGGTCCGGACCACCACCCTCTCCGTCTTCATCATCAGGTGCATCGACAGTCCCGCCAAAGAAAACGTAAACTGCCCCACTGCATAAACCCCCGGCAAAGAAGGATGCATCAACATTACCTGTCAATGTTCCAACCAGCGAGTTGTCGACAATGCGCAGCGCCGGTCTCAACAGGTAATCACTACTGCCGACCGGATCATGTACCGACTTGCGCAGATCAAAGTCAACGGTAAAGTCTGCACTTCCGCCTGCCGGGACAACGAAACCCTGGTTCAGTTTCAACCCGCTTTCAGCACCACTGGGAATTTGCAGCTCAAATTCTTCGCCATTCACCACGATGTATGAATCACGCACGTTCGGACTGGCGTTCACCATAAACCGCAACCAGCTGTACTCGCCAGAGGGGACCGTTTCATTATCAAGGATCAGTTCCGAGACTCCGCCATTAAGCGCCAGCAAGTCGATCTGGCAGGAGGCCGGATCAAGGCTGCACTGCTCGGTAAAGTCATAGGTGATAAGTTCGCCACTGGCCGGCTGCAGTTCGACACCAAAAAACTCGACCACAACATTATCCGCATTGTCGACTGCCGCATCTGTAATCGCGACTGACAGTGACCCGGTAGATGCCCCGCCTCCGCCACAACCAGTCAGCGCCAACCCCAGCACGGGTGCCACAAGTATTCCAGCTAACGTCAAATCTGTTGTTTTCATATTCATACCTCGGGTTATGGACTCATGGCATTACCCTGTCGCCATGTTCGCGGTCCACTCTAGCAACGCGTGGCGGGCAGTAATGTGATGCAGTTCATAACCGTCCCTCCATTAATGGCGGTTACTAAACCGTCATTAATGGAGTGATGAATATTTGTTTTATTAGTGTGTTACAGACTTTTCGTTAGACGATACAGCAGATAACAGGCGCGGCCACGCCAGCAAGGTATAGGGCATGGCACCCGGGGCATCGGCCAGCTGTGCGCCTGCCCATCGCGCGGTGCGCAAGGCCTTTTCGGTGTAGTCGGATTTACCGGTGAAGTTGCCCAGGTCCAGTAACACATGCACGGCAATGCCATTCCCGGCCACTGTCGCCCCATCGTTGAGAGATTTGTCACGCAGCCATAACTCCGTGCTGGCCGTGGTGGTAAAAAAACCGCCGTGCCTCTCGTCCCAGAAACGTTCGACCTGTGCGTCCACCAATTGTTGTGCATGACGCAGCCAGCGCTTTTCACCGCTTACCCGGTAAAGGGCCAGCAACCCTTCAGCAAAGGCGGCATGGTCCCGGTTGAACCCCGGCACACCGCGCACCCCGCCGCGCCAGTCGCGAAACAATTGCCCGCTCTTTTCATCATAAAGTTCATCGAGCACAAACTGCGCGGCCTGCCTTGCGGCAGTAACATAACGTGGCTCACCGAGCAGGCGCCCGGCCATCGCCAGCGCCGTAATCTGGTAACCGTTCCAGGCCGTCACCACCTTGTCATCGACCGGAGCCGGGGCGCGCCCGCGGCGCGCCGTCAGTAATCGCCTGTCCAGCTCGACATTACGTTCGCGCACGGTACCGGGATCTACCTTGAACCGCGCTGCCAGCCCATTGTCATCAAGCGCGCGCCACAACACATTGCGGCCCTGCAGTTCACCCAGCGGATCACTCAGGGCGTTACCATGTTGCTTGATGCCATAACGCGCGATCGTCCATTCGCGCAACGCGTCATCCGGCAGGGCCTGCTCCAGCTGCTGCAGGGTCCATGTGTAATACGCCCCTTCCTGCATATGGCCGTCATCACCGTCGGCAGGGCTGTCGGCCCCCAGCGCGGAATAGAATCCGCCCCGCGTATCCCGCATCTCGGAAAGCGTGAAGTCCAGCGTGCTGCGTGCGCAATCGGCATAGTGCTCCGCCTTGTTGTGGCGCCAGGCCGCCAGGCAGACGCGCACCATCAACGCCTGGTCGTAGAGCATCTTTTCAAAATGCGGCACACGCCAGCCGAAGTCCGTGGAGTAGCGATGGAAGCCGCCCGCCAACTGGTCAACAATACCGCCGGCCAGCATGTGATCCAGTGTTGTCAGCGCCATCGTTACGCTGGCCGGATCATCGTCAGCGAGCAGCAACAACAGACGTGCCGGCTGGGGAAACTTGGGGGCGGCTCCGAAACCGCCCTGCAGTTCATCAAAGCTGGCGGCATAGTCACGACGCGCCGCGACCAACGGCGCCATATCCAGCTCCTTCAGGGCTTCAACAGGATCACTCAGCTTGCGCAATGTCTGCACGGCATGAGCTGCAGTTTTTCTCACCCCCTCCTCGTCTGCCCGCCACATCAACGCCAGCTGGCTCAACATTGATTTGAAACCCGGCTGGCCACGACTGGCCTCTGGAGGGAAATAGGTACCCCCAAGAAACGGCGCCCCTTCAGGCGTTGCCCATACCGACATCGGCCAGCCGCCCTGCCCCCGGGTCAGGGTGACGTATTGCATATAGGCGGCGTCCAGGTCAGGGCGCTGTTCCCGGTCAATCTTGATCGGAACGAAATATTCGTTCAGCAGCCCGGCAATGTCCGGATTCTCGAACGATTCACGCGCCATCACGTGACACCAGTGGCAGGTGAAATAACCGATGGAAATGAACAGTGGCTTGTTTTCGCTGCGTGCTTTCTCAAAGGCAACCTCACCCCAGGGATACCATTCGACCGGGTTATCGGCATGCAATAGCAAATAGGGGCTGGAGGCATCGGCCAGCCGCCAGCCACCGCTCTTCAACTGCTCCGCCAGGCCAGCGTTCGTAAAGCTGATGCACAGACACAGGATAGCCACGGCGTTGCGCGGCACAGCCATCAACCGCCATGTTACGGGGATTACACGCATCAGGATAACCCTCCAGCCAGGAAACTCAGTGAATATCGCTATAACAGACAGCAGCAGGTCCGCCAGGTTTCGCACCCTCCGCGGTTACCCAAACTGGTAGTGCTTGCGTATCGGCAGCGTAATATCCCAAACACAGCTCAAACCGGCCGGGAAGGTGACAAAGTCACCGGCAACAATCCGCACCGGTTCGCCCCCGGCCGGGGTGACCGTCACCTCGCCCGCCAGGATGTAGCAGGATTCCGTGACATCGTAAGTCCAGTCAAAACACGAGACTTCCTTTTCCCAAACCGGCCAGTCAAATACACCGCGACTTTCCAGTTGCGCCCGTTCAGGTTCGTGCTCGATATCGATCATGATTTGCTCCGCAATAAAAGGCTCTCAATCGCTAGCGACGAAAGAACAGGTTGATGACAAGACTCAGCACGATACTGATCACGATCATGGAGGTGATCGGGATGAACACGGTACCGTGCTCACCCTCCCTGCGAATGTCCCCTGGCAGGTTGCCAAACCAGCCAAGCCACCCCGGTGCCCAGCTGTAAATGATGCCCAGCAGGACCAGCGCGACACCAGCAATGATCAGTGCTTTCCCGATCATGCCCAGCTAACCGGCAAGGCCCAGCGCGGCACGCGCATTCGAGGTGGTTTGCAGTGCCACGTCGGTGACCTCCTCGCCGCGCACCTCGGCCAGTGCCGCCAGGCAATACGGAAGATACTCCGGGCTGTTGCGTTCGCCGCGGTGCTGCACGACCGTCATATCCGGCGCATCTGTCTCCAGCACCAGCGCTTCCAGCGGCAGCGCCCTGGCCAGCGCCCGCAGCTTGCTGGAACGCTCAAATGTCAGCATGCCGCCAAATCCCAGCCTGAATCCCAGCTCGATATACCGGTTTGCCTGCTGCAGGCTGCCATTGAAAGCATGACAGATGCCGCCGGGCACCCGAATCCGCCGCAGCGTTGCCAGCACGTCATCATGCGCCTTGCGCACGTGCAGGATGACCGGCAGACCGGCCGTGCGCGCGATTTCCAGTTGCGCCTCGAACAACTGCTGCTGCCGCTCCCGGTCCAGCCCGTCGAGGTAATAATCGAGGCCAATCTCACCCACGGCAACCGGGCTGTGTTGCACAAGCAGGGTTTCCAGATGCGCCAGATGTGTGTCCCGGTGCTGATCAAGATAGACCGGGTGCAGACCCAGCGCAGGATACAGGCACGCATCGGTATTGCAGAAGTCCAGCAGCGCATCCCAGCTACAGGCCATCACACCCGGAACCACGATCCCGTCGACGCCATTGTCACGGGCGCGCGCCAGCACCGCATGGCGGTCTTCTGAAAATGCCTCCACATCGAGGTGGCAGTGGGTATCGATCAGTTCCATGCATCGATTGTAAGCGGACTGTGGATTTACGCCCAGCCGTTTTCTGGTATGTTGCCGACATGACAACACCGGATCCCGACATCACCCCTGCCAGCGCCGATTTCGAGCGCCGCTTTGGCGGCATTCGGCGACTGTATGGTGCACAGGCACTGGATAATTTTCGCCAGGCCCACGTGTGCGTGCTGGGCATCGGGGGCGTTGGCTCCTGGGCCACCGAGGCACTGGCACGCTCGGCAATCGGCCAGCTTACGCTGATCGACCTGGACCATGTGGCCGAATCCAATATCAACCGGCAACTGCCTGCGCTGACCGATACCCTTGGCATGTCCAAGGTACAGGTGATGGCGGAACGGATCGGACAGATCAATCCTGAATGTACGGTGCACGCAACCGAGGAATTCCTGACTGTCGAGAATCTCGAGTCATTGCTGGCACCCGGGTTCGATTACATCATCGACTGTATCGACGGCTTTCGCACCAAGGCGCGGCTGATCTCACATTGCAAGCGCAACAAGCAGCGCATCATCACGGTGGGCGGCGCCGGCGGACAAACCGATCCGGGCCGTATCCGCGTTGCCGACCTCAGTCGCACCGAACACGACGCCCTGTTTTCCAAGACCCGCAAGCTACTGCGCAGTGATTACGGCTTCCCGAAAAACCTGAAGCGGCGTTTTGACGTACCCTGCGTATACTCGGAGGAGAACCCGGTGTTTCCTGGAACCGATGGCACAATCAGTGGCGCCAAACCCGACCACCAGACCCTGGGTGGGCTGACCTGCGCAGGCGGACTCGGCTCCGCCATGCCGGTGACCGCCACCTTCGGGCTGATCGCCGCGGCACATGTTTTGCGAAAACTTGCCAGCTGAATACAACGGCAGGGGATCAAACACCGTTTCCGGCATCATCGTGCGTCAGGCAGCTTCACCGGCATAACCAAATTCGGCCAGCCATTCCCCGCGTCGGTAGTCGAGCGTCAACCAGTGCGGGAAGTAGCGCTCCGGTCGCACGATCGGCATGTCACGCACCGGCGGATTATCGCGCGGCACGTCACGGATGGCACAGCTCTGCGTCATCACCGGCCGAAAACTGATGTGCAGCTTGTCGCTCACCGGAATGGCATTCACACCCTTGAAGTCATCGCGCACATAGACGCGCTTGCGAATCAGGCAACTGAAATAAAGCTCCATTTCCAGCAACAGTGCATCGGCACGCCGTTCCAGTGCCCGCTTTGCCGCCTTGCTGAGTGCGACCCGTAACGACTTGCCGTTAACGGTGACAGTGTGATTCATCGGTACACCCGCATAACCCGTGGTAACTGGCGGGACAACAACAATTCGTGAAAGCGCAGGAAGGCGCTGTTACTGAACACTGCCAAATCCCGGATCGGCACTACCGGGAGGCGCTTCCAGACCGGCAATACGGCAGCCCTGTGTAACCGGACCACCGGGGAATAACGTGTACAGGTATCTCATACCACCCAGGCTGTGGAAATGTTCTTCCAGTGCATCATGGAGGTCCCGGGAGTTGATGCTCGGTGTGTCGGCATGACGTGCGAAATATTCCTGCAGGGCGCGTACAGCTTCCCAGTGTGATTCATCAGGCACAACACCGTCTGCCTGTGCCGCACTCGATGCTTCCGCCCGGGTCCAACCGTCCGGGGCATGCGGAAAACCCGGTATTGCCGCCCCGTTCCCACCGTTGCTGTTCATCACGCGCGACCTCCTCTGTAGTGGCCGTGGCAGTTTTTACTGCCATCTGACTAACAGGGTAGCTGCCATTACCGGATCAGGCAAGCCAGCGGCTCACAGCAGGTAGCGACCACCCGAGGCAATGGCAATCACCAGCATACCCAGCACCAGGTTGGCGCCGACCAGCCCCCGGATCTGCGCCAGTTGCTTGCCACCTGCCTGCCAGTCGGCCGTCGCTACCGCCTGTTTCAGACGTTTATAGGGCGCAAAAAACACGTGCAGGAAAAGCAGCATCATGACGTAACCGCTCCAGACCATGATATGCACGTGCAGGCCAACGGCGTCAAAACCGCCATAGAACACCAGCACCATCCAGTAACCGGTTGCCAGTATCGTGGCAATCGCGGCGAACACCCAGGGAAAGAAGCGGCCAAACACACCGGCCCAGAGTGTCAGGCGCTGCGGCGGTTCCAGCAGAGACGCCGCAGTCGGGCGCAGCACCATGTATGCGAAAAACATTCCCCCCACCCAGACAACTGCGGCCAGCATGTGTAGCAGCAACGCAAATCCCATCATTTCATCTCCATCGATCAATTATTGTATTCAGCCCGGAATGCGCATTGTACAATGCAAACTGTACAAGTTACCGCGCGAGAAGGGAAAACCACCCCATGACAGCCAGCGAAACCGAGCAAGTCCATATCAGCCAGTCTGTCGCCATTCTGATCGACGGCAACAACATCGAGCGCAGCATTCACTCGGAGACCAACAAGCCCAACACCATGCTCAATTTCGACACCCTGGTGCCGCGACTGCTAGGCAACCGCGGGCTCAACCGGCTGGTGTATTTCCGCGAAGGCAAGCAGATCTCCTCCAAACTGCAGGAACGCCTGCATGCCAATTACCATGGCTCGGTACGCCCCTGCCACAAGAGTGCAGACATTCCCCTCTCCATCAAGGCGACACAACTGGCCAACAAGGTCGACACCATCATTATCATGTCGGGCGACTCCGACTACGTGGAACTGGTCAGCCACCTGAAATCTGAAGGCGTGCGCGTGGAAATCGCCGCAGTACCGGCCACCACCTCAAGACTGCTGGTAGAGGAAGCGGACTATTTTCATGGAATCACCCGGGACGACTGGTTCACCCTGGAGGTCAAAAAGAAATCCACACACCCCCGCACCCCCCGCAAACCCAGGCCACCGGCAGATCCTGCTCCCGACAGCTGAGTTTTGCCGGCACACTGGCCATTAGCGCTCTACCGTCCCTGTCCGCTCAATCAGCCGCAGCTTTTCGACGCGCCCGAGTTTCTTGATATCAGCCTCGCGTCGGCTCGCCGAGCTGCGTGTGTGCCCCGCTTCCAGGTACACCAGCTGTTTTGGCTTACGGCCCCTAAAATACTTGGCACCCTGCTTGCCGCCGTGCTGTGACAGGCGCCGCTCGATATCATTGGTGATCCCGGTGTAGAGCGAATTATCCGTACAAAGAATGATGTATACCTGCCAGTCCATAGCGGCAGTTTCCCGTTAAATTCCGTCAATTTCAAACAATGTCCACAGCTGTGCTAATATTCGCGGCCAATTTGAGATTGAATAGTACAGCCAAGACACAGGAGTCCAGCGATGCAGATTGAGAACAACCGGGTGGTCAGCCTTTCCTACACCCTGAAAGACAATGATGACAATGTTATCGATCAGTCCGACGATGGCAGCTTCTGCTACCTCCACGGCGCCAGCAATATCATCCCCGGCCTGGAAAACGCACTGGCTGGCAAGGCCGCCGGCGACGAACTGTCAGTTTCCATCCCCCCCGAGGAAGGCTATGGCGTACGTGACGATGCGCGCATCCAGGACGTGCCACGGAACATGTTCCCCGCAGAACAGGAAATCCAGGCCGGCATGCAGTTCAATGCCCAGAGCCCGGAAGGACACTCCATCGTGGTTGTTGTCGCGAAGGTCGAGGAAGACACCGTGACGGTAGATGGCAATCACCCGCTCGCCGGCGTACAGCTCAACTTCGATGTCAGGGTGATGGAGATTCGCGATGCCACCGCCGAGGAACTCGAGCACGGCCACGTACACGGCCCGCACGGACATGCGCACGACTGATTATCCGCGCGTATGAAAGCTGCCGAGTTGAAAAAGGGCATGGTCATCGATATCGATGGCCGCAACATCATTATCAAGACACTGGATGTGCAAAGCCCGTCATCGCGCAGTGGCAGCACGCTGTACAAGGTGCGCGGTCTTGATATCGTCAGTAAAACCAAGTACGAAAACCGCTTCAAGGGTGACGAGATCATCCAGCCGGTTGAGTTCAACCGCCGGCCGGTGCAGTACCTGTACCAGGATGCCGACGGCTGCACCTTCATGGACAGGGAAAATTACGAACAGTACACCCTGGCAACGGATACGCTGGAAGAAGAACTGCAATACCTCGGTGAGGATCTCGATGGCATCCTTGCCATGATTGCCGACGGCGCCATCCTCGGCATCGAACTACCAGCCACCGTGGTGCTGGAAATTGTCGACACCGCGCCGGGCATGAAGGCCGCCTCGGCCTCTTCGCGCACCAAGCCGGCCACGCTGAAAACCGGCCTGGTGGTACAGGTACCGGAATACCTCACTCCCGGCGAACAGATCAAGATCAACACCGGCACCGGAGAGTTTGTCTCGCGGGCGTAATCCCGGAAGCACGGGACAGCCTGGCTAGTTGATCTCCCCCATACGTCCCATTTGATAATCCTTGATGGCCTGCTCGATCTCGGCCCTGGTGTTCATCACGAACGGTCCGTGTTGCACCACTGATTCATTCAGTGGCACACCACCGAGCAGTAACAACTGTGCTTCTCCTTCAGCCGATGCAGGCAGGGACAGCGACAGGGCGTTGCCATCACCCAGTACCCCCATCTGACCATCCAGCAACCGGGTTCCCGCCACCTCGGCCGCACCCTGGAACACGTATGCCAGGCCGTTATGATCGGCCGGCAACGCCTGGCTGACGCTCGCCCCCGGTTGCAGAATCCAGTGCTGGTAGACAATCGGTGTGTGCGTATCAATGCGCGCCGTCACACCCAGCGACTCTCCGGCGATTACGCGTACCCGTGCCAGCCCGTCGTCACTGACTACCTCGGGAATCTGCGTGGCCGCAACCTCCTGGTAACGTGGCGCCGTCATCTTCAAGCGCGCCGGCAGGTTTACCCAGATCTGGAAGCCGTGCACCCGACCACCGGCCTGCATGATGCGCTGCGAGGGCAGCTCCGAGTGCACCACCCCGCGCCCTGCCGTCATCCACTGCACATCGCCAGGGCCGAGCTTGCCGGCATGGCCAGCTGAATCGCGGTGCTCAAACTCACCATCGAGCATGTAGGTTACCGTCTCGAAACCACGATGCGGGTGATCCGGGGCACCAACCGCCTCACCCGGCCGGTAATCCGCCGGCCCCATCTCGTCGATAAGCAGGATCGGGTCGACCCTGCGCATACCTGCCGACGGCAATGGCCGCCGCACCTGGAAACCGCCGCCTTCCAGCTGCCGGCGTGCAGTAATGACCTCACGAATGGCTCTGTGCATATTCCACCTCCGTCTTGTCTCCAGGCTGGCCGTGATATTCCGGCAGTCAGCTGTCGGAAATGAGGCCTTGCAGTTATTCTCCGCAATCCGTGACCCCTGTGCGACGAAACAACTGCACCGCGTTTTCACAGCGAAGCTTGCGTGCGGTGTCTGACGGCATACCCTGCAGCCAGTGGCGATGGTAGTCCCAGAAGCGCCCCAGCTCTTGCCAACCGGTGTCATCCTGGTCCCAGGCATCGAGCTGCTCGACCGGCCAGACCGGGTCGGAGCCAACCATGAAACGCTCCGGATATGCGAGCAATAGCTCACGCCAGGCCGCTAACAGGTGGTTATCTCCTGATGTGACCGGATGGTTCACAAAGCGCCAGGAGTCGCGTGCAGCCAGCCCGGCCCAGACATTGTCACAGGCCTCCAGCACCTGCCTCACCTGCTGCGGCGCCAGGATGGCCCCGGCATGTGCCCACAGGATACGTGTATCCGGAAAACGCTCACACAATTGCAGCATGACATCCGGTTTGGAAAACTCCGTGTGAAGCATGATCGGCACATCGAATTCGGAGGCAAGCTGCATCAATGCCTTTAGCACGTGCATCGCATCAGGCTTCGGTGCAAAACCGCCGATCAGGTGCAGCTCGCCAATACCGTGATATAGCCCCGTCTCCAGTGCAGTCCGCGCACGCTCAACGACACTTTCATCGTGGATCCAGCGATGCCAGTCCCCACCACTGCGATACGGGCCGTAAATGGCCACAATCCGCTGCGGCGCCATCCGCACCAGTTCCAGTGCCAGTTCAGCGGGCGTGCCGATCACCACGCCCATTACAATGTTTTGTGCATCCAGAAAAGCAACGGCATCGGCCGGCGTGGTCACATCACGCTGGCTCCACTTGTAATGCAGGTGCATGTCAGCAACGGGGGGTTGCGCGAACAGCAACAATGGGCACAACAGCACCACAGCAAGCAGTCCCCTCACCCGCCGGCCTCCAGCGACTCCCAGCGCACATAACAGGTCTCCAGCTCGTTGCCCACGCTCTCCAGACGCGCCAGTGTCACGGCAATGGCATCAGCCTCCAGCTGGTAGAAACCGCTGGCATTGATCGCATCCTGCAACGCTGTCTGCTCCGTCTCCAGCGACTCGATGCGGGCCGGCAAGCCATCCAGTTCACGCTGGTCCTTGTATGACAGTTTCTTCGGCTTGTTGTCTGACACGGTTTTCTCTATTACCGGTCGTGATACGGGTGCCGTCGCTTTGGTTGCCGGCGCGGGCCTTGATTCGCGCTGACGTAGCCAGTCGGCATAGCCGCCGACATATTCTCCAACCACGCCGCCGTCCTCAAACACCAGTGTGCTGGTCACCACGTTATCCAGGAAGGCACGGTCGTGACTCACCAGTAGCAGCGTGCCGTCATAGTCCATCAACAACTCTTCCAGCAGCTCCAGTGTCTCGACATCCAGATCATTGGTTGGCTCGTCCATCACCAGCAGATTGGCGGGCCGGGCGAACAGGCGCGCCAGCAACAAACGGTTACGCTCACCACCGGACAACGTGCTGACCGGCGACTGCAGGCGTTCCGGCGGGAACAGGAAGTCGCGCAGGTATCCGGCCACGTGCCGGTCACGCCCGTTCACCCGCACACGTCGACTGCCCTCGGCAACACTGTCCATTACCGCCTTGTCCGGGTCAAGCTGACCGCGCTGCTGGTCGAAATAGGCCACCTGTTGACGCGTGCCACGCCGCACCCGGCCACTGTCTGGCTTCAGCTCACCCAGTAGTGTCCTGATCAGGGTGGACTTGCCTGCACCATTAGGGCCAATGATGCCAACCCGGTCACCACGCAGGATGGTGGTGGAAAAGTCACGCAAGATAACCTTGTCAGAAAAACTGACCGTGACATGCTCGGCCTCGAACACCAGTCGACCGGACTGCTCACCATAATCGAGGTTCAGATCGACATTACCGGAACGCACACGACGCTCACGACGCTGCTCGCGCAGGTCTTTCAGCGCACGCACCCGACCTTCATTGCGCGTGCGCCGCGCCTTGATACCCTGCCGTATCCACGCCTCCTCCTGCGACAGCTTCTTGTCAAACAGGGCATCCTGGCGCGCTTCCACCTCCAGCTGTCCCGCCTTGCGCCGCAGGTAGTCATCATAGCCACCGGGCCAGGAAGTCAGCTGGCCGCGGTCAAGTTCGATAACACGAGTCGCCAGCCTGCGTACGAAGGTACGGTCATGGGTAATAAACAGCAGCGCGCCCGGGAACTCCATCATGAAGTCCTCCAGCCAGGTGATGGCCTCGATGTCGAGATGGTTGGTCGGCTCGTCCAGCAGCAGAATGTCCGGCTCACACACCAGCGCACGCGCCAGCATGACACGACGACGCCAGCCGCCGGAAAGTGTATTGAATGACGCATCACCATCCAGGCCCAGGCGTGACAGCACGGTTTCCACGCGCTGTTCCAGTTGCCAGCCACCGGCCGCCTCGAGCGCCTGTTGCAGATCGGCAAGTCGTTGCAACGCGGCCGGCTCACGCGATTGCTCAAGCTGTGCAGCGGCATGATGGTAATCGGCAATCAGCCTGCCCTGCTCGGGCAGGCCACCGGCCACGATGTCGAACACACTCTCCCGGGAATCGAGCACGACTTCCTGTGCCAGGCTGGCAACACGCATGCCCGGGCGCAGCCAGACGCTGCCATCATCGACAGCATATTCGCCGCTGATCACGCGCAACAGGGAAGACTTTCCCTCACCGTTGCGCCCGACCAGGCAAACCCGCTCACTCTTGTACAATTCCAGGTCGACCGCTTCCAGCAGCGGACGGTGCCCGAAAGCAAGTGAAACCCCGTCAAGCCTGAGTAACGGCATGATCAGATAACGTTCAGGATAGTCATGGAAGTCATGGGGAGAGTTTACTTAATTCAGTACACATTAAGTAAACTCTCCCCATACAATCTAACCGGACTGCACATGCCTGAGTATAAGACTGGCCAACTCCGGTGCCGCACCGAGATAAGGCGCCAGCGTAATAGTGATGCCCGGGTATTCCGCGCGCACGATATCCACCTCACCGGGAATGTCTGTGACCACGTGGCGGCCGGCCGATAGAAAATACGGCATCACCACCACCTCACTGGCTCCGCCTGCTATCGCTGCGCGCAGTCCGTCCGGTATCGAGGGCTCGGCCAGTTCCAGGAAGGCGCAACTCACGCTTTCGAATGATGCGTCCACCTGGCTACCAAGCAGCCGCGCCAGCTCACGCACTTCATCATTGGACTCGGCACGACGGCTGCCATGCGCCACCACCAGCATTGATTTCATCAAAATACCCTCTATATACGCCGGGATTACAAGCCGGCCGTATGACAAACGTGGCAATGATAGCCATGGCCCCACATATATTCTTGCTGTTTTTCACCGTAATTGGGACGAGGACCCGGCAGAAACCCTGTCGATCGGACTTTTCCGTACCTGACAATACGCCTGGTGTCGGTTCTCTGTGTATAATCGCTGCCCTTTAACCCAAGCGCCCTTACGGGGCCGGCATTCCCATGATCAGCAAACTCAGAAATATCGCCATCATCGCTCACGTCGATCATGGCAAGACCACACTCGTCGACCAGTTGCTCAGTCAATCAGGCACATTGGGCGAACGTGCCGCCGTACCGGAACGGGTGATGGACTCCAATGACCTGGAGAAGGAACGCGGCATTACCATCCTGTCCAAGAACACCGCGATCCGCTGGGGTGACTACCGCATCAACATCGTCGACACCCCCGGTCATGCCGACTTTGGCGGCGAGGTGGAGCGGGTGTTGTCGATGGTTGATTCCGTACTGTTGCTGGTCGACGCCGTCGACGGCCCCATGCCGCAAACCCGTTTCGTCACCCAGAAGGCATTTGACCTCGGACTGCACCCCATCGTCGTCATCAACAAGATCGACCGGCCCGGCGCACGCCCCGGTTGGGTGCTGGACCAGACCTTTGACCTGTTCGACCGGCTGGGCGCCACCGATGAACAGCTGGACTTCCCGGTCATCTATGCATCCGCCCTGCAGGGCTACGCCGGTTATGAGCACGACCAGCTGGCCGACGACATGACGCCGCTGTTTGAAACCATCGTCGATAAGGTCGCCCCGCCAAACGTCGACCCGGAGGGCCCGTTCCAGTTACAGGTGATCACGCTGGACTACAGCAGCTACGTCGGTGTAATTGGTGTCGGCCGCATCAGCCGCGGCAAGCTAAAAACCAACATGCCGGTCACGCTCATAGACTCGGACGGCAAGACTCGCAATGGCCGGGTCGGACAGGTGCTGGGCTTCCTCGGACTGGAGCGCACCGAAGTACCTGAGGCACAGGCCGGGGATATCATTGCCTTCACCGGTATCGATAAGCTGAATATCTCCGATACGCTGTGCGATCCGGCCCATGTCGAGGCGCTGCCTGCGCTGAGTGTTGACCAGCCGACCGTCAGCATGACCTTCCAGGTCAACAACTCGCCGTTTGCCGGCAAGGACGGCAAGTATGTGACTTCGCGCAATATCCATGAGCGCCTGCAGCGCGAGCTGATCCACAATGTCGCATTACGTGTGGAGGATACCGGGGATCCGGACAAGTTCCGCGTGTCCGGACGCGGCGAATTGCATCTCGCCATCCTGATTGAAACCATGCGTCGCGAGGGTTTTGAACTGGGTGTGTCGCGCCCCGAGGTCATCCTGCGCGAGGTGGATGGTGAGACACACGAACCGTATGAACAGGTTACGGTTGACGTGGAAGAAACACACCAGGGCGCCGTCATGGAGAAGCTGGGTACACGTGGCGGGGAATTGTCCGACATGATGCCCGATGGCAAGGGTCGCGTGCGTCTCGACTACATCATGCCGGCACGCGGACTGATCGGTTTCAGAACCGAATTCCTGACCAGCACACAGGGGACCGGTCTAATCTACAGTGTGTTCTCACATTACGGACCGATGAAATCCGGTGAATACGGACAACGCATCAATGGTGTACTGATTGCCAACGGTAATGGCAAAGCGCTGGGCTATGCGCTGTTCAACCTGCAGGAACGCGGTCGTTTGTTTATCGGTCACGGTGAAGAGGTTTACGAAGGTGGCATCATCGGCATTCACTCGCGCGGCAACGACCTGGTGGTCAATCCGCTCAAGGGCAAGCAACTGACCAATGTCCGCGCCGCCGGCACGGACGAAAACATCGTATTGTCACCACCGATCCGCATGAGCCTGGAGCAGGCACTGGAATTCATCGATGACGATGAACTGGTCGAGGTCACACCGAATCACATCCGCCTGCGCAAGAAATTCCTGCTGGAGCACGAGCGTAAACGCGCCGCACGCGCCAGCTAGCGCCCGGTCACAGGCCGCCCACGCCTCGGGCTGAAGCAGGCGAATGACGGTCCGCCATAAAATATTTTACTGACACCGCCCCTCACAGCGGCCCGCCCGGGCCTCTATTCCCCATATATTGTATGGTTTGATTTTACCTTACACTACATGTGGAATATTATATTAATTCCTTATAAGTCATTTAGTTATAAATTAATTTCATTGACAAATATATGGTTTTTATATACCTTACTGATCACGGAAGCAGTCTGGCAGGGAAGCTGGCAGGTGTTTACGTGAAGACAGACATTCAAACAGGTAATGGAGGAGTCAAATCATGCATGTAACAGACATGGTAATGCACATTGATAACACACTGGGAACCGACAGCCGGCGCAATGTCGAACGCACCATCACGGGTAACAAGGGCGTGGTTGAGGCACATTTCAATGAAAAACGCCCACACCTGATGCTGGTCTCCTATGATACCGACCGGACATCATCGTTTGAGATCCTGGCGCAGGTAACCGGCCAGCAGCTGGGCGCCGAACGCGTCGGCTGATACTCGCTCACTACAACACGACAGCCTCCCCCTGCCTCGCAGCCGGTCTCTGTCAACAACACACCCTGAACCGCATGAATACTCGTATCGACAGGTACGGGTATTTTTTTGTCCTGCTTATAGCGGCTGCCTAGCCGGGACCATGCATTGCTACTTTTATCTGCCAGTCAAAATCCGCCGGCAGCTTGTCGGCCAGTAATGTCAGCACCTCGGCGAGTCGCTCCTCGGTATAGGCCCGGGGCTCCAACCTGCCCCAGACCGGGTCCGGCCATGTCACATCCTGTCGATAGCGCACGATGTGATGGACGTGTAATTGCGGTACAACATTACCCAGCGCCGCCACATTGAGCTTGTCCGGTCCGAAGGCCGCCACCAGTGCGCGCGACAACTGTACCGATTCCTGCATGAGCTGCTGCTGGTCACTGTCCGAGAGCTGGTAGATCTCCCTGATATCCTCGCGATCCGGCACCAGGATGCACCAGGGATAATTTGCGTCCTGCATCAGCAACAGGTGACAGAGCGGGAAACGACCGAGCAGCAGGCAGTCTGCCTGCAGGCGTTCGTGTATGGCAGCCATCTGGCAGTCAGGCCGGTTCGGCCTCGGTAATGGTGGGCCGTTGCTGCGTCACTGGCTGAGGCGATGTATCCGGCCCGGAACTATCGGACAATACCTCGCCGCCCAGCGCATCCATCAGTACCGGAAAGAATCCGCCAAGCTCCAGCGTCATGAGCGAGAAGTCCATATCAAAACGGGTGGCAAAATCATCATCCTCGCTCTCCTCGGCAGCCTCGCTGATAATATCCTCAAAACGCAGACGCTTGATGGACAAGTCATCATGAATGACGCAGGACAGGCGCTCGCGCCACTGAAACGCGAGCCTGACAACACGCTTGCCGTTCTTGATGTGACTGAAGACCTCAGCACTGGTCAGGTCCTGGTGTTTGCAACTGACCACGCCACCATCGGGTTCCGGATGCTTCAGTTCGCATTCCTCGCCCAGCACAAAGTCCTGTGGCAGGCCCTCGCCACTCAGCCAGCGCGTCATCACAGCTGACAGTGACAATCGTGGCCTGACCGGCGCTGCCGGGAAACGGCCCAGCGTGGTACGTAACTGGCTGACCAGCATCTCTGCCTTTGTCGACGCCGGACTGTCGACCACCAGCAGGCCATTACGGACATCGAGATAGGCAAACAGGTTGCTGATGCGACTGAGCGCGCGCGGCAGAAGATCAACCATAATAGTTTCCTTCATACGCAGCTTCTCACGCCGGTAGACCTCGCGTTGCTCGGTCTCGGATATTTCGGCAACCCTGTCCTCGAGCAATTGCCGCACCACGCCGGCCGGTATGATCTTCTCCTCCTTGCGCAGGCAGATCATGATGTAACCATTGGCGGCATGCACGAGTTGCTGCCCGTGCCGACCCAGCGGCGGTGCCCAGCCACTGGTCTGCATATCCATTCGCCCACAACCGCTGAATTCACCGGCACGCAACCGCTCATCGAGTTGCTCCGGAGATAAATCAAAAGGTTGCGCAAGGCGATAGAGCTGAAGATTCCTGAACCACATTGAACACATGCCCCCTGGAAAAGCGTGCCATTATGCGCAAACATCCGCTACCTTGCCAGACTTGACGTTCTCAAGGTGTCAGTTTCCCGCCCCGAAACGCCAAAATAATTACCGCACTAAAATAATGGTGTAACCGGCAGGAAATGTTGTATTATCGAGCCGTGATCGATAAGGGGGGCAAGGATTATCCCTGCCGTTTAAAGTTCGATAAAGACGTAATTGCACATTTCTCAGGTACTCCCGGACGTTCCCGCAGCAACTCCTGCTTGTTTCCCTGTTTTAATCTGCAATTGAATAACTTGTAAATAAATTCTTAAAAGAGGTGTTAAATGGCTACAGGTACTGTCAAGTGGTTCAACGAGTCCAAGGGTTTCGGTTTCATCGCTCCAAGCGATGGCGGTGAAGATGTGTTTGTGCACTTCTCTGCTATTTCAGGTGATGGCTTCAAGACCCTGGCAGAAGGACAAACAGTCAACTTTGATGTCGAGCAGGGACCCAAGGGACTGCAAGCGATCAACGTCACCGGACAATAGCAGGACCCTGTCCTGCAGAAACCAACAACCCCGCGCTTGCGCGGGGTTGTTCTTTCAGTAGCGCTTTTCCAGGAAACAGCAGAATGGGACGCTACCGTGCCCCTCCCCCGAAGTCCTCACCCTATATCACACCACAAGGTCACCAGGCGCTGACAGAGGAACTGCAGTCGCTATGGAAGCGACGCGCAAAGGTGACCCGGGCCCTGTCAGCAGCGGCCGCTGAAGGCGACCGGTCCGAGAACGCCGAGTACATTTACCGCAAGAAGGAACTGCGTGAGATTGACCGACGCATCCGCTACCTGCAAAAACGACTGCCAGACCTGAAGGTGGTTAAGGAAATACCATCTGACACCGGCACAGTCTTTTTCGGAGCCAGTGTCACCCTGGAAGACGAGACAGGAACCAGGGTCTGTTATCGCATCGTCGGGGCGGATGAATTTGACCCGGCGCGAGGCTGGATCAGCATCGATTCCCCCATGGCCGCTGCACTGATGAAGAAATCTCTCGATAATGAAGTCCGTGTGACAACGCCCGGCGGACAGGTCAGCTTTGTAATTGTCGATATAAGCTACCGCCAGCCTGCAGGCTGAGCTACTCCTCGCCGGTCACCTTGCCGCGCAGCCGCTTGTGTTGGCCACGCCGGGTCTTGCTGTCGAGGCGGCGCGCCCTGGAAGCGGCCGTGGCGCGGGTCGGAACCCGTTTGCGCCGTGTCACCAGGACACTGCGCACCAGGGACTGCAAGCGCGATAACGCATCGGCACGGTTTTTCTCCTGCGTACGGAAGCGTTGCGCCTTGATAACGAGCACCCCGTCACCGCTGATGCGTCGGTCATTCAGCTGCATGAGCTGCTGCTTGACAGCCTCAGGTAGTGATGATGACGGTATATTGAAGCGCAGGTGGATGGCCGAGGCAACCTTGTTGACGTTCTGGCCGCCAGCCCCCTGCGAACGAATGGCACCGAGTTCCAGCTCGGAATCCGGAATGACAATATTTCCGGTGATGCGCAGCATCCAGGACCTGTCGGCTTACCCTAGCGTGCGCTGGTGCGCAGCACACCGCAGCGGCTACAGCGAAACTGGGTTACCAGTTTGCCCTGCTTGCTGTCGAAACCATTGGTCTTGTTGATTTTCCACTTGTGGAACCCGCGCTTGCAGAGGGTCTTGCCCTGCGCCTTTTCCGTGGCTGTCGGCTTTCTGAAGTGAACTACCTCACCCATGCTGGCACCCGGACCTGTAGTGCTTCAGCTTCAGTGCTGATTGGCCCGCGCCCTGCGAAAGCGCGAGGTGAATCGCTCCAGCAAGCTAGGCACACGGTAGGCTGCGACGGCATCCTTGCTGGAGGTCGCATCGAATGACGGTGACAGTTTGGCCTTGCCCCAGTTGACCACGCGTTGTTCCTTCATCATGCGCGCAGGCCGGAGTGGATCCGCACCCAGCGTGCCGACCAGCCCCTGCAGGTAATCCGGGCTGCTGACATCGGCAAGCTTCTGCCGTGCGTGTTCAAGGCGATCGGCGATACCGAGCCGTTCTGCCTCGTCGGTATATTTTGCGTCATCGAGGAACTGCTGCAGGCTGGCAGTGTGGCGTTCCCATAACCGTATATCACGCTGCTGCTTTATCTCGAGGCGCTCCTGGTACCAGTCCGATTCCAGCAGGCTCTCGCGCGTGAACATGGCACGGAAATCGGGGTGATGCGCATCCATACCATTGTACTTTCCGGTTGCCATCACCAGCAGCAATGCCTGTAACGGCGGACAGGCATCCTCGATGCTGCCATCCTCCAGGTACTGGAGCGCAACACGCTGCTGCGCCTCGACGATGTTGTTGATGCCATCGACATATACATCCAGGCCCTGTATTTCCGGCTTGAGTATCTCTTCGGTAAATACGGCACCGGGATTGTCGAAAATCTTGCCAAAGAACCCATGCACGAAATGTTGCGTAATGCGATAGCCGAGACGGCTGGCGGTGACTGCCTTGCCGTCGTGCGTGAAGTCTGTCAGTTCTTCCAGGTAACCGTTCTCGATCAGGTATTCCGGACTGCGCTCTTCGGGTGACAGGCGCGCCCAGATCTCCGGAATCAACAGGCTGATGTCGTGGTCAACGCGCACGTCCGGTCCGACGTAGCCGGCGGAACTCGAGAAACCGGCATAACCGGTGAGAATGAACGAGACCAGCGCATTGTTCAGATCCGCCGCAGGACGCAAGGCATTGAACGGCCCCTTGGTCAGGGCACCCTCGGAACCGGCTCCCGTCGTGGACGGTGACTTGCCGGTCAGGCTGCAGACAAAGTCCATGAACAGCTCCGGCAACTCCTGGTAATGGATCGGGTTATACACCGCCAGCGAACGGATACCCGGCTCCGGCGGATTATTACGGCGCCCGGCCAGGACCGCATCAACCGGGTGGCAAATAGCGCTCTCCATGCCAAGCTTGCGGTGCAGACGGGTACTCATCTCGGCCAGATATTTGCGCTCTGGCCTGACCAGATCGGGGCGCACCTGCAGATAGCGCGGATTCTTGGACGGTTCACCGCCCACCATGCGCGGATGTGCCGATGAAACCGCGTAACTGCCGTTACCTTCATAGGCCTTGCGCAGCAGTCCCTGCATGGGCGGAGTGAACTTGTAGAAGGTGTGCACGTCCTCAACGAGTGACGCCAGCTGCTCTCTGCCAATCGGTTCGAAGTTGGCGATGAAATTGCCGTCTTGCGACATGTCGAGTTCGGTCTGCTTGTCAAAGCCGGGATGAATCGCATCATCCGGACGCTGGAACAGGCGGTACTCACAATTCTTGACCAGCTTGATGCTGTAATCATTACTGACTTCCGGGCCGCAGTTGCTGATGCATCTTGCCGGCACTACCACCGAGGCAGAAATGTCATCTTCCATCTGCACCTTCTCGGTGGCGATATAGTCCTGGCGCAGCTTGAAGGTACGCCACTTGCCGTCCTTGTCAAAACCGACACGCATGTATGAGGCCACAATATTGCGGTCGTCCAGTTTCAGCTCATGGGCCGGCGCACCATCGACCTCGTCCACTGACAAATGATGACGCCAGTTATTGCCCCACTCGACGCGGTAGAAACGCTTGATCAGGAAGGCCAGCGCAAGAATACGCGGCGAGATCGAGGCCAGCCAGTCGTTGAATTCATCGGTATAGCTGGAAGTCGGTGTCAGCAGCTTGATGACCGACCCCAGGCTGCGCTCCGGGCTCAGTGGCTTACGGGTCGCATCGCGGTCCTCTTGCTCACAACCCGGCTTGAAGCGGGCAGTGTAATCGCGATCGAAGATTTCCTGCACCTGGTTCAGGTCTTTCTGCAGGTCATCAACAAACAATGGCCGATAGATAACCGCGTCATTCATGGACTTGGAAATCTCCGACTTGCCACCGCCGGATACGGTGCTCGGCTTGTGGCAAAAGGTGCCTTCCGGGTTCATGCCGACCAGCCGCCAGGACGGTGCGCCGGGATGTTTTTTCATCTCCACCTTGTAGCCGTTTGGCTGCAGGTAGATTTTTTCCGGTTGCAGGCGAATGGTCTGCGTCACGCCGTCGCGTTCCCAGGAAATGGTCTGGGCGTTCAGGTCCATGCGCACCTTCTGTGGCACATAGATGATCTGCGGATAATTGCGATCAGTGGCGTAGCCTTCCGAATGCACATCCATCATGTCACCGTAACGCTCCACCATGTCGTCAAAGGAATAGCCCGGCGTACTGTAGGTGCGGCTGTCGACACCGTACTCCTCACCGTGATTACGGCGCGGGAATGCCAGCGCTCCACCGGCATGCTCTTCCTCGGACAGGCCGAAGATATTGGCAGAAAACCCGATCTGGGTTTTCACTTCCTTCTTGCAGTAACCGAAATAGTTATCCGCCAGCATGGTCACCATCACACCCGAGGCATCGCGTGCGGTCAGCTTGAAGGCCTCTCCGTTATTGTAGAGTTCGCCCTCGTCCTTCCAGCACATTTCGTCCTGCTTCTGTCGGTCGGTTGCCTTGCTCCAGTGCGGCAAACCGGCCTCCTTCTTGGTCAGCCCGACCAGGTGCGGCGCAAGAATCACGCAGCCGGTAGTGCCGGTCCAGTGCTGCACGTCCAGCGCTGCATCGGTCTCGACCAGGTGCGGATTACCACCATTACCGAAAATACTTTCCACAAAGTCCAGGTTACTCACCAGGTTGCCCGGCGCAAAGAAACGCACCTCCATGGTCTTTTCCGCTTCCTTGCCCGGGATTTCGGGACACACGGTCGGTCGCAATAACAACGAGACAAACATACGTGCCGGGTCCGGTAATGCAGAAGTAAACGGGATAGTCATCAACTGATCGGTTGGATTGAAGGCCCGCTCCAGCATGAACGCAAAGGTCTGCATGGGCACGACCTTCTTGTCGCCCGGCACCGGCAGGCCACCGTCGGCAATATGGAACGAGCCCTTGGTGGTGCGGCGGTCGCTGGCCGGGTTATGCAGCACGCCCTGCTCTATGCGGTAACTGGAAACGATATCCGAATGAAATTCATCCTTGCCCATCGGCAAAGACAACTCGCGTGCCACGCCGTGACGGTCCAGCACAAAGGTCTGGGTTGGCAGCATCGGCGCATGCTCCATACCGAGGTCCGCAAGGTAACGATTGAGGAAATCCTGGATGCGCTTGTCGACCGGGCACTGGTAGGCGGACAGCAAGCGGTTCTTTTCCCGGTAGCTTCTCAGCAGGTCACGGGATATGCCGAAGAAATGCTCCGACTCGGGCGGCACGCTGGTAGGCTGCCCGGAAGAAGCCAGCTTGAGGTTGATATAGAGTTGCAACTTGATGCGCTCTGCTTCCGGACTTTCGGCAGCATTATTCATCCCGAGTGCATGGGCAAAATCCATAAATCCTCCGTATTATTTTGTAGCCGGAAGTGTGGCTAGCGCAGCGTCGGTATATTAGCGAATTTGGCATTTAAAAACAGCGCAGTTAGCGACCGTTTCCTTAGTTATACCGGAGGAGTATCTCCTATCTACATGATTATTAAAGATACGAGACAAAATGAAACGAACCGAGGCAAACGGGCTGATCAGCTTGAAAACGGGCCATACACCGTTGTTGCGGGGCCTCGCCGGTCCCGTCAGTGCATAGGCTTGAAGTCCACCGCAACCTGCTTGCGATACGCCTCGTCAAACACGAACTCGATCGACACCTGCTCCTCGACATCCTCGATACGCACCTGTTTCAGCTCCGGCAGTCGTATCGCCAGGTAACTGCACATGGCGGCAGCCATCTCGGCATCATCGCTCTTCAGTGCATGCACCAGATTGGCAGCGGCAAACCGGGTGCGCTGGTCCTGGTCCGGGTTAGTGACAGTCTCATTGCCCAGCAGGATACCGTCGTCCATCTTGGCATCCATCTTGTCCAGGTAAGCCATTTGATGCGCCGGCAACAGCTTGTCGCGGTCATACTCCAGCTGTGCGATTCCATTCAGCATCACGGCCATAACATTGTTCATGATCAGCCCACCTTTTTCAGCGCCTGCTCCTGGCTGCGCAGATATTCCTCGTAGCTGCCGTTGAAGTTCACCAGTCCATCCTGCTTCATTTCGATGATGCGGGTAGCCAGCGAGGAAACAAATTCACGGTCATGGCTGACAAAAATCAGCGTACCGGGATAATTTTCCAGCGCCAGGTTCAGCGATTCAATGGACTCCATGTCGAGGTGGTTAGTCGGCTCGTCCATCAGCAGCACATTGGGCTTTTGCAGCATTAACCGACCGAACAACATACGACCCTGTTCACCACCGGAAATCACGTTGGCCGGCTTGTTGATCTCATCCTGCGAGAACAGCAAGCGACCCAGCGTGCCACGAATGACCTGCTCGTCGTCCCCGGCCTTTCCATAACGACTCATCCAGTCGAACAGGCCCGTATCTGAAGCAAAGTCCTCAGCGTGATCCTGGGCAAAGTAGCCGATACTGGCATTTTCGGACCACTTCAGCCGCCCTTTGTCCTTGTCGAGTTCGCCCGCGAGCGTACGCAGCAATGTCGTTTTACCAATACCGTTGGTACCGATTATCGCTACCCGCTCACCGGCCTCGACCTTGAGATCCAGGTCCTTGAAAACGGCATCATCATCCCAGGCCTTGCACAGACCTTCCGCATCCAGCGCCAGCCGGTAAAGCTTCTTGTCCTGCTCGAAGCGGATATATGGATTCACACGACTGGACGGCTTGATTTCATCCAGCTTGATCTTGTCTATCTGACGCGCCCTTGAAGTGGCCTGCCTGGCCTTCGAGGCGTTTGCGGAAAAACGGCTGACAAAGGCCTGCAGTTCGGCAATCTGCGCCTTCTTGCGCGCATTATCCGCATACTTGCGTTCACGCGCCTGCGTGGCAGCAGTCATGTACTCGTCATAGTTGCCGGGATAAACGCGCAACTCGCCATAATCGAGATCCGCCATGTGCGTGCAGACACTATTCAGAAAATGCCGGTCATGCGAAATAATGATCATGGTGCTGTTACGCTCGTTCAGCACGCCTTCCAGCCAGCGAATGGTGTTGATGTCGAGATTATTGGTCGGCTCGTCCAGCAACAGGATATCCGGATCGGCAAACAGCGCCTGTGCCAGCAGCACGCGCAGCTTCCAGCCCGGCGCAACCTCCGACATCAGCCCGAAATGCTGTTCCACCGGAATGTCCAGCCCCAGCAGCAATTCACCTGCGCGCGATTCGGCACTGTAGCCATCGAGCTCGGCAAACTGCACTTCCAGCTCGGCCACCTGCATACCCTCTTCCTCACTCATCTCCGGGAGTGCATAGATGCGGTCACGTTCCTGGCTGATTGCCCACAGTTCCGCGTGCCCCATGATCACGGTATCGATCACCCTGCACTCCTCGAAGGCAAACTGATCCTGGCGCAGTTTGCCGACCCGCTCATTCACGTCTACGGAGACATTTCCCGAACTGGGTTCCAGGTCTCCACCGAGGATCTTCATCAGCGTCGATTTACCGCAACCATTTGCGCCGATCAGGCCATAGCGATTGCCTTCCCCGAAACGGACGGAGACATTTTCGAACAGGGGCTTGACCCCGAACTGTATGGTGAGATTGGCGGTTGTAATCACTGTCTGGCTACCTGCTGTCCGGTTCCGGCACCGCACATGCGGCCCGATAAAATCCGGACATTATCCCATAAATTGCTTCCGCTGGCTTGTACAACCGCACCCGGCACCTTCGCACAGGCCCCCGCAGCGACCTATACCCCTCAAGGCGGCCTGATGGCGTTATTGGCCTGTCGGACCTGCTGCTGGTCCAGCCGGCGCAGTCAACGCCCTGACCACTATTCGGATTTGCGCGCCCAGGTGTAGAGCTTGAGCGCCAGGATGACCAGTGGCGTACCGTGCAGCAACAGGTCGAAAATATCGATCGGTCGGCTCAGGCTGCCGTCAAACAGCATATTGAGCTTCTCCCACAGGTGTGGCTCCGGCTGAAACGGCGCCAGCGCAAGAAACACAGCGATCGGCAGGATCAACAACAGGGGAATTTTTTCGATCCACTTCATGACAACTGCCTCTAAGCCAGCACGGCTCAGTATTTAATCAGCAGCGGTTCGTAGGCAAAGATCGCACTCAGGTGATGCAGCATCGCGTGCTGGCCCTGGCCAGCCCAGATACCATTCAGTTCCTGCTGCACAATTTCGTAGCGTCGCTCCAGGTCAGGCTCGTCGGTGTGAGCAGCGGCGAGTTCACCAACCAGGTCCAGCCACATACGGCTGGCACCCATGATCAGTGCCGGCCAGGTCTTCTGCACCGGCACCGACCAGTTGCTGTCGCTGGTATCCTCGATATCGGGCCTGGTAATTGTGTGCAAATCATCAAAACCGACCCAGCTTATTTTTTGCTCCTGCCGCAGGCGCGCCAGCACGGGGTTGTCGGCAATATCCTTGTAGACGCGCTGCGCCCCGTCCGGCGTGCCATAGAAAATAAAGCTGAACACATGTCCGTGATCGTCGTTGCCGGCACGGCGGTGCACGCGCCAGATCATGATATCCCGGTAATGGGTATCGAATACCGGCGCAATCACCTCACCGGCCAGCAGTGTGCCGATATGCCAGCGTGGCGCCTCGCCCTCCGGCCGGGCAACCCGGAAGCGTGCCGACCACCAGCCCTGCCCGTCCGGCAGACCGCCCTCAACGGCCGGCATCTCAACTGGCTTTGGTTGAATAGCCGAACATCCCCAGAGTCCGTACAGCAACAACACGATGATTATCTGCCTGTATGTTTTCAACACCCGCCTCCCGGCCCGTTATGTGTTCAATAGCTTGCCTGATCTGGACGGATCATACCCCAAGCCGTACGACGAACGCGGCTCCGTCGCGTCACTCGATGCGCTCCAGGTGTGCCACGATGTCCGCCAGGCGGCCTTCATCAACGATCAGCAAGTGCGGTATCCCGTCCAGCTCCCGGCTGCTTACCCGCAACCAGTGTCGCATCGCAACACCGTTGCCCGCCATGCGTGCGAACAATACCTGATAAAATCGCACGAACAGACAGGCCTGCTGCCATGCAGGCGTACCCGGCTCCAGACAATGCCGGCCGGAGGTAAGCTGCCCGATATCGGTGCATTTCACACCCAGGATGCGCGCCAGTTCCGCATGATACAGGTCCAGAAACGTGGTGATCTGCGTGACCGCCTGGGTCAGGCGGCGCGGATCACCTCTTGCATCGGAAATTTCAAATACCATCAGCAATACTGCCCCAGGTCAATTGACTCGCGCTGAAAATGACTATACTGAAGACACCCAGCAAACCTGAACCCACTGGAGGCAACATGTTCCTCAAGGACCGCAGTAAAGACGACCTGGTTGAAGTCCTCTCGCTCAACGATCTGTTCGATCCGTTCTGCCAGCACGTGGTCGGACGCTACCAGCACGGCGAAGAACGCCAGGACCCGGAGAAATTCACCAAGGCAGAACTGGTCTTTCCCTCTGGCGAAGCCCTGCCACGCTGCTGGCTGGACGCTCACTACCGTGAGGGTGAACTGCAGCGCTGACCGGTGCAGATGACTTAAGGCCCTTGTCTCCCATGGGCTCATGGCCTTCTTCCCGGCTATATTTTATAGCGCTTCGGTTGATTACTAAATGATAAGCAGCGAAAAGAGTATAAATCCGCACCTGCTGGCCCTGATCCCCGGCAGGCGGATGGACTGTACAGGAGTTCACATCACCGGATTTAGTGATAGTATCGAAGCGGACTTTCATCGCCACACAACCTCAGCTTGCTGCACGCTGTAATAACCAAGGAGAATTATCCATGTCTACCCTGCAACGCTCGCTCGCCTGGCTGCTGTCCCTCCTGCTGACCCTGACACCGGTCATGACCGTGCAGGCCGCCATGATTGGCACCGATACCCTGCTGGAATCTGCACAGACACATAACAGCCTGCAGCAAATACTGGGCCGGGAAGTCGCGCAACAGCAACTGCTTGCATTGGGTGTCGATCCGGAATGGGTCGCAAAGCGCACCGAAAACCTGTCCGAGAGTGAACTGGCGCGCATCAATCAGGGCATTGAACAACTGAATGCCGGCGGTGATGTCCTCGGTGTACTGCTGGTTGTGCTTATCGTGTTTGTGATCACAGACGTCATCGGCGCTACCGATATCTTCCCGTTCATTCACCCAATCAACTGATACCGGCATGCAGGCACTGCTGAACACCCGCCTGGCGGCGGGTGTTCTGTTACTGGCTGCAATGCTCACCGGCTGTACCACGGCACGCCAGTCACACACACTACTGTCGACAGCCTCCGGTGATCTTCCACTACACACCGAGCTTGCAGCCACACCGTTCTTCCCGCAAGCACGTTACCAGTGTGGACCTGCGGCATTGGCAACCGTACTTGGCGCGCAGGGACTCGCCGTCACACCAGAATCACTGATCGACGCGGTCTATATCCCGGCTTTGCAGGGCAGCCTGCCGGAAGAAATCAGCGCAACCGCGAGGCGCCACGGCAGGCTTGCCTACCCGCTGCAACCCTCACTGCACGATCTGCTTGGCGAGATCGCTGCAGGACACCCGGTGCTGGTATTCCAGAATCTCGGACTGCGCTGGTTACCCAAATGGCATTTCGCGGTAGTAATCGGCTATGACCTGGAGTCAGGCGAGCTTGTGCTGCGCTCTGGTACCACGCCCCGCTGGCGCAGTTCACTGGCCACCTTTGAAAAGACCTGGGCGCGCGCCGGATACTGGGCGCTGGTGATCCTGCCACCCGGTGAAGTGCCGGCCAGTGCACAGATAACGCGTTACCTGCAAGCAGCACACGATCTGGAATCAGGCGGCAACACTGTCGCCGCACAGGCTGCCTTGCAGGCATCCGTGCAACGCTGGCCGAACGACTCGCTGGCATGGCTAGCCTACGGGAACAACCGTTACCACGACACCGACTACACGACTGCCGTAACGGCGTTCAGCCATGCGACGAATATTGCACCCGACCAGGCACAGGGCTGGAACAATCTTGCGTATGCGCTGCTGCAAACTGCCTGTCCACAACAGGCACTACACGCTGCGCAGTGCGCACAATCATTAGCACCTGAAGATGATACCTACCGCGACACCCTGTCCGAAATCAGGCGGCTTGCGCGTGACGACGATGCGATACATTGCCTGGCCGTACGCTGCGCCGCTCCCTGACCATTCCAGCCTGCAGGCCGAGGTCAGGCGTCAGAGGCCATGAGAATCTGTAGTTCCCGTGCCAGTCGTGGTCAGCGAGGCTTTACCGCCTGTAGTGACAACTCCCAACCATCAGGTGAGGACATCCCCAGACGCACACATTGCCCCAGTTCATTCTCGTACCAGCCGGTGTCATTGCGCAGCGGCTCAACACTGTAACCCCACCACACGCCGCCGCTGTCCCGGGCAATCCACCTGACCCACGCTGGTCGTTGCATGACACTAGCGCACATGGCGCAGGAAACGTTTTGCATACCAGCAACTGGCCTGCATGTTAAATCCCTGTTCTCGCGCCCAGGCTATCGCGCTGCGCACCAGCTTCTCCGCAATCCCGTGGCCACGCAACGGTTCCGGTACAAACGTGCGGGTAAAGTCGATGCCGTGGTCTGCCAGTAAACGGTATTCCAGCACCGATTCCTGACCGTTGCTATAAGACACGAAACGCTGCCGCTCCATCTCATGCTGTATCTCCATCACGCCTTCCTCTTATACCGTCGCCAGTAATTCATCGAGCAGTGTCAGCATCGACCCGGCATCATGATAGTCGATCGGGATGTGCCACTGTGACGCCCCATCCTGCAGTACCAGCGCAGGAAAACTGCTTGCCCGCAGGGCCGTGCACTGCTGCATTTCCCGCTCCAGCTCCTGCTGCGTCGCAGGACTGTCCAGCACCTCGATAAACAGCTCCACATTCAGCTCCAGTTCACCGGCCAGCTCGATGAGGGTGGTTTTGTCCGACGGGTTGCGTGCCTGCAGGTAGTAGGCGTGCTGAATGGCCGTGGTCATGCGTTTGTCGTACCCTGCGCCCTGGCAACGCGCCGCAATCACTGCACGGCAGGATGCCCAGGTGGAGCGCCTCGGTTTGCAGTGTGTCCAGAAATCGAAATTGAATTCAGCAGCGGGGATGGTTTCCCGGATGCGGCGCCAGGTCTCCTGGATGCGCTGCTGCATCTCGGCCGGCATTGGCGCCTCGGTATCCTGTGCCAGTCCGCCGAGCAGTCGCCTGAAGGTCACGTGTTCCGGCAAGCCTGCCGTGAGATTGCGCAACACCGGGGAAAACCCCCAGCACCAACTGCACATCGGGTCGTGCGCATAATAAAGTACTGCCTGCTCCACCCCATCCTCCTGCGCCACGAGATAGTAAATTTGTTATATTAGCATTTCATCAACAAGGAACAGGTATGAACGATATCACCGACTGCCCCTGCGGCTCCGGCCTGGCCTACACCGAGTGCTGCGAACCCTACATCAGTGGTGCCAGCAAGGCGCCGACGCCGGAAGCGCTGATGCGCTCGCGCTACAGTGCTTATGCACTGCAAATCATGCCATATCTCGCATCGACGCTGCATCCGGGCCAGCGGCATGATTATGATGAGGCCGGTGCGGCACGCTGGGCGGAAGAATCGGAATGGGACAAGCTGGAAATCATCGAGGTCGCCACCGACCCGGCCAGTAAAAATACCGGCATAGTGGAATTCAAGGCCACGTACCGGCGACAGAGTGAAAAACTGGTACACCATGAGCGTGCCGAGTTTCGCAAAAAGGATGGCACCTGGTATTTCTTCGACGGCAAAATGGTCAGCCCCGGCCAGGTGCGCCGTGACATGCCCAAGGTCGGTCGTAATGATCCGTGTCTGTGTGGCAGCGGCAAGAAATACAAGAAATGTTGCGGCTGAGAGGAATGACAAGGAGTATTCGCAAGCATGCATGACAAACGCAGAGAAGATATGGAATTCCGGCAGCGTGCCGCGCAACTGTGTGAAGCCGGACGCGATTTGTATGCCTGCGGGATGCTGCCGGCAACCAGCGGCAACCTGTCGGCCCGGCTGCGTGACGGCCGCATCCTGATCACTATCTCCGGTTCCCACAAGGGGCGACTGGACGAATCCCAACTGATATTGATCGACAGCGAAGGCAAATCGGCAGATTCGAACCGGCCCTCATCAGAGACCGCACTGCACCTGCAGATCTATCGCCACTTCCCCGCGGTCAACGCCGTGCTGCACCCGCACTCGGTGAGTGCAACGCTGCTATCAAGGCTGAACGCGGACGAATGCGTACTGCAAGACTATGAATTGCTCAAGGCGCTGCCGGGCATCACTACCCATGAAAGCCGTATCACCATCCCAAACTTCCCCAACGACCAGGATGTCGATCACCTGGCCGGGGAAATCGATGCCTGGATGGATAAACATGACCCGACGGTTGGCTATCTGATCAGCAGTCACGGCTTCTATACCTGGGGCAACAGCATCAAGGAAGCATTGCGCCACGCCGAGGCACTGGAGTTCCTGTTTAAATGCGAACTGCAACAGCTTAAATCAACCTCCGGATGACCACCCTGACAATCGCCCCCGCACAGGCTGATGGCACGGGCGAGATCTTCACCGATTTCTCAGTCATCTCCGCCCGTCTGCTGGAAGCCGGTGTCAGGCTTGAGCGCTGGCAGGCCGGACACGAACTGCCCGGCGATGCCAGTCCGGAGGCCGTCCTCGCGGCGTACCGGGAGTCGGTCGACCTCCTAAATGCCCATTACGGCTTCCAGTCAGTCGATGTCGTCAGCATCACCCCGGACCATCCCTATGCCACGGCAATGCGTGGCACATTTCTCAAGGAGCATACCCACGCTGACTTCGAGGTGCGTTTCTTTGTCGAAGGCAGCGGCCTGTTTTACCTGCACATCGACGACAGGGTCTACATGGTCCTGTGTGGTCGTGGCGACCTGATCAGCATACCGGCCAATACCCCGCACTGGTTCGACATGGGCAGCAGCCCCGCCTTCAAGTGCATCCGTTTCTTCACCGCGCCAAACGGCTGGGAGGCCGATTTCACCGGCTCGGACATCGCCACGCTCTTCCCGGATTTTGACAGCTACACGTCAAGCCTCGCATGATCCGCGCCATTCTCACCGACATCGAGGGCACCACCTCGTCGATCCGCTTTGTACACGACGTGCTGTTTCCCTACGCGCGTGAACACTTGGCGGAATTCGTGCGCTGCAACGCCGAGGACGTACACGTGGTCCCGCACCTGAATGACGTGCGTCTGGCAGCCGGCGCGGACCTTGATCTCGAAGGCATTATCAGGCAACTCATTAGCTGGATCGACGCGGATGAGAAAGTCACCCCGCTGAAGGCGCTGCAGGGCATGATCTGGAAAGCCGGTTACCACAATGGCGACTTTACCGGGCACGTTTACCCGGATGCCGCCAGGCAATTGCACGCCTGGCATGCCGCCGGCATCCACCTGTACATCTTTTCCTCCGGTTCAACACAGGCCCAGCAATTGCTGTTCGGCCACAGTGACGCCGGCGACCTCACCCCGCTGTTCTCCGGCTACTATGACACACGCATCGGCAGCAAGCGCGAACCGGCGGCCTATCACGCGATTGCAGCCGACATTGGTCGGCCGCCGCAAGACATCCTGTTTCTGTCCGACATTTGCGCCGAACTTGATGCCGCACAGGCAGCCGGCATGCATACAACATGGCTGACCCGGGATGGAGCCCCCGACGCATTGGCCAGTCATCCGCAGGCAGTCGATTTTGACGCTATCGAGCCGACCACCCTAGCCTGATCCTGCCGGCTGCCCGTGTAACAAATAATTAACCCCGGGCACCACAGGACTTGATAATATTGCCTGGCACCCGCACCTGAGAAGACATGAAAGATACCTGGAAAGATGCCATCAACCGGCAACGCGCCGCGCTGGAACTGGATTTGCACAGGCCGCTGAAGCGGCTTGCGGAACAGTGCGCGAGTGCGTGGGGAAAGCGTGATGAACTCGATATCGTGCTGACCGACGGCTTTAACAGCATACCCTACGGCATGTTCGTTTATGCCCTGGATACCGCTGGCATCCAGATAAGCGACAACATCAGCGCGGGCGGACTGCTGCCGGAGCATTACGGCCGTGATCGTTCACAGCGCCCATACATGCGTGAAGCTGTCCCGTCTCGTGACTTCCTGCTGTCTGACGCCTACCTCAGTCTGCGCGCCAGCCGACCGTCCATGACGGCACTGCAGGTAGTCAAGGACAACGGCAGCACCCTGGGTTACCTGGGAGTCGACTTCGACTTGCGTGACCTGCCGGTCACGGCGGAGCACTACGAGGAATCGGACACCTGGCGCCAGATCAAGGGCGACCCGGCAATTCGCGGTACCGTGTTCCAGCAATTCCGGGTTGATAGCCTGATGGACCTCAACATGGACCCCGCCATGGCCATCCTGGAAGAATTACTGACCGAACGCGGTCTGTTCCAGGGTGTAATCCACTTTTCCAGCAGCCGCGCCACCCTGTGGTTCATGAGCGACCCGTTCCGTTACCGTATTCTCGACCACGAGGCGCTCAGCGATCCGGATATCTGCATGCTCTACCCGCGCAGCAGCTACCCGGTTGATGCACTGATTCCGCAGGACAGGATCGCCAGTATCCTGCGCGGCATGCGCCAGTTGCGCACGGCCGATGAAACACTGTACCTGCGTTCTGCCTCAATCAATATTTTCAACGGCATGATCAGCCTGACCTTCTCCTGTGACGGCTCGCACTACATGTCGTGGCACGAGTTCCTCGACAAGGACATGAGCTTCTGGGTCGGCTGCGCGGCGTAAGCCGGCATTTATCTATAATGCTGGACAGGGCTACAGCCTGCCGCCAGAATCGGCGAACCGGCAACTTCCTGCAAAACAAACCAGACCAGCGGAGACAGCTATGTCAGATCAGGCCGAACTGACCGTCGATGGAAAAAACTACACCTTGCCGATCGTCACCGGCACCGAAGGCGAGCGCGCCATCGATATTGCACGCCTGCGCAGTGAAACCGGACTCACGGCGCTCGACCCGGCATTCGGCAACACCGCCAGCTGCGAAAGCAAGATCACTTATATCGATGGCGACAAGGGCATCCTGCGTTACCGCGGCATACCGCTGGAGGCATTTGCAGAACACCCGAACTTTGTCGAAGTGGCCTGGCTGCTAATCTTCGGCCACCTGCCGAACCTCACAGAGTACGAAAGTTTCAGCAAGGAGCTCACTGAAAACGCCAACCTCGACGAGGATATGAAGCACCACTTTGCCGGCTTCCCGCGCTCGGCGCCACCCATGGCCATCCTGTCGGCGATGATCTCGACACTGTCCTGCTTTCATCCGCATTTGTTCGAACTCGACGGTGCCGACCAGTTCGAGAAAGCCGCAGCGCGACTGATCAGCAAGATCCGTACCCTGGCCGCCTACACCTACCGGCGTTCCCGCGGGCTACCCTACATCTACCCGGATCCGAAACTTCCCTATGTCAGCAACTTCCTGCACATGATGTTCTCGGAAGTTTACGGCCCCTATCTGCCGGAACCCGAAGTACGCAGCGCACTCAACCTGGTGCTTATCCTGCATGCTGATCACGAACAGAATTGCAGTACCTCGACAGTGCGCATGGTCGGCTCCAGCCAGGCCAATCTGTTTGCGTCCTGCGCAGCCGGCGTATCCGCACTGTGGGGACCACTGCATGGCGGGGCCAACGTGAAGGTCATTGAGATGCTGGAATCGATCCACCGCGGCAAGCAGACAGCAAGGGAATACATTGATGCCGCCAAGGACAAATCCAGTGGCGTGAAATTGATGGGGTTTGGCCACCGTATCTACAAGAACTTTGACCCGCGCGCGACCATGCTGCGGGAGGTCAGTGAAAAGCTGTTTGCCCGCCTCGGTGTCGATGATCCGCTGCTGGAGATTGCCCGCAACCTGGAAGAGATTGCGCTGAGCGACGACTACTTCCTGGAACGCAAGCTGTACCCGAATGTTGATTTCTACAGCGGCATCATCCTGCGCGCCATCGGTATCCCGACCAATATGTTCACCGTATTATTCGCCATCGGGCGCCTGCCCGGCTGGATCTCACACTGGCACGAGCAGAACAGCGACCCGGCCATGCGTATTTCCCGGCCACGCCAGATCTATACCGGCAACCCGCTGTCCAATTACGTACCGATGGAAGACCGCATCTGAAATGCGTTTGTACAACACGACAAGGCGGTAACCACCATGACTGACAAACTGATGATCCTGTCCGCCAGCGACCCGCGTGAGATCCGCCTGGTGCGCGTCCCCGATGACTACGAGGAACACGAGGCCTATCGCCACGTGACCGGGCTGATTGCCGCTATCGAGGAAGACAGTCCGGACTACACGTGGTCAGACATCGAGCCCGAACTGGATGCCAACGGATTCGAAACCGTGGAATTCATGCTGGGCCCGGCACTGGATTGACCGGCCACCTTCCCGGCTGCCAGTCCTGAAGGCCTTTCAGCCTTCCTCGTAACGAGCGGTATTGAACTTGCGGCCCAGCACCCGGTAGACCTCGGCAACGGTACGTGGCGTACGGCTACGCGTCTGGAAAATATTGCGGTTACGCCTTGCGGGGCCGGGAAAGATCTCGCCGGCAATGCGGTCGGGATTCTCCTCGAGCACCTTGAGAAAGGAAATCGCGCCGGAAGTACCGAAGAAATGCGTCAGGTACAGCTCGGTACGGCCCGGCTGGCGCGTCAGCGAACTCACCAGCTGCTCACGGCTGTTGCGCACATGCTCGGCAGCCAGCAGTGCCGCCAGGCGCGGGTTGAAACGCAGATCGAGCACCCGTTGCTGTAACGCCGCATCCTCGATGTAAGGCTGCATCACGCCGTTATCGTCAAGCCGGTAATCTTCCTGCGCCGCGTAGTGACCCAGTCCGTAGCTGTCCCCATATGCCCGGATGGCATCCAGCCAGCTCTTGTCCTTGAACTGGTACAGTCCGCTCGCAGACGAGGTCTTCGCCCTCGCCTGCGGATCAAAACTGCTCTCCACCGCGGCGAGCTCCATCAGGTAGGAAAATTCAACCCCGGTGCGCAGATTGGCCAGCCTGATTGCTGCGAGGATGGCACTGTCGATTTTGAATTTCTTCGCATCAGCACGCGCCACATCGGCATGCTGCTGCAAGGCGGCATTTGCCACTGCATCCGGCTCCCCTTCCAGCAGGTATAACTGCTGGAAACTCTGCAGTGCCTGTGCAATTTTATTGCCCGGAGCACCATCGGACTGGCGCTTGCCGACATCAAAGCCCAGCACCAGCAGGTTGGCCTGCCGCGTACCGGCATCATCTACAGATGACAACGCGCCCTGATCAGGCATCACCTCGCCTGAGGTAGTGCGATTGATAAGCTGTGTAAGTGTTTCCAGCAACGCTTCATGGGTGCTGAAATGAGTCTTCATCAGCACCTGCAGCTCTTTGATCCCGTTGCTGACATCCGACAGGTCGAGCCTTGCGTCACGCCCGTCATGCAGCACCAGTGCCGTGGCCAGCACACCGGACAGGAACAGCAGGCTGGCCACAAACGACATCTGCAACATCGACAGGCGCGGCTTGACCTGTGCCTGCAACGATTGCAACAGCTCGCGGGTAACCTCGTGAAAGGTGCGCGCCATGTCCGATTGCAGTGACAGCAGGTTCTGCTGTTCAGACTGCAAGCGCGTCAGGGCATCACGGGTTAGATACAGATTTGACTCATGCTGGTTGCGCGACTCTTCCAGCTGCGCCTCCAGCGAAGTCATGCGCTGCTCGGTACCCGCCTGGCGGCTGTTAGCCTGCTGCAGCGATTCTTCCAGCAACTGCGCCTGCTGGCGCGCGTTGTTACGGTCGGATTCAATGTGATTCAGCTGTAACTGCAGCGCGGCAATCTGCTGCGTATCGTTTTCGTGTGCCTGCGTGAACTCGTCACGCACCGCATCCAGCTCCGCGGACACGGCGGCATGCTCGGCCCTGACGGTGCCAAGCTCTTCCTCGAGCGCGCGCGTGCGCGGCAGGGAGAACTGCTTAATGGCTTGTAAGGTATTCTGCCAGCCCATTGTTATTCGTCTGCAACCGGTTAATTGTTTTTCACTGCCTGACGATTGCCGCCTAGTATATCGCCATCGGTCAGGCGGACCACCCGCGCGGGCAACCCGGCATGTGCCAGCCCCCTGTTATTCTCGGGGATGACGCCTGCACGGTCTATCGTACCCAGGTCGTAGAATGGCCGAAAAATACCCGAAGGACTGTTTACAGTACAGTCAGTTACATAATTATCTGCAGGAGATGTCTAGATAGCCGGTCCAGGCCTCGAACAACGGCCGGTCCAGCGCGGCCACCGCAGAACGCGGCGTCAGGGCCTGGGTGAATATCGCCTCGCCATCCAGCGTACAGGACTGACCACCGGCGGTCTGGAAGATGAACTGGCCGGCAGCATAGTCCCAGACATTGGAGCGGCCGTGCAGGTAGATATGACAGCGGCCGGTCGCCAGCCAGCACCAGTCCAGCGCCACCGAACCAAAACTGCGTTGCGAGGCGTAGGGAATCTCGCGCACCAGGCGCATGGCCAACTCCGGCGCCAGGCGTTTGAAATCAATCAATGCAGTCGCCCGCTTCAGCGGCAATCCGCTCGAAGGCACCGTCAATGGCTCACCGTTCAGCATGGCACCCTCAGCCCGGCTGGCCGCAAAACACTCATCGCGTAATGGATCGTAGACCACGCCAAGCTGCACCTTGCCATGGCTTAACAGGGCAAGCGAAATACAGAAATAGGGAATACCGGCGGCAAAGTTACTGGTGCCATCAAGCGGGTCGAGGCACCACACCGGGTTTGGCGAGGCAATCAGCTGCTGCTGTTCGTCAACCGACATCTCCTCGCCCATGAACACCGTGCCCGGCCAGTTGCGCAACAGCTCCCCGGCCACGCGTTCCTGCACCGCGATATCCGCCTCGGTCAACACACTGCCATCCGCCTTGTGGGTACGCGCGACACGGTTAAAGCGCGGCAGCAGTTCCTCGCGCGCGGCAGCAACCAGTATTTTCTGCACGCTCTGCAGGGAAGGTGTCATCGTTAGCCGGGTCAGTTATTTCAGGAATGCACATAATAGCGCAATCACTGCCCTGCCACCCGGACACTACGGCAACTGGCGCTGAACCCTGTTTGCCATCGCGTGCTCAATGACGTGCATGGCGACATCTGCCGCGGTCTTGAGCAGCAGGAAAAACAGCAAGGGGAAGGTCCCGTGACCGCCCAGAAAACCACCAAACAGGATTGTCAGGTGCATCGGGATGATGCGCAGGTAGGGAAAGAACATGATATTGCCGATATTCGGCACCCGTTCACGATCACGTGCGCGGTTATAACGCCAGGAGAAACGGTGATTCAGGTAGAACGCCAGCACACAGACACCGGCGCCCAGGAAAGAAACAGACCCGTCCAGGGAGGCGTCCTTGAACAGAAAGAAGAAATACACCAGGTGAAAAATCCCATAGTGCATGGCAAAAAACACTGCCGTCTTGCGTTGTGTTTCGCGCGTCGGCTCCACCGCCTGGTTATTGATCCGGAAGCCCTGCGTTGAGAATTGATCGAGGTCCATGATCCGGTGCACGTTGAAATAACCGATCACGACGCTCTGGCCCCAGTAGATCCACATCAAAATGGAGACGTCCCAGCCCTGCATCAAGGCCATGACAATGGTCAACAGGTTGGACAGCAGCAGAACCAGCGTGGACCGGTTTCCGATGAACTCCCCTGGTGAGAATGTGCTACCGGCCTGTTGCATGGAAGGAGACTGTCAGTGCCTGAAAAACAAAAGGGGCCATCTTGCTGGCCCCTTGTCGTTGCAAAACATACTGGCGCTGGCTAGTGGCGCTCCTCGAGGGTCTCGGCCAGCGCATTCAGCTCATTGGCCAGATCCTGCAACCCGTCATGCTGGCGCAGCCTGACGCGATGAGAATACAGACCGTCGCGTAGCGCCTTGATGTGACGGCGGATCGGCAGAGTCGGTCCAATTAATCGATGGGTGTAAATCGTGGTAATGACTGATACCAGCCCCGCGTAGACTGCCAGCAGTAATAGCGACAGCAACTTGAATTCGTGGGTCTGCCGGGTAATCACCTGCTGCAGGTAATCCGGCTGTGTACTGGTCGCCAGCATACTCATATAAGTCTGCTGGAAGTACAGGTTGCCAAACAACACGCCCAGCGCCAGGAAGGCCATGGACAGCAACAGGATGAAGACCGGCAACTTGAGCTGGAAGGCGGGCCTGAGCAGCAGGTTGCGTGCCTTGCGGTGTTCATTCAGACCGAGGACCCGGTAAATTGTCTGTATATAGTGTGTCACGTCATTACTCCCTGGAAATTCGTGCTGGCGCGCACGCGCCACTACAGCGGTCGATAAATCGACGTATTGAAGTTATCGTCCTGCCTGTATAGAGCTTTAGCGCCCAGGGACCGGGCAACAGGCCCGGGTTCAGGCTCAGGGCGTCAGTTGTTCCAGGTGGGCCTGCTGCAGCGCGAGATCATGCTCCAGGTCGCTGATCTCGTGCTCAACCAGGTCAATCTCGGCCTCGATTTCGTGAATTTCATATAACAACAACACCCGCTGTTCGCTACGCAGGTCGTTCTGCACCAGCGCAGACAGCTTGTCGCGCTTGTCTTCTTGCAACGCATCAATCTCGTAGCGGCGCTTGTATATTTTCGAGTGGGTACTGCTGACCAGCGAACGGGCCAGGTAGATGGCACGCCCGTCTTCGTAGGCGCTCCGGAACAGCGTTTCGCTTGCGCCCGGGCACACGCCATTGTAGCTGCGCCCGGCCTGCCCGAGACGAAAACCATTATCCTCTGTGCAATACTGCTGCAGGCCCTCGTCACGCCCGGCACGCCAGGCATCCAGCTCCGGTACCACCGCGTGCTCGGCGCAATCCCTGTGGTATTCCCCGATCGTTGCGGCCGACTTCCCCAGCACGCCATCCTGGTATCCGATCAGGCGCCAGTCGGCAACCCGGCACTGCTCCCGATCCATGCTTGCACAAGCTGCCAGCACAGACACGGCCGCAATCAGCATGAGACCCTTCATCAAGAGCGCGGAAAAAGATAAACCAGTTTCGCTACCGCCAGTCATAGCCAGTCCTGTCGTGAGTGGAGGGACGGCTCAGGGCAGAGCGATCCCTACACTACGCTAACGGCAGCCAGGCCATGGTGATTGGAGAACCGGTTCACAGTTCTGGCACAGGGACAAACGCAGGCAAACGGCCAGTCACTTACATACCGTTCTTGAATTGCTCCGTTTTTGCAGCACCGCTGTCGCGCACCTGGCGCAGCGCCACGGCATATTCCCTGAGGATGCCCAGCGCCCACTGGATGCGGGCGCGGAAATACTCATCCGCCTCCCGGTTATTCTGGCCGGGATCATCGTTCAGCACCTGCTCGACATGACGCACAATAACGTGCTCCGGGATGTAGCACAGGCGGGAATTCTTGTAGCTGCTCATGCGCAGCTCGGCCACCGGGTAGGCCCCGCCATCGCCAGCGGATACCGCCACGATCATGGCCGGCTTGTGACCCAGTTCGTGCTGACCGAACAACAGGAAGAAATTCTTCAGACCGGCCGGCACCTGTCCATGCCATTCCGGCGTTACCACCACGAAGGCATCACTGGAGGCCAGCTCGGCACGGATCGGATTGAGCAACCGGCTCCAGTCCTCCTCGCCTTCCCACACGCCCATATCCCACAGCGGCAGCGGATTGTTGGCCAGGCTCACCAGTGCCGTCTCATCGACCATGCCATTGTCGAGCGTGGCCTTGATGTGGTGCGCTACCTTGAGGGACTGCGCCTGTTCGCGGTGACTGCCGCTGATTACCGTGATCTTCATGTGATGTCCTTGTGATTTCCGGAGCGACCTGGCGGCCGGCGATTATAACCGGCACGGCACAGTTCTCTGTGTGTTTGAATCAGGAATCGCCCTTGAGCATCGACCAGAACCGGGCGCGCACCGCGCGGGTGTTCACACGGTAAAAGCCGTAGTGCGCATGGCGCTCCGGGTGCTCATCATCCAGCGTGATCCCCCACAGGCTGTTCAGGGCATTCGGCAACATGCTGTAGCGCATGTCGCCCAGCAGGTGCGGGATCTCCGGGTCCATGGCGATATAACCGTCGGCAAAAAGCCGGAAACGCAGGATATCGTTGTACAGCACCGAGTCTGTCGGAATTCCCTCTGCATCCCGCTCCGGGACAAACAGTGCCACGGAATCACCAGGGTAGACTTTCCTGCCACTGATGCCGGCACGCAGGGCATCGACGTAAATGGTATTGTCACTGATGTAGGTCGAGCGCCACAGCAGGAGATTACCCAGCGAAGGCTTCACCACCAGCCGCTCGATGCGGTGCTCACGCGCCAGCGCCAGCGACTCGGCCATGTCCGTGGCACGCTGCAACTGGACATAACCCAGCACCAGGTAGGCGCCACACAGGGCCAGCCCGACAGACACAACCCACGCCTGCCAGTAACGCCACGCCAGTGCCACGGCCAGCAACAGGATTCCGGTGAACACCGGGTCCACGATCGAGATCAGGTGGAACGAAACGCGTTCATCGGACAGCGGCCAGAACAGGTGTGTGCCATAGCTGGTGCAGGCATCGAGCACACCACTCATGCTGTAGCCTGCCAGGCAATACAGGTACAGGCGTCCGGGAGCCAGGCGGTTACGCAACAGTGGCCACAACAACCCGGCAGCAATCAGCGCGCCGAACGGGATGAAAAACACCGAGTGTGTGAAATGGCGGTGAAATTCCACAACCAGCAACGGATCACTGGCAGAAGCGACCAGCACGTCGATATCAGCCAGCAGGCCCGCCGCCATACCCACCCCGCTCGCAAGGCGGATATCCTTGTGTCGTGCAATCGAGACCGACAATGCTGCGCCTAGCAGCCCCTGGGTGAGCAAATCCATCGGGCTATTCTAGCGACTCCCTGCCCGGTGAACACCCCCGGCTATTTTGCGGTTAACGGCACAGCGATTTCCCTTATACTACCGCCTCCGTAATTTTGGCCAGAACCCGCAAAACCAGGCAATATTAATGAGACTCATCATCCGCTACTTTTTCAAACTCGTTCACGCCATCGTCGGGCCGATCCTGCTCGCCGTGGACTGGCTCACCACACCCAGGGGGATCGTACGTAGCCCGCAGGCACAGCAACAGCTCGATAGTCGCACGTGTAACATCTTGCTGTACCAGTTCCGGACCTGCCCGTTCTGCATCGTGACCCGACGCGCCATCAAACGGCTGTCGCTCAACATAGAAACCCGTGATGCCCTGCGCGACGCCACCAGCCGCCGCCAGTTGCAGGAAGGTGGCGGCGAGATCAAGGTGCCATGCCTGCGCATCACCGACGACAGCGGCAACGTGCAGTGGATGTACGAATCCAGGGATATCATCCAGTATCTGCAGGAAAACTATGCCTGACCCGTGCATGTGGCGCCGCACCTGAACAGCAGTCAGCTGACCGTGAGCCACTGCCCTGCACTATAATCGGCATCCTCCAGTTACCAAACCGGCACCCGATGACTGAATCCCTCCAGAATCTGATACAGATGCTTGCGCTGAGCACCGGGCAGCTGTACGCCATACTGGGCGCACTTGCCACCGTGGCCACACTGGCAGTCCTGTTCCGCAAACAACTCGGGCACTGGCGCGAGGAGCGCCAGGTCGCGCGCATGATCAGGCGCCTTGGTGCGCGCCACCTGCGTAACCTGCTGTTACCGGACGGCATGGGTGGCGAGGTGACCATCGAGCACCTGCTGCTGACAAGGGATGCCCTGCTGGTCATCGGCGTGAAACGGTTCAGCGGACTGATCTTCGGGGGGCCACAGACTGACCAGTGGACCCAGGTGATCAACCGTGTCAGCTACAAGTTTCCCAACCCGGATGGATACCTGCAGCGCCAGGTCAATGCGGTACACATGCTGGCACCCGGTGCAACCGTGACCGGTCTGCACCTGTTCACCCACGGCGCCAGCTTCCCCAAAGACAAACCGGACAACGTAAAGTCAACACGGGAGATCGGGCAACTACCGAAACGGCTGAAGCACAGCGACATCCCCAAGGGTATGCGCATGGCGTGGGAACAGCTGGTTGATTCAATTCAAAAATAATAAACCTGTAGGAGCGCCTTGCAGGCGCGATTCGATTCTGTGTGTTTCGCGCCTGCAAGGCGCTCCTGCAATAAGGCTTATTGAAACAGCTGACTGGGTTCCCGCCTTTGCGGGAACGACGATGGAAGTTAGCTTCGCCCCTGCAAGGCGCTCCTGTAACAACCCCTATTGAGGCAGGAGCATCCTGCACACATCAATCAATTCTGCCACGCCGCAATCCCCTGTCCTCGCAACCACTCCGCCAGAGCAGCTTCCCGCTCTTCGTCAGAGAGCCCCGCGCCGTCAAACCCCTCCATGAGTTCCAGCGCCAGCTCGATGCCATGGTTGTGCGGATACTTGCTGCTGCGATAACCCAGCATGTGCTGCTCAAAGCGGTCGCCCGGATCATGAATGGTCATACCCACATACACGCAGGGCATGCCCTCGACATAATTCGGATTTTCCTGGCGAAACTCCCGAATCCACAACACCTCCGGATCGAGTGTAATGACGTAGAGGTTGCGACCCTTGCGTTTCTTTGCAGCACGCCGCGCCTTCTCCTGCCACCTGAGAATCTTCCGGTCACGCTCAAGATCATCCATGCCCGGATTCTACAACGTACTCTGCTGGCGTGACATTGAAGAACTTAAACCAACCCTTTATTGTTCACCCCATACCCTTTTATCTGAATCGAGACCCGTTTCATGCCCACACACCCCGATGAGCTCCGCAACCAGTGGATGTCACATGGTCTCAGCCGCGACGAACTTGAGACCAATCCCTTCAACCAGTTCGAACTCTGGTTCGCCCAGGCCATCGACTCCGGCATTGCCGAGCCGAACGCCATGAGCATCGCCACGGTCGACGCCGCCGGCCAACCCTCGCTGCGTACCGTATTGCTTAAATACTACGACGAGCACGGTTTCGTCTTTTTCACCAATTACGAGAGTGACAAGGCAAAACAGATCGAGCTCAACGACCGGGTTGCCCTGCTGTTCCCCTGGGTGGCGTTGGGACGCCAGGTCAAAATAACCGGAAAAGCCGGAAAGATTCCGCTAACCGAATCGGTCAAATACTTCGCCTCGCGCCCGCGCGGCAGCCAGATCGGTGCCTGGGCCTCGCCGCAGAGCCAGGTCATTTCATCACGCTCGCTACTGGAGGCCAAGTTCGACGAGGTCAAGCGCAAGTTTGCCCGTGGCGAAGTGTCCCTGCCCTCGTTCTGGGGCGGCTACCGGGTAACCCCCGCCAGCATCGAGTTCTGGCAGGCGCGCGACAACCGGCTGCATGACCGGTTTGTTTACACGCAGGAAAGTGACGGGCAATGGGATATCGAGCGCCACGCGCCGTGATGCCCGTTCCTGCAGGACCATTTGATTAGTGTAGGAGCGCCTTGCAGGCGCGATGCTTTTCACAAAGATCGCGCCTGCAAGGCGCTCCTACAGATGTATAACCCGAGGCAGGCGCGCTCCGTCCACACAGGAACAGACTACGCAAGCACGTGTCCCCAGATTAATATTTAATATTATGAGCAATAACAGCCGATACCCCTATTGATTGCACCTGATTGCGTGTATTTGAGGCCAGGAAATGCAGAACCCGTCGTTTGCCGTCACCGATCGAACCGATGCCGCCGATGTCATCGCGTTTTTGCGCGCCAAAATGGCCGCGTACGACATGCGCCTGCTCGACTGGGTACGCCTCAGCCCGATGACGGATGCACAACATGCACCGGAGCCCGGTGGCGACATCCCGCCGGTCACAATCAGTACCTGCTGGACGCCACGTGAAGACAATCCGACTGCCAACCCGCCGCAACCGGAACACATGTACCGCATCAAGGTGAATGTCTGGCAGGGGTCGGATTACCCGCTCGAAGAAGCCCACTGGGGGCGCATCCCGCCACGCCCGATCCGGCGCCGCAACATTCCGGACCGTTACACCACCCGCGGCCTGTGCAAATGGCGCTACCCCGACCGGCTGGCCGCCACGGTGCATGCGCTTGCCCGACCGCTGTTTTTATACCTTGCCAATACCAGACAGGTCGCGCTCAACCCGAGTGAAAGCAATGCCAGCGCCTGGGGTCACCGCTGGGCCGCGGAATGGTTACGCAGACACGACCAGGAACACGATGCCGAGGCAATGGTCGCCCAGCTCATGCAATGGACGCTGATCCAGAGCAAGGGGCTTTAGTTATGCAGCCTTGATATTCCGACCCGTCTGCCATTGATTTGTACTACGATTGGTACTGTTGCACACGCACTCAGCAACATCGGCTACGGACGACATATATTTTCTGGAGAACAATCATGAAGTTATCGTTTAATTGGCATGGACGCGGGTTATTCCCGGTGCTGGCACTGTGCGCGGGCAATGCACTGGCATGCAATCCCGCACAGGATGGCTGCATGGGTTGCAATGACGACGAGTTACCCGCCTGCCTGCACACTTTTGTGGAAGAACTCTGCCACGCCTCGGGCAACCCGGGCAGCTGCGACACCCAGCGGGCTTATGATGATGTGGAACGCCATGTCCTGATCAGCACCGGCAGCCACATGTCCCGTATTCGCTCCATGATGCGCACACCCCGGAAATACCAGCGTCGTTAGGACAGAATCTCCAGGGGTCCTGTTTACGTACCGTAGTTAAGCGACATATTACTCAGCGCGCTGTGTCTATTTCCCCAGGTGCTTGCGCATGAACCTGGCCGCACGCTGCACGGCATCCTTTGATGCCAGGTCATCGGCAAAGGTGCGCACGTTGTCGTCGCGGAAATCAAAACCACGCCCCACGCCTGGGTAGATAATCAGCTGCGCATCGCGTCCCTTGTCCTGCATGACCTGGATGCTGGTCTCGATCACGCGCCGGCGCTGGTACTGTTCCTCATCGCCAATAAACACCAGCATCGGCAGTGTGAGCTGGTCGATCTCTTTTGCATAGCCGTACACCTGCATGGGTTCGGGTGCATTCGGGTCCTGCAGGTGAGGGTAATAGGAAACATAACAGGCGATGTCCTGCTGCTGACGCTTGAACGTGGTTGCCACCTTCAGTGAGTAATAACCCCCGCGGGTGTGTGAATACAGGCAGGCCCTGTCCGTACTGATATCAGTGCGCGCCAGCAGCACGTCCAGCGCCCGGTTAACATCCTTCTCCAGTTCATAATCGTGCTCGATAGGATGAGTACCGATAAAGTGTGCGCCATAGATATCCGGGGCCAGCACCACAAAGCCGCGTGCCGCAACCCGCCGGGCAAGACGTTGCACCAGTTCATCCAGCCCGCGACGTCCGTGCACGAATAACACGGCCGGGAACTTGCCAGTCGCCCCGGGGCGCACCACCAGCGCCGACACTTCCACATCACTACTCTTGTAGTTTGTCCACGAAGTGGCAACGGGGTAGTTATCCGGCGCCTCGATCTGGCTGTCATCCCACCAGGCATCGTCCCACCACCAGTTGTTGTCATCTGGCGTGGTGTCTGCTGCAGCGACGCCACCAGCAACAAGAAAAGCAGCGAGTAGTGTAATAGCCGGTTTTACGTTCATGCAGAAACCCTTACTTGTTTTGGAATAAAGCCATACAGGCAACTAATCATATCGGCAGCCCCGTGAGTATTTCAAAAACTCACCGCCCCTTGTGTTCTCCGTGGCCGCGCACAGTCACGACTGGAACGGCCACACCCACAGAATCATCGGTATCGAGACCACGATAACCAATATCTCCAGCGGCAACCCCATGCGCCAGTAATCACCAAACCGGTAACCCCCCGGCCCCATGACCAGGGTGTTGTTCTTGTGCCCGATCGGCGTCAGGAAGGCACAGGATGCCGCCACTGCCACCGCCATCAGAAACGGGTCGGCACTCACCTGCAAGCGGTTGGCGATATCAAGCGCAATCGGCGCGGCAATTACCGCCGTCGCGGTGTTATTCATTACATCGGACAGTGTCATGGTCACGACCATTAACAGGGTCAACACGACCACCGGTGAGTAGCCATCAGCCAGGCTGGTAATGAGGTCGGCAATCAGTGCAGTGCCGCCACTGGATTCCAGTGCCACTCCCAGCGGAATCATGGACCCCAGCAGTACAATCACCGGCCATTCGATCGATTCATACACCTGGCGGGCCGGCAGGATATTCAACAGTACATAGGCCGCAACAACGATGGCGAGTGCGACCGGCAGATACAGGACACCAACGCTGGCCAGCAGGATAGCCAGCGCAAACAGGCCTGCCGCCAGCCACGCCTTGTGGCGCATGGTCAGCGCCAGGGTTTCTGAACCGGCCAACGGCAGGCTACCGAGCCAGCCGCTGATTTCTGCGAGCATGTCCCCGGGGCCAAACAACAACAGCACATCACCGGCCCTGATTTCAAGATGACGTACCCGCTGGCGAAATTGCCGGCCCTGCCGTGACACGCCGAGCAACGTGACGTCATAGCGGTACTGCAAACGCAGTGAATTGGCCGTCCGCCCCTCGATGCGTGCCCCGCCCGGCACGACAACTTCCAGCAGTGACATGTCCTCACTACTGAGCGGACTGGTATCGTGCCCCTGTGCCTGATAGGTCAGCTTCAACACACCGACTATCCTGTCCATGGCCTCTGGAACCGCTTCCACCACCAGGATGTCCCCGACACTGACCTCCGCCAGCCGCGCCTGGCCGGGTAGCCGCTTCCCGCGCCGAATCAAACCCACAATCGCCACATCGTTTTCTTCAGCAACCGCACCGAGGTCACGCACCCGCTGACCAATGGCCGGCGAATCCTCCGGCACATGCAGCTCCGCAACATATTCGCTGACATCAAGGAGTTTCTGCGTCGGGTCCTGTTGCCTGCACTCGGTCGGCAACAACCGCCAGCCAATCAGGGCAACAAACAGCACGCCGACAACGGCACAGGCAAGCCCCACCGGCGCAAAGTCAAACATGGCGAAGCTCTCCCCCAGCGCTTGCTGGCGGAACTCGGCAATAATGATGTTGGGCGGCGTACCAATCAGGGTGATCATGCCGCCCAGTATGGTGGCAAAAGACAGCGGCATGAGCGTCAACGCAGGGCTGCGCCTGGCCTTCAGGGCTGCCTGTATATCCACCGGCATCAACAGCGCAAGTGCCGCGACATTATTCATAACCGCAGAAAGGCCGGCCGCAATACCGGCCATGGCAGTAATATGTGTCTGGAGTGAATGCGAGAACCGGCTGACCTGTCTCGCGACCTGCTCGATCACGCCGGAATTGGACAGCCCCTTGCTGACAACCAGCACCAGCGCAATGATAATGGTTGCCGGGTGACCAAACCCGGAGAACGCCTGGTCTTTCGGCACCACGCCAAGAATCAGCGCCGCCGTCAGGGCAATGAATGCGACCAGGTCATAGCGCAGACGCCCCCAGATCAGCAGGGCGAATACGAAGAACAGCAGAGTAAATAAAATGGTCTGATCGGTTGTCATGTCCGTCCCCTGACTCGAGGGTGAAACTATAACATCCACAAGCCGGACGCAGACCAGATTCAGGGTAACTCAACACGGCCGGCCCATTTGTCCCCTTGTCATGGGCTGAACGACGGGTATTCAGAAAATTAACGGCCAGACCTACCAGTCATCATCCTCTGTTGGCGGCGCCTTGCATGTGTCCCTCGGATAAGGCACGACTTCGTGATAGTTGGATACCGGTCTCGCGCAGATTGGACACTGATTCCCGGGAAGTTCATTCAGGGTTGAGCCACATATCGCGCACACATGATAATGCGATTCCCCTCCCTCGATGCGCCCGACCAGCAGACCAAACATGCGGCTGGCCGCCTTGTGGATCTTTACGATCAGTTCCCGATGCTGCTGCTCGGCTTTCCAGGCATAGGTAATGGAAGTAATGGCATCCTGGTTCCCTTCACTCTCAATACGCTCGAGGATGTCCGGATATTCACGATCGATCTCATCACGCTCTACACCAGAGGCATGCTTCAGATTGTCACGCGTGGTGCCCACTTCCTGTAACTGCGGAATGGCAATGGGCTTTACATCGACCTTCAGCCCCGCCAGGAGATTCTTGAAATTGTGTGCATGAACGCCTTCCGATGCCGCCAGTGACTTGAACAAATGCGCAATATTCGGATAACCCTCGGCACAGGCCCGTTCGGCATAGGCCGCATAGGCACGATGCGCGGTCACTTCATCCTGATGGCGTTCCTTCAGCGCCTCGACGGTTAACACGTTGGACGCTGCCCATGCGACCGGGGCTTGCATCATGAAGACGGCCAAACCCACAAGGACCGTCCTCATTGCCATTACAAAACCACGCTTTCCAGCATTACCCGGCATCATGTACTCCACTTACCCGCAGGACAGGAAGGTCCGGCCTGTACTTTAATACGAACCAGTTCAGACCCCACATTAAAAGCATAGTCGAGATAGCACGCAACTCAAATGGAACAGTAATTCAGACCTGGCAGCCATGAAAGGGGGCACTGAATAAATGAGAATGATTGCGTTCTGTCTCCGACCCCTTTAATTTCGATGTATGTCCCAGGTGCAGTTACGATTCTACGAGGAACTGAATGACTTCCTGTCGCCCGCGCATCGCAAGGTAGCGTTCTTGCATGACCTTACACGGCGCACCTCGGTCAAGGACATGATTGAGTCATTTGGTGTGCCACACACGGAAGTGGACATCATCCTGGTCAACGGCAACTCGGTGGATTTCTCCTACATTGTAGAAGACGGGGACCACATCAGCGTGTACCCCGTCTTCGAGAGTCTGGATGTGACTCCGTTGCTGCGTTTGCGGCCGGCACCCTTGCGCACACCCGCGTTTATCCTGGATACCAACCTGGGTCGACTGGCACGTTACCTGCGCCTGCTGGGGTTTGATTGCCTGTATCAGAACGATTTTGACGACGATACCGTGGCAATGACTGCCGACAGGGAACAACGCATCGTATTGACGCGGGACCGCGCCCTGTTACAGCGCAAGATCATTACACGCGGCTATTTTGTACGCGAGGTTCGACCCAGACTCCAGGTGAAAGAGGTGTTGTCCCGGTTTGACCTGTACCGGCTGGTAGACCCGTTCAGTCGCTGCACGCGTTGCAATGGCGACCTGCAGGCAGTCGACAAGCAGTCAGTCGAAGACCGGCTGGAGCCCAGGACAAGGAAATATTACAAGACCTTCAGGATATGCACGATGTGCGGGCAAATCTACTGGCAAGGCAGCCACCATGAACGGTCGCAGCGCCTGATCGAGGAGCTGACGCGAAATGATACTGAAGATTAATGGCTCTCGACTGCAACCCGGTAGTAATCCCGGCATTCCAGTTCACGCCCTCTGACGGTACGCTGGCCCGTTAATGGCCCGCGTGTTTCGGTTACCAGTGTGCATTGGCCTTCCTGGTGATGGTCATCATAGAAATATGCCACCACCCAGTCATGGGTGCGTTTCAACTCATGGGCCCGTGCGGTATTGGAATATAACAGCGTGAAATGCCAGCCATTCCGGTCGGTATGCAACACGGGCAGCCAGGCCTTGCCTTCCGGGTTGAAGCGCCGGGGTGAAATCAGCGGCAGCTTGCCCTGCTCCGCCTGCTGTCGATATTCCCGGTCAACTTCAACCAGGGTCTCAATATCCGGCCCATGGCCGACCGCCACCTGTGGTCGGCGGCGGGTCTTGCCCAGCAGCGTGGCCAGTGAATTCCTTATCCCGGCGACACGGCGGGCTCCCATACCCGGCACCTGCTCAAGACGACCGTCGTAGGCTGCCGCCTCCAGCGCCTCGAGTGTATCAATGTGCAGCCGCTCGTTTATTTGCTCCGCCATTTTCGGCCCGATGCCGGGCACCGTTTGAAACAGGTGGACCGGATCAAGTGTCCCGCGCAAACGTTGCAGCTGCACCCAGTTGCCTGTGGTCACCATTTCCTGGATCGAACTGGCGATTCCCTTGCCAATGTTGGGAAGTGTTATCAAGCCGGCCGCGCCCTCGGCTTCGGTCAGTTCCCCGATATCGCGCCCAAGCCGCGAGACGGTCTCACTGGCGCGGCGATAGGCTGAAACACGAAAAGGGTTGGCCCCCTGCTGCTCGAGAAGATCGGCAGCCTGGGCCAGTTTCATGGCAACCTGCTGGTTCAGAGACGTTTGCATTTCAATGCGCCTGGCAGGTAGATCCCTGGTGGCTTGTAACCTGGTGGCCATGACAGGTATCAGCCCTCGTCTGGCGCCAGCGGCGGGACTTCCACGGGCTGATCGGGTGGTATTCCCAGTGGTGGTTCGGGAGTGGTCTCGGGTGGCGCATCCGGAGTGACCTCAGGCGGCACATCCGGTTGCGGTATCTCCGGTGGATTGCCCGGTGGTATCTCCGGTTCACCGGCACGACCAGGGTTGCGATTGAGCAAATACATGATCCGACCCTCCATACCATAAATATAGCCGGTGTAGCACCGAATGGAATATAAGGGCCGGAATTACTCAGTCAATTCACGCACCAGCGAGTCCCATTCCTCCTCCAGGCTCACACCTTCAGGGAATACCGACCCGGCCCGCCGGTGCCAGTAACGTGAATTCAAGTCATCGCCTTCCTTGCGATGCAGGTAGGCATGGATCCGCGCTGCCATCACATCGTCCATCGACTGCACGATCTCATGGGCCGTATCCCATTCACCGCTGGCGTCATACCACAGCGCCTGCAGGCAAGACTCCAGCCCACCGGGGCAGGCATCCTGGCCCAGGCTGTCGATGAACTGCTGGTACTGTGTCATCTTCGCTGTAGTGGAATGATATTCACGAAATTATCGGGATATGCTGCATAACCAGCTCATTCTCATTTACCGCCAGCCCGTAGAATTCATTAAGCCGGGCAGACAGGCTATGGGTTTTGATTGTAGAGCAGGAATTTTTCAATAACCTGCATACGCCGCCGATGTACCGACCCGTCATGATCCATAAAAGGGTGCGCAAACGCTTCATCCCTTAGTATCACTGCACTTCGTTGTCGTGCCGTTTCCACCAGCTCCTGTGACATGGAGTGCGAGACCACCCTGTCATTCTGCCCGACAATAACCAGGAAATGGCCACAATCTTCCGGAAGATAGTTAACGGGATCATATTCCGATGGACATCCGTAACCAGACAAACGACTCGGCGTTGAGTCTACAATAATGCGGTCGAACCTGTCGTGTGATTCAAATCCATCCAGAAAGGCAATACCACCGAACGACATGGCATAGATGAACCGTTGTTCATATCCGGATGAGTTGAGTGCAGCGAGAATTTCCACATAGTCACTAATAATTGCTTTAAGTCGCCGCTTGCCGCCTGAACGACCATAGCCACGAAAGTCATAGACGTAGACGTCAAACCCTGCAGATGAGAAATGCGAAAACTCCTCGATAATTTGATCTGCCAGAATGGCATTCCCCTGCATGACCAGCAGGTAACCCTTCGGCGAGGCCAGCTGCCCCTCACTTCCGGTTGCTTTCAGTTTGTAACCACGCAACGTCCTGTTATCTTTTGTTTCAAAAGATATATCCTCGACATTCCGCAGTCGCGCCAATCGATCCGCATTCGGGCTACCAGCCATACTGCTCCATAGCCAGAAAACAAGGGGTTCCTTTAGCCCACAAACGCTCTGCTCCAGACTCATGTAGCCATCCTCCTGCCCGGCAGAAGCGAGGCTTGAGAACATCGCGAGAAAAGAAAACAAAATCGGGAATCGGCTGGCCATATTCAAACCAGGTATAGAGTGATCGAATCAGCCAGCTTATCCGGGGCCGGACCGGGCTGGCCCATGATTTACTGAACTTTCAAGTAGGAAAATCCATGGCTTTGCAATTTGGCTATCTCTACAACCCCGGAAGTAACAAGGGTGACGCCCGGAATCAGCATGTCTTTATCCAGGCCAATCGCCGTGCGCGTGATCTCGCACAGGGAGATATTGATATTTTTCATATCGTGCAGGGTTGTCAGCCGGGTAATCAGATCCTCGCGCAGCTTCGCCTGTTCATCGTTGACCTCAAAGGGTGTTCCCTTCAACCTGTCGTGAGTCAGAAACTGTATGCCATGTGATAGAAATACAATCCGGACATCATAGTCTAAAAACTCATTTTCATAGGTCGTCACCATATTGAAAATACTGGTTAGCATTGAACTCATTCTCTGGGGGTCTGCATAGTCCGCATGGTAGACGACCTTTGCGGTGTCAGCGGCTTCATCCGCATGGGCCATATTCATGGTATGCATGGAAAATGCCAGGCAGAGTGCGAGAAGCATAAAAGACCATACCGGCTTTCTTGTGTTACTCATTTCCCCGCCCTCCTTTTTTCCGAGATAGCATTATCAGTATAGCTTGCAGGAGGAAATATGGGCGCGGGCGCGGTGTTTCCTTATCCCCGGGTAACAGGAGGCAACCGCAAGAGGGGGTAGCACCCTCTTGTTCAGAACTGCCAGCCCTCATTCTCAGCTGCTATAACAATTTGTGCGCAGGCCTGTGAATCCGAGGCGGCATCGTGGTGGTTCAACGGGATATCCAGGTAGTCGCAAACATCAGGCAGTTTTGTCGGATAAATATCCCATTGTTTCCTTGCCAGATGCACCGTACAGACAAACGGGATTGATGGCGCAGGAATTCCATAGTTCTCACAGCAGCTCTGCAGCACCCCGCGATCAAACGACGCATTATGCGCGGCCAGATAATCTGCCCGTAAAATAAACCCGTTGATATCGCCCCATAACTCAACGAAAGACAGCTCGGTCTTGACATCATCCCACGTTATGCCGTGGATATGAGTGAACTCAAACTGGCGCTGGGGCGGCCGGATCAGGAGCGTCTCTTCTGCGATGATCTCCCCGTCTTTGACGTGAACCAGACCAACAGCGCACGCACTGGAACGGTTACGGTTGGCGGTTTCAAAATCGATAGCCACAAAGTTACTCATATCCCACTCCCCTGAAAACATTGGCCAGGCAATGCCGTATTATCATCGTATTAAAGAGAACTTATTACTATAAGTTCCGTTGATTACCCTTCTCCAATACCCTGAAAACAACATCAACGGTTAACTCCAGTTCTTGCAAATTACCCGCTGCCTCCCTGCCCTGTTTGGTTGCCCTGTAAAAATGCGGCGTCATTAGCAGCAGATTATTAATCTGCTCATGATTGATCAGCCCTGTTTTGAACCGAAGCGACTGCCTGTCCACCACCGAAAAGCCCATTTCTTCAGCGCAAGAAAGGTCTTGCGGATCTGACTTAATCACTTCCCTGTAAATTATTTCTCTTAATTCCTTTAAATGATCGGGCCCGGGCTCAACAAGAACGACCTTTCCACCCGGCTTTAATACTCTATTGAAACCTTCGAAACTCTGGAATCCAAACACACACTGAATAACGTCAACACTGGCATTATCAACCGGCGGCTGCCGGTTGGTACCAACAAGCCAGGTTATCTGTTTATTTCTTCTTGCAGATTCAGCGATTGCGGCTTTCGATATATCCAGCCCAATAAAGGAGAGAGCCCCGCCGCCTTTTTTATCCTTAAGATAATTAAACAAATAATCAAGGTAATACCCTTCACCACAACCCGCATCCATAAAGCAGGCCTCTTCACCCTCGGCAATCTGCACAAATGCAATTTCAGCCAACTTGTTGGCAATGGGTTCATAAAGGCCTGAATTCAGGAATTGGACCCTCGCTATAACCATCTCTTTACTGTCGCCCGGCTGCTTCGAGCGCTTGTGCTGCACGGGCAATAAATTCACATAGCCCTGCCGGGCGACATCAAAGGCATGTCCATTCTCACAAACGAGCTGTTTTTCACGCGAAAACAGCCGCGCCCCGTCAATAGGGCAAGCCAGGTTATGTGCCTTGAGAATATTCATATGCCAATTGTCGCTTTTCTCCGACCGATTTTATCAAGTTAAAGGCGGGTTTATCCCGGTTAACGCATGGCTTTCAACGGGCGAGTGACTGTAGAATCATCGCCTCGATGAACATGCCAAGCGCCACGACTAACCCCGCCCATCACATCCTGCAAAGCGTCTTCGGCTACGAAGCCTTTCGCCAGCAACAGCAGGCGATCGTCGACCATCTGATCACAGGCGGTGATGCGCTGGTGCTGATGTCCACCGGCAGCGGCAAGTCACTCTGTTACCAGATTCCCTCCATCGTGCGGCACGGTGTCGGTATCGTCGTTTCGCCGCTGATCGCCCTGATGCAGGACCAGGTCGAGGCCCTGCACCAGAACGGGGTGCGGGCTGCCTTTCTCAATTCTACCCTCAGCTTCGACGAAGTGCGTGAAGTAGAGGGTGCGCTGCATCGCAACGAGCTGGACCTGCTCTACGTCGCCCCCGAGCGGCTGATGATGGCGCGCACGCTGGATCTTGTCGAGCGCATCCCGGTCTCACTGTTTGCCATTGACGAGGCGCACTGCGTCTCCCAGTGGGGACACGATTTCCGTCCCGAGTATGTGCAGTTGTCGGTGCTGCATCAGCGTTTTCCGCACATTCCGCGCATCGCCCTGACGGCCACTGCCGACAGCGCCACCCGCCGCGAGATCATCGAACGGCTGGACCTGACCGGGGCACAGCAGTTTATCAGCGGCTTCGACCGGCCCAATATCCGCTATCGCATCAGCGAGAACCGCGGCAACGCCCGCGAACAGTTGCTGCGGTTTATCCGCAACGAACACCCGGGGGATGCCGGGATTGTCTACTGCCTGTCACGCAAGCGCGTGGAACAGGTAGCCACCTGGCTGACATCGAAGGGGTTGACCGCACTACCCTACCACGCCGGCCTGTCGGCACCGGTTCGCCAACAGCACCAGGAGCGCTTCCTGCGCGAGGAAGGCGTGATCATCATAGCCACCATCGCCTTCGGCATGGGGATCGACAAGCCCGACGTGCGCTTCGTGGCCCACCTCAATCTGCCGAAGAGCCTGGAGGCCTACTATCAGGAGACCGGTCGCGCCGGGCGCGACGGCCAGCCCGCCAATGCCTGGATGGTCTATGGCCTGCAGGATGTGATCACCCTCAAGCAGATGCAGGCAAGCTCTGACGCCCCCGAGGCCATCAAGCGCATTGAACGCCACAAGCTCGACGCCATGCTCGGCCTCTGCGAACTGACAACCTGCCGTCGCCAGGCGCTGCTGCGCTACTTCGGCGAAGAGCAGGCCAAATCCTGTGGTAACTGCGACACCTGCCTGGAGCCACCCGAGACCTGGGATGCTACCACCGCCGCGCAGAAGGCGCTTTCCTGTGTACACCGTACCGGCCAGCGCTTTGGCGTCAGCTACCTGGTCGACGTGCTACTCGGCAAGGAAGATGAGCGCATCAGTCGCTTCGGTCACGACAAGCTGAGCACCTATGGCATCGGCAGCGAACACAAGCAAAGCGAATGGCGTGACCTCTACCGCCAACTGATCGCCCGCGGGCTGCTGGCGGTAGACCTGGAGGGGCATGGTGGCCTGCACCTCACTGAACAGAGCCGTCCGATACTACGCGGTGAGCAGCTGCTGCACCTGCGCAAACTCACCCGCAAGGCCAGGGCGAAGACCCGTGAACGCAAGGCCAACCGTTTCGGCGATCCAGGTAATAGCAAGCTGTGGCAGGCACTGCGTGACCGCCGCCAACAACTGGCCGACGAGCAGGGCGTGCCCGCCTACATGATCTTCCATGACGCCACCCTTGCTGAAATGGTGGAGAACCGCCCACAAACCCTGGCGCAACTGTCAAACATCTCCGGTGTCGGCGAGCGCAAGCTGGCCGACTACGGCGAGGCGTTTTCCGAGGTACTGAACGAATACCGGGACGTGGAAGAGAGCACGCAAACCGATACCGAAGAAGAGACGCTGCAACTGTTTCGCACCGGGATGCATACCGATGCCATTGCAGCCCGACGCGGCCTCAAGACCACCACCATCTACAACCACCTGGCCAAAGGGATCGAGTGCGGTGAGGTCTCACTCAATGAAGTGGTGCGACTGCAACAGCCGCAACTGGATGCGATCCGCTTCGCCATCGAACAATTCGGTGGCGGCAAACGCCTCAAGCCGGTGTTTGATGCGCTGGAGGGTGAATTTCCCTACGAGGTACTGCGCTGCGTCAGGTCAGACATGACGCGCTGACCGGTTTGTGAACCGGCGTCGTAAAATCACGTCATCCCCGAGAAGGCCGGGATCCGGCCATCACACAAGCACGGCTGTTAGACATGCCTTGAAATAAATGGTTACTGACCCCCTCTTATACTTCATCTGCTATCATGCGCCCCTCCGCCAAGCCAACAAAGCCTGCCCCACGTGACCGCCTTCTCATCCCTGCCCTTAACACCCGAGCTTCTGGCCAACATCAAGTCGCTGGATTACCAGGTCATGACCTCGATACAGGCACAAAGCCTGCCCACCATCCTGACAGGCAAGGATTTGCTGGCACAGGCCAAAACAGGCAGCGGGAAAACGGCTGCATTTGCCATTGGCGTACTGCACAAGCTTGAGACAAAGACGTACCAAACCCAGGCACTGGTACTCTGCCCAACACGCGAGCTGGCCGATCAGGTAAGCAAGGAATTTCGCCTGCTGGCGCGCGCAATACCCAACACCAACATCCTCACTCTGTGTGGCGGCAAACCGATGGGGCCACAACTGGCTTCACTGGAACGTAACCCGCATATCGTGGTCGGCACACCGGGACGGACATTAAAGCACCTGGAAAAAGGCACTTTAAAACTGAATGGATTAAAAACGCTGGTGCTGGATGAGGCTGATCGCATGCTGGACATGGGTTTTCATGAAGACATCATGCGAATTATTGATATGATGCCACGCCAACGGCAAACCCTGTTATTTTCCGCGACCTACCCGGATGAAATACAAGAGATCAGCGATGCCATCCAGAGCGATCCAGCTGATATTCGCGTGGAAAGCCTGCACGACAATAAAAAGATACAACAGGTTTTCTATGAAATAGAAAAAGGCGCAAGAACCAAAACATTGGTTACCCTGTTACAGCATTATCGACCTGAATCAAGCCTGGTGTTTTGCAACCGAAAGAATCAATGCAAGGAACTGGCTGAAGAATTATGGCAACAGGGTTTCCATGCGCTGGCCTTGCACGGTGATCTTGAACAATATGAACGTGACCAGGTGTTGGTGCAGTTTTCCAACAAGAGCAGTTCGATTCTTGTTGCAACGGATGTCGCCGCGCGCGGGCTGGATGTAAAAGATTTACAGGCCGTGATTAACTTCGAGCTGTCACCGGATCCGGAAATACATATTCACCGTATCGGGCGCACCGGTCGCGCCGGCAAGGAAGGCCTGGCCCTGAGTTTATTCATGGCCTCGGAGGCGAAGAAGGTCAGTGCGATAGAGGCCTTTCAAAACAGCCCCGTTAGAATAGAGAAGCCCACCTCACTGAAAACCCGGGAGAACTTCAGATTGAGCCCAGCGATGGTTACTCTATCCATTAATGGTGGCCGTAAAAACAAGGTGCGCGCGGGTGATATACTGGGCGCATTAACTGCAAATACCGATCTACCCGCCAAACAAATTGGCAAAATTGATATTTTCGACAATCTTGCTTATGTGGCTGTCGAACGCCCGATCGCCAAACAGGCCTTGAAGATACTGACGGAAGGGAAAATAAAGGGTCGAAAATTCAGGGCACGAAAACTGCGATAAACATCCCCCGCCTACACTGCACAAACTCCAGACGCCTCCCAACTGTCCATAAAACCCACTTCAACCCATGCGCACAACTCCGGACTCAATCGATTGATACATTCGGCGCCAGCAGGCACCAACTTCTTTTGAACAGGTATGCCACCCAAACCCACTAAAACAGACGTCCTGATCATCGGCGCCAGCGCGGCAGGCCTGATGTGCGCAATCGAAGCAGGCAAACGTGGACGCGAAGTAATCATAATCGACCATGCCAACAAACCCGGTAAAAAGATCCTTATGTCCGGCGGTGGCCGCTGCAACTTTACCAATACTGAAATCAGCGCCAACAACTTCATATCCCACAATCCCCATTTTTGTAAATCCGCGCTAAGTCGCTACACCCAGTGGGATTTCATTGCCATGGTGAATGAATATCAGATCCCCCACCATGAACGCGATCTCGGTAAATTATTCTGTGATGACAGCGCCAAAGACATTCTTGATATGTTGCTCGCTGAATGCGAAAAAGTGAATGTAACCATTCAACTTGATTGCGATGTTAAGAACATAGAAAAAATGGAAAGCAATGCATTTTCTATAACTACATCACTGGGGATATTCCGGACAACATCATTAGTCATCGCCAGTGGCGGCCTATCCATACCAAAAATGTGTGCCAGCCCGTTAGGTTATAAAGTTGCCGGGCAGTTCGGCCACCACATCTGGCCAACCACAGCAGGGTTGGTGCCCTTTACCCTGCAACCGCACGACAAGGAGCTGCTAGCAGGACTGTCAGGTATATCCGTTGAAAGTATCGTGAGTAACATGCGCATACAATTCAAGGAGAACATCCTGTTCACTCACCGGGGTTTGAGTGGCCCTGCCATTCTACAGATTTCATCTTACTGGCTACCGGGTGAAGCGATTCACATAAACCTGTTACCAGAACTCGATTTGGTTGATTTCCTGAAAACACGACAGGCCACACAACCAAACATCAAATTAAAAACGCTGTTAGCCGAGATCTTACCCAAACGACTCGTCCCCGCCCTGTTAGGCCAGGAAACCGCGGACAAACCACTGCAGGAACTTTCATATGTCCGCTTTGAAGAGATCGCACAACAGCTACAATACTGGCAAATCAAACCCAACGGCACCGAAGGCTACCGCACCGCCGAAGTCACCCTGGGTGGCGTCGACTGTAACGAGTTATCTTCAAAAACCATGGAATCCAGCAAGGTCGCCGGCCTGTACTTTATCGGAGAAGTGGTTGATGTGACCGGTTGGCTGGGCGGGTATAACTTTCAATGGGCATGGTCATCAGGCTGGTGCGCAGGACAGGTTGTTTAAAACCACACTAGCAGATGGTTTGATTGGAAAAAGATCGCGGATGAGATCCGCCCCTACAGGATAAATGGGTACCGCACCATCATATCCCCTACCACATCAAATCATCAGGAACCTGGTAATCTGCGTAGGGATCATCTTCCCCACTCTCCAGCTGAGTCACCGCATTACTGACAATGCAGGATTCATCACGCAGCTTGATTTTCTCTGCCACCACGGACGGAATCACCTCGTAGCCGTCATCAAACCTGACGATGGCAAGCAGTCCACGCCCCAGCCTCTCGTGAACCTCTTCAGAGACAAAAATTTTCTTGATCGCCTTACCGTCCTGAAAGTTATAACCCGTTTCGCCATCGTCCCGCGGCAATCGGTTTAATTCGACCAGCTGACGAACCTGTGCACGAACGGCCTTGCGCTCGTCCTCTTCCTTTTTCTGGCGATTGAGCTCACGGTCGCGAGCCACTTTCTCTGCCGCTGCCTGACGGGCGGCGACCGCCGCCTCATCGACCACCTCGATCTTCTGCTTGTTCTTCTGTTTCTGCTGCTTGTGTTTCGACTTGTTCGCCTTGTTGAGCTGGGTCTTGCTCACCAGGCCCGCCTTGAGAAACTGATCACCAAACGAATTTGCCATCGGACTTTCCTTCACACTCCGAAATTCAGCGCTCCTCGCGAGCGCACCATTCAATCATCCTGCAAACCAATGCTTCCATTCTAACCCGTCATCACCGGGACGCAAAAAAGCACCGCACACATTCTCAGAATACAGAGGAATACCGGGCGACCGACGATAAATGGTACCAGAGCACATTAATTGGTTATATTTGGGTTAACTGTGTTCTGACAGCTTATCTTCACTGCGTGTATGCTGGCTTTCACAAACCCTGGAGGCAGTTCAGATGGTGAAATTCATAAGCAAACATATTCTTACCGGACTGGTGGCCACCCTGCCCGTGATACTCACGATCTACCTGCTCTACTGGTTTGCGGTATCCACTGAAGCCGTGTTGGGCGATTTGATACGCCTGTGGCTGCCGGAAAGCCTGTACTGGCCTGGCATGGGTGTCATTGCCGGGCTGGTAGCCGCGTTCGTCGTGGGACTGCTAATGCATGCCTACGTGGTGCAAAGGTTGTTCGCCATGGGTGAAAAACTCCTCTACAAGACCCCCATGGTCAGATTGATCTACCCGGCGTTACGCGACTTCCTGAATTATTTTTCACCGGAAACCAAAAAGGAATTCGACCAGGTGGTCGCCGTCACGCTGGGTGATACCGGCATGCAGGTGATCGGCTTCGTTACCCAGGAAAACCCGGAAAAGCTGCCTGAAGTTTTCCGTGAAGAAGACACTGTCCTGGTCTACCTGCCGCTAAGTTACATGATCGGTGGTTATGCTGTGCTAATGCCTAGAAGCGCCATCCGACCGGTCGACATGAACATGGAGGAAGCAATGCGATTCACCCTGACTGCCGGAGTCACCGGCGCCACCGCCCCCAAATAAACGGGCCGGATACATTTTCTGGCCCATATTATCGGAGCACCCATCAAGCACAAAGGGCTCTGGCGTGAAAATATTCACGGATGAGATCCGCTCCTACAGGTGTTTCTGTTTGTTGCAGGAGCACTTATCAAGCGCTATCTGGATAAAGTATAAATGGGTACTGATCTCTTTCATCCCGACAACTGCCCCCTCACCCGCTCCACAATCGCCACCAGGTTTTCCCTGTTCGCCTCCGGCAGGGAAGCCAGCGCGCGCAGCTGCTCGCTGTAATGTTCTGTTGTCTGCAAGGCTTTTTCGGTCATCTCTTCCAGCATTGCCGGCGCAATGCCGAGGTTTTTCGCCAGGTTCTGCACCGCAGCGACCAGCCCCACCGTTGACCCGGTCGCATCATCGGATTCGCCATAACGACCGAACGGCATCACTGACAGCAGGTTGTGAATCGAATAGGCACGCATTGGTGTCGGGTCATACACCGGTGAAAACGCCAGCTCGCCTCCCACCCCGACAATCGACAGATTTTCCAGGTGCAGGTCGCCGTTTCCGGTCAGCAGCGACATGAGCAGCCGCGCCAGCAGGTGGCGCTTGGCCAATGTGCGGTCGGTAAAAAAATCAATCGGTGAACGGTCAATGGCACGGCCCACCTCGTCATAGCTGTAACTGTAATTGTGCGTAATCCGGGCATCGCCCGAGGCCAGCACCGAGTACAGCGACTCGGTAAACAACGGGTTCTTGTTGTGGTCGCGGTCAAACCGCTCCACCGCCAGCGCCGGCACACCGTTAAACTCGACCACCCAGTGCCGCGGCACCGTGAAACCGGCCTCGCGATGCACATCCAGTGCCAGCGCCTCCAGCTCGACCAGCCCGGGATACACCGTCGGCTGCTCGAACTTCAACACCACGTCGGTCAGCCCCTGCGCACCGAAGCGTGCCGGCAGACCTATGCGCCCGTCCCAGCCGGAATCCGGAATCGATACCAGCAGTTTCGGGATGGCACCACCAACACTTGGCGTCGGCCCGATCACCTGCATCAGGGTTTCCGCATCCCGGTCAAACCAGGTGAGGTAATCCTTTAACGAGAAGCCCGACTCCTGCGTGACGTCATGAAGTTCCGGTCGCGCCGGGGCACCATACCAGTCCGTCGCCTTTTCATCTGTCTCGAACACATCGAGGTGACCGATGCCACCGTGCCCCGACACCTTGAGAATCTCCCAGTCCGCTTCCAGGCCGGAGGCCGGTGTCGTGCCATTGCGGGCGAGGTACTCAAGCACCAGTCGACGTTGAAAATTGTGTTCGCTGCGCGGCGGGATCAGCGACTGGACGGGCGGGAGAAAATCAAAGGCATCGGTGCGGGTACGC
>JAOUBY010000100.1 GCA_029860045.1 Gammaproteobacteria bacterium | reverse complement strand
CAATCGATTGCGTCAGCTGAGTTGCATCCTTCTCGCCACCGATGCCATCCGGGAAAGCTGTTTTCACGTGCCCGCTTACCCTGGCTGCCAGTACAAACGACTCACCGCCGGGCCGGTAGGCCTGAAGCAGTTCTTCCGGGCTGGTAAAGAACTGGATACTGGCGGCATCGATCGGCATGGACTGATCACTGGTCGCTACAAGTGGTGTGAAACGTGTTCCCGCAGCCGGCCACTGGCGCAGAATCCCGGCACTGCCCATCACCAGGCTCTTCAGCGGCGCACTGACAAAGTCCTCCTTACTGAAATTTACCTCACGCAGGGTCAGCCAGGCGACATAGTCGACCAGGCCCTTCTCCTGCCCACCTATTGTGGACTTGATGCGGGTCGCGGCCTGCCGGTCGGCAGCAACCATGTAAGGTATTTGTTCGATGCCCCATGCCGCCAGCAGCGGCCCGAGGTCAGATGCACGCGCCGAGGTAGCACTCTCCAGTTGGTCCCCTTCCTCTACAGGCTTCTCGATCGACAGGTCACCCTCGGCAAACGGGTCGAGAAAGGCCAGCACCCGGCCACCGCCAAGCACATACTGGTCTATGGCAAACAGCGCCTTGTCATCGAGTTCTTTCGGATGCACGATCATCAGCACATCGACATTCCCGGGAATAACGTCCGGCTCAAGCCCCAGGTCCAGCACATCAAACGAACGCTTGATCTGGGTCAGGATGAACCATGGCTGGGTCTTGCCAAGAAACGCGTTGGCTTCCCCGCCATCCAGGGGCAACGCAGAGATCAACCCGACCACCGGCCGTTGTGGATTGGCAAGACCCGTGATCAGCCCGGATAACTCGTACTCCAGCGACTCTTCCTGCTCCGCCTTGAAATAGGGTAACGCGCGCCACCCCCCCGCAGCATTTACGCCCGCCAGTCCGAAATAGGCCAGGCTGCCGGTGGTATCCACCGGCACGCCCTGCAGGCGGTAATGCATCGCCTCGGCCTCCTCGTCGGAGAACGGTTCCGGGTTTTTGATCACCAGTTCGATCTGGCCATCACCCAGCTCAACGTATTGCTCCAGCAATTCCCTGACCCGCTGGCCGTGAGTCGCGAATGCCGGCATGCTACTGAACAGCTCTTCGGAGAAGTAGAAACGCAGGGTGATCTTCTCATCGAGATTGCCCAGGATATTCTGCGTACCCTCGGACAGGGTATACAGGCGATTCTCGGTCATATCGAGGCGCATCCCCTTGAGGAACAGGCCAGCCACCAGGTTGATAGCGATCAGCAGCGCGGCTACAGCAAGCAGACCGGTTCCTGAAAACAGTTTTTGACCCTTCATCATTTCTCTTAACCCATTTAATTATTCTGCATCTGATTCATTCGTCATTGCGAGCGAAGCGTGGCAATCTCTAAATCAAGAAATCAGCATTAGGAGATTGCTTCGTCACTCTGTTCCTCGCAATGACCGGACTTTTAAATAACCACAACCTGTTGTTCCACTAACTCGATTTCTTCATCTCGACCGCAATGAGATTGGCCAGCAACCAGCAACCGATAAACGAGAAAAAGAACACCAGGTCGCGCAGGTCGATCACGCCCTTGAGGATCGAGTTGTAGTGAGTGGTAATACTCATGCCGCTGATGGTGTTGACCAGCGGCTGCGGCAGCCAGCCCTGGAACAGGTCCAGCACCATCGGTGTACCGGAAAACATGAACACAAAGCAGATGACCACGGCAATGACAAAGGCAATCACCTGGTTGCGGGTAAAGGCCGAGACACAGGCACCAATCGCAAGGTAGGCGCCGGCCATCAGGTAACTGCCGATATAACCAATCAGGATGACGGGGTTATCCGGGCTGCCCAGGTAGTTCACCGTCAACCAGACCGGGAAGGTCAGCGCCAGCGCAATGCCGGTGAAGGCCCAGGCGGCGAGGTACTTTCCGGCCACCGCCTGCCAGGTGGAGATGGGCAGGGTCATCAGCAGCTCGATGCTGCCCGACTTGCGCTCCTCTGCCCACAGGCGCATGGACAGGGCCGGGATCAGAAACAGGTACAGCAACGGATGGTAGTCGAAAAAGGTCTGCAGGTCGGCCTGTTCGCGCTCGTACCAGCCACCCACGTAGAAGGTAAACACGCCGTTCAGCGCCAGAAAGATCACGATAAACACGTAGGCGACCGGGGTGGCGAAATAGTTGGCAAGCTCACGCCGGAAGATGGCAGTCGTGCTACTCATGACAGGTCACCTGCGTCCGCTGGACCACCCAGCGTGGTAATACGCCGGAACACCTCGTCCAGTTGCCCGCTGGCGACATAGAGTTCGTCGATTTCCCAGCTCTCGTCCCGTACCAGGCGGGTGACCTGCCCTGCAATCGACATTCCCTCACCGGGCATCACCCTGAGTCGGTTCAGTGCCTGCTCGCAGACCACGTCGGCAACATCACTCAGCGCGCGCAGACGCTGCTCCGCAGCATCCGGCAGTCCGCCGGCAAAGGTGATGGTGACGGCATTGTGCAGCCGTGACATGGCCTCCAGCTTCGCTGGCGTGCCGTCAAATACCAGCCGCCCGTGTGAAATGATCACGGCGCGGTCACAGATGGCATTCACCTCTTCCAGGATGTGCGTGGAAATCAGGATGGCCTTGTCCTGCTGTGCCATCTCACTGATCAGCTCGCGCACCTCATGTTTCTGGTTCGGATCGAGTCCGTCGGTGGGTTCATCCATCACCAGGATGGGTGGATCGTGCAGGATTGCCTGCGCCAGACCGACGCGGCGCTTGAAGCCCTTGGACAGGGTGTCGACGGGCTTGTGGATGACACTGCCCAGGTTGGCCTTTTCGATGGCTGTCTGAATACGCTCTTTCCTGTCGCTCCCCCGGTAACCGCGGATGTCGGCGATAAAGCCCAGGAAAGCGGTCACCGTCATATCACCGTAGGCCGGCGCGCCTTCCGGCAGGTAGCCGATGAGCTGCTTGGTCTGCATCGGCTGTTTCATGACATCCATGCCATCCACCCGGATCTGCCCGCCGCTCGGCGCCAGGAAACCGGTGATCATCTTCATGGTGGTGGACTTGCCGGCGCCGTTGGGGCCGAGGAAGCCCAGCACCTCGCCACGGTTCACGTCGAAGTTGATGTTATCGACCGCCGTGAAGGCACCAAATTTCTTGCTCAGGGAGTCAACTGTGATTGCCGGTTTCATTATCAGTTTTCAATTCTGGTTACTTTGCAAGGGAGCTCTGGATGATTTAAAAGTCCCGTCATTGCGAGGAACGCAGTGACGAAGCAATCTCTAACTGAAAGATTCCATAGTGGGAGATTGCTTCGCCATGCTCGCAATGACAGCATCCTTCAATAAAGCGGTGCTTCCCTAGATTGAATTTTCAGCAGCCGGTTCCGTGGCCGGCTGCTCAGCACCTGCACCTGCTTCCGCCCCTTCCTCCGGCCAGTACATGGTGAAGGTCTGCTCGACCAGCAAGTGCTCCCTGAACCAGATCTGGAAGGTCCAGTCGCCCTCGACCAGCTCATAGTCCTCGTTAAAGGCATAGCCATCGAAACCAATCACATGCCCGGCACTGGTGCGACCCTTGGTTACCCTGTCCCAACCGGTTGACGAGCCCCCATCAGGAAGTTTCATCTCGGGATGGACCAGCACCTTTCGCAACTCAACGGCGGGTTTTTTTGCCTCATCCTTTGGCAGGTTGAGTATGCGATAGCGATAGGCAAAATAGGTGTCCTTTACCAGCGGAATGTGGTCGGTCTGCTCGCCCAGTTCCAGCACCGGCAGGTTGATGACCTTGCCGGTGTTGGAGGTCATCTCATCCCGCACACGGCCCTTGCGTATCGGGTTGTAGATTCCGTATTCAAAAACCCTGCCGCTCGGGTTCTTTACTTCCTCCGGGACCGCCTGGTCCTCTGTAGTTGTAACGGCAGTCCCGGCAGCATCGGATACTGAATCCTGCTTTCCGGTGGTATCAGAGGCCTGCTCGCAGCCGGCCAGCACGGCCACGATCAGGCACGTAATCAGGTACTTCATGGAATTTGCCTCTAGTGTTAGATAAACGCTTTTTTAATGTTATACCGTAATCTGTGACAAATCTGAATAGAAATTGTTCAGCGACGGAGTTGCTGGAGGATGGCGGGCCGGGATGAGTCCACAAAACGATAGATATTTTGCCTGCGTATTGATATGGGCTGGATCCCCAGCCAGCAACAGAGCATTGATTCTATCGCGCCTGCAAGGCGCTCCTACAAGCATCACGAATAGCGTAGGAGCGCCTTGCAGGCGCGAAAAAAACCGGCGGACAGTTGCCTGTCCGCCGGTCTATGTGTGGTCCGGCACGCTCGGGGGAGACATGCCGGACCGAAAGCTTTTTTTCAGCGAAAAACCAGACTCGCTAAATGAAAGCTGTTACTGCAGTCCACACCCTTACGGGTACTGGAAGAAGGCCTCACGATTGCTCGGTGAAAGACCGTGGTTTGCATTGTCGAGGCAATGCGAAACCACACGGATCATGAACGGACCACCGGTGCCGGTACGCGGATCCACGATCGCGGTCGGGACATCGGCGTGGTCATCATGACCAGGACGTGCGGGACCATCAGCCTGCTGGAACGGATAGGCGCCACCGACAACCGGGAAGTTGACGGTAGTATTTAAAGTTCCATCACCGTTAGCATCTGTGGTGAAGCTGTTGCAAAGATGATCTGTGGAGCCAGCAGGATTGTTCCAGGGACTGTTGGCATTCAGGCTGGCAAAGTCCGTGCCTGAGCACAAAGGCGTTGCACCACCGCCAGTCCAGGGACTGCCAGCGTCATTGAAGCCAGCACCACCCTTGATACGCATCCAAACGGTGAAATGCGTATTCGGCACGGCATCTTCTACTTCGACATTGACCGTAGAGCTACCCTCGTTTTGAGAAATGGTCAGCTTACCTGTTGCGCCCTGGTAGTCAGGACCACCACAGTTACCTTCCACGGTGTGGCCACTGCCACTGGTTGAGCCTGGACCACGACGGCTCAGGTCATCACTGATGACGTCATTGCCAGGCTTGGCAAATGCCGAACCCGAAACACACATCGCTGCAGCGATTGCTATTGTTGAAAATTTCATTGTTACTCCTCCTGATTATTACTTTTAAAAGTATGTGTTATTGCTACTTCTTACTACTTTTGTTTTAAAGACCTGTTGTTGCCCTAAGGCTTCCCCCGG
>JAOUBY010000051.1 GCA_029860045.1 Gammaproteobacteria bacterium | reverse complement strand
GGCGGCCGTACCGTTGGCGCCGGCGTGGTATCCAAGGTCATCGAATAATTTATTTGATGTAGGAGCGCCTTGCAGGCGCGAATGTTTTTGATCGTAGGGAATATCGCGCCTGCAAGGCGCTCCTACAGTAAAAAGAGTTAGGCCAGTAGCTCAATTGGCAGAGCAGCGGTCTCCAAAACCGCAGGTTGGGGGTTCGATTCCCTCCTGGCCTGCCAGCTGAGCTAAACGGGATTAGTCCCCACATATTACCGGGTAATTTATGAACGCAAAGGTTGAAACAGAGGCAAGCCGGTTCGACAGCATGAAGCTGCTGCTGGCCATGCTGCTGCTGGCTGGCGGTATTGCTGCTTTCTACTACTTTGAAGAACAGATGCTGGTGGTGCGCGTGCTGGGCCTGCTTACCGTTGCCGGTATTGCCGTATTCATTGCGGCACAGTCGGCGGCTGGCAAGAATGTGCTCGGTTTCATTACCGGGGCGCAGAGTGAAGTGCGCCGGGTGGTGTGGCCGACGCGAGCCGAGACCGTGCAGACAACGCTCGCGGTGCTGGTCATTGTGCTGCTGGTGGGAATCGCCCTGTGGCTGCTGGACATGGTGCTGCTTCAGGGCATTCAGTTTCTGACCGGGCAGGGTGGCTGACAATGTCTTTGCAATGGTATGTCGTGCACGCCTACTCGGGCTTCGAAAACCAGGTCAAGCGTGCGCTGGAAGAACGCATTACGCGTGAACAGATGGCTGATTCCTTTGGCGAGATCCTGGTGCCGACCGAGGAAGTGGTCGAGATGCGCGAGGGTTCCAAGCGCAGGAGCGAGCGCAAGTTCTTCCCGGGCTACGTGCTGGTGCAGATGGACATGAACGAGGACACCTGGCACCTGGTCAAGGATGCACCCAAGGTGCTGGGATTTATCGGCGGTACCAGTGACCGCCCCGCACCGATCAGCCAGGGCGAGGCCGATGCCATCCTGCAGCGTGTACAGGAAGGCGTGGACAAGCCGCGGCCGAAGGTGCTGTTCGAAGTGGGCCAGGTGGTACGTGTCACGGATGGCCCGTTCAACGACTTCAACGGCGTCGTGGAAGAGGTCAATTACGAGAAGAGCCGGTTGCGCGTCTCGGTACTGATTTTCGGCCGCTCGACACCGGTCGAACTGGAGTTCGGACAGGTCGAGAAGGCGTAGATTTTTATTGCTGTAGGAGCGCCTTGCAGGCGCGATTGATTTGATCGTGGAAATTTCGCGCCTGCAAGGCGCTCCTACAATTTTCTAAACAGGGGAGCCGCAAGGCGCTTGTACCCACAGGAGTTAAAATGGCCAAGAAAATTGAGGCTTATATAAAGCTGCAAGTTCCTGCCGGAGCTGCAAACCCGAGTCCGCCGGTTGGTCCGGCACTGGGTCAGCACGGTGTGAACATCATGGAATTCTGCAAGGCGTTTAATGCCAAGACGCAGGACGTGGAAAAGAATCTGCCGATCCCGGTGGTCATTACCGTCTACTCTGATCGCAGCTTTTCGTTTATTACCAAGACCCCGCCAGCCTCGGTGCTGCTGAAGAAGGCGGCCGGCATCCAGAGTGGATCTGCGACACCGAACACTGACAAGGTCGGCACCGTTACTCGTGCCCAGCTGGAAGAAATTGCCACGACCAAAATGGCGGACCTGAATGCCGCCGACATGGACGCGGCTGTTCGCATTATCGCCGGAAGTGCCCGCAGTATGGGCCTTGATGTGAAGGAGTAACGAACATGGCCAAATTGACAAAACGGGCAAAAGCCATCAACGAAAAGATTTCGCGCAGCCAGCTGTACGGCGTTGATGAGGCGCTGGCATTGCTGCAGGAGCTGCCCGGTGTGAAGTTCAAGGAATCTGTCGACATCAGCATCAACCTGGGCATCGACCCGCGCAAGTCCGACCAGACTGTACGCGGCGCCACGGTGCTGCCGAACGGTACCGGCAAGACCGTGCGTGTTGCGGTGTTCACCCAGGGTGCCAACGCCGATGCCGCGAAAGAAGCCGGCGCCGACGTGATCGGTTTTGAAGATCTCGCGGAAGAGGTCAAGAAGGGCAACATGGACTTCGATGTCGTGATTGCCTCACCGGATGCCATGCGCGTGGTGGGTACGCTGGGCCAGATTCTCGGTCCGCGTGGCCTGATGCCGAACCCGAAAGTGGGTACGGTGACGCCGGATGTCGCTACCGCTGTTAAAAATGCCAAGGCCGGGCAGGTGCGTTACCGTGCCGACAAGGCCGGCATTATCCATTGTCCGATCGGCCGCATCGATTTCGCTGTCGATGCGCTGAAGGAAAACCTTGAGGCTTTACTGGCTGACCTGAACAAGGCCAAGCCGGCCAGCGCCAAGGGCGTATATATGAAGAAGGTGTCTGTCTCCACGACCATGGGCCCCGGCCTGCAGATCGACCAGGCAACACTGGATTAACAGGTATTAGCATTATCTCTCTCCCTTGCGGGGGAGAGAGTGAAGAGAATTAAGGAAGGGTGTTAAACCTTTCCAGGGTTTGGCGCTGATGACGTACAGCAATGTACCAATGTCGCAGCAGTTAGCGATCCGGCTTTGCCGGTGGCCGTCAAAGACCGCAGGTGCCTGGCACGACCGGGTTTAATCGTTCCGTATACAGGCGGAGCTGCCTGCGCAGAGGGTGCGCGAAATGACAGTCGATCTGTCTTCAAGCCACCAAACAGAGTGTGACGTTCGGTAACGGACGACACAATGTCAATAAACGGGAAGGAATCGGCCGGGCTTGCCTGGCGGTGAATTCCCAAAGAGGTAAACACAATGGCGTTAACTCTTGAAGAGAAAAAGGCTGTTGTTGCTGAAGTAGCTGAAGTTGCCAAAGGGGCGTTTTCGGCCGTGGCCGCGGAATACTGCGGACTGACGGTCGAACAGCTGACTGACCTGCGTATCAAGGCACGTGGAGACAGTGTTTATGTCCGCGTGGTGAAGAACACGCTGGCACGTCGCGCCCTGGATGGTACCGACTTCGCATGCATGAGCGACAGACTGACCGGTCCGTTGATCCTGGCATTTTCCCAGGAAGACCCCGGTGCAGCTGCGCGCGTGGCCAAGGACTTTGCCAAGGAAAATGACAAGTTCAGTGTCACCATGCTGTCAGTCGGCGGTGAATTGCTTGAGCCATCGGATATCGACAAGCTGGCCAAGCTCCCGACCCGCGATCAGGCTATCAGCATGCTGATGTCGGTCATGCTGGCCCCGACCGAGAAGCTCGTCCGTACCTTCAACGAGGTGCCGGGCAAGCTGGTTCGTGTCGTGGATGCCGTGCGCGATCAGAAACAGCAGGCAGCATAACTACACACACCTATTTTAAGATTATCAGACAGGAGTATTTGAAATGGCCGTTTCACAAGAAGAGATTCTGGAAACAATTGCAAACATGTCAGTGATGGACGTTGTTGAGCTCGTCTCTGCCATGGAAGAAAAGTTCGGCGTGTCTGCTGCCGCTGCCGTGGCGGTTGCCGCTCCGGCTGCTGGTGGTGAAGCCGCTGCCGCGGAAGAGAAAGACGAGTTCGACGTCGTCATGACCAGCTTCGGCGACAACAAGGTTGGCGTGATCAAGGCCGTTCGTGCGATCACCGGCCTGGGCCTGAAGGAAGCCAAGGACATGGTAGAAAGTGCGCCTTCCACCGTGAAGGAAGCCGCCTCCAAGGGCGAGGCTGAAGAGGTCAAGAAGCAGCTTGAGGACGCCGGCGCTGCCGTAGAGCTGAAGTAAGGCGGTTGCAAGTAATCCGTTTGGTGATTACAGCAACCCCGGAAATACAGGGTCGGCTGGATGCACAAGGTGCGTCCGGCCTGTCCCTGCTTGTCGTACCCGAAAGGGCGCAGTGCTGTGCACTGTGCCTGTCCGTGCGCAGATAGCGGACACTGACACACAGCTTTCTTCATCTGTACTGGAGAGGAAAACCGATGGCTTATAGCTATACCGAGAAGAAACGAATCCGCAAGGACTTTGGTGAACGCCACAGCATCCTGGATGTTCCGTACCTGCTGGCAACCCAGATCGAGTCCTACCGTGACTTTCTGCAGGCCGACAAGGCCCCGGAAGGCCGTGCCGACAAGGGTCTGCACGCAGCATTCAGTTCGGTTCTCCCGATTGTCAGTTACTCCGGTAATGCAGCGCTGGATTATGTGAATTACCGCCTTGGCGAGCCGGCCTTTGACGTCAAGGAATGCCAGCTGCGCGGACTGACCTATGCCGCTCCGCTGCGTGCGCTGGTGCGCCTGATCATTTATGACAAGGACTCTCCGGCAGACGCAAAGAAGATCAAGGACATCAAGGAACAGGAAGTCTACATGGGCGAACTGCCCCTGATGACCGAGAACGGTACCTTCGTGATCAACGGTACCGAGCGCGTTATTGTTTCGCAGCTGCACCGTTCGCCCGGTGTGTTCTTTGATCATGACAAGGGCAAGACCCATTCGTCCGGCAAGCTGCTGTTCTCGGCCCGCGTGATTCCCTACCGTGGCTCCTGGCTGGACATGGAGTTCGATCCGAAGGACTGCGTGTTCGTGCGTATCGACCGTCGTCGCAAGCTGCCGGCCACCATCCTGCTGCGTGCGCTGGGTTATGACAACGAGCAGATTCTCGAAATGTTTTTCGAGACCAATAATTTTCACTTTACCAAGAAAGATATCAAGCTGGACCTGGTTGCCGAACGCCTGCGTGGCGAAGTGGCCAGTTTCGAGATCAAGGCCAAGGGCAAGGTCATCGTCGAGGAAGGCCGCCGTGTTACCGCGCGCCACATTCGCGAGCTTGACAAGGCCGGGGTGAGATCCCTGGTAGTGCCGCGTGAGTACATGATCGGCAAGACCATCGCGACTAATATCGTTGACAAGGAAACCGGCGAGATCATTGCCAATGCCAATGACGAGATCAGCGAGGAACTGCTGGAGAAGCTGATTGAATCCGGCGTCAAGAAACTCAGTACGCTGTACGTCAACGACCTGGACCGCGGTCCGTATATCTCCAGTACCCTGCGCATTGACCCGACCACCAATGAACTGGAGGCCATGGTCGAGATCTATCGCATGATGCGCCCGGGCGAGCCGCCGACCAAGGATGCTGCCCAGAACCTGTTCAAGAACCTGTTCTTCACCAGTGATCGTTACGACCTGTCTGCGGTCGGTCGCATGAAGTTCAACCGCCGTGTGGGCCGCGAGGAGCTGACCGGTGAGGGTACGCTGTCCAGGGAAGACATCCTGGAAGTGATGAAGATCCTTATCGATATCCGTAACGGTAACGGTTTTGTCGATGATATCGACCATCTCGGCAACCGCCGTATCCGCTGTGTCGGTGAAATGGCCGAGAACGTGTTCCGCATTGGCCTGGTACGCGTCGAGCGCGCGGTCAAGGAGCGCCTTAGCCTGGCGGAGTCGGAAAGCCTGATGCCGCAAGAACTGATCAACGCCAAGCCGGTGGCTGCCGCGGTGAAGGAATTCTTCGGTTCAAGCCAGCTGTCCCAGTTCATGGACCAGAACAACCCGCTGTCAGAGGTCACCCACAAACGCCGCGTCTCGGCGCTGGGCCCGGGTGGCCTGACACGCGAGCGTGCCGGCTTCGAGGTGCGCGACGTGCACCCGACGCACTATGGCCGCGTGTGTCCGATTGAAACCCCGGAAGGTCCGAACATCGGCCTGATCAACTCGCTCGCCGTATATTCGCGTACTAACGAGTACGGTTTTCTGGAGACACCCTATCGCAAGGTCGTCAAGAGCCGCGTCACCGACGAGATCCAGTACCTGTCCGCGATCGAGGAAGGCAACTACACCATCGCACAGGCCAATGCCAATACCGATGCCCGTGGCAAGCTGACCGACGACCTGGTGACCTGCCGCAACAAGAACGAGTTCATGACCTCGACCCCGGACAAGGTCGACTACATCGATGTGTCGCCAAAGCAGATTGTTTCGGTTGCCGCGGCACTGATCCCGTTCCTGGAGCACGACGACGCCAACCGCGCGCTCATGGGTTCCAACATGCAGCGCCAGGCCGTGCCGACGCTGATCACCGAGAAGCCGCTGGTCGGTACCGGTATCGAACGTACCGTGGCGATTGACTCGGGTGTCACCGTGGTCGCGAAACGCGGCGGCGTAGTGGATTCCGTAGATGCCGGCCGTATCGTGGTGCGTGTCAATGACGATGAGACCGTGGCCGGTGAGCCGGGCGTGGATATCTACAACCTGACCAAGTACACGCGTTCCAACCAGAACACCTGTATCAACCAGCGTCCGCTGGTGCGCCTGGGTGACGAGATTGCGCGCGGCGACGTGCTGGCCGATGGTCCGAGTACCGACCTTGGCGAGCTGGCGCTGGGCCAGAACCTGCTGGTCGCGTTCATGCCGTGGAACGGTTACAACTTCGAGGACTCGATCCTGATCTCGGAGCGCGTGGTTGAGGAAGACCGCTTTACCACCATTCACATCGAGGAACTGACCTCGGTTGCCCGTGACACCAAGCTGGGTTCGGAAGAGGTCACCGGTGATATTCCGAATGTCGGTGAAGGCGCACTCTCCAAGCTGGATGAGTCCGGCATCGTCTACATCGGTGCCGAGGTGAAGCCGGGCGATATCCTGGTCGGCAAGGTGACACCGAAGGGTGAAACCCAGCTGACCCCGGAAGAAAAACTGCTGCGTGCCATCTTTGGCGAGAAGGCGTCCGACGTGAAAGACACCTCGCTGCGTGTGCCGAGCGGCATGGACGGTACCGTCATCGATGTGCAGGTGTTTACCCGTGATGGCGTGGAGAAGGACGCACGCGCACTGCAGATTCAGGAAGAGCAGTTGACCGCGATCCGCAAGGACCTGAATGACCAGATGCGCATCATGGAAGACGACATCTACGAACGTGTCGGCATGCTGTTACAGGCCAAGGTTGCCGAGGGTGGTCCGAACAAACTGGCCGCCGGCAGCAAGGTCACCAAGGACTATCTCGCCGATCTCGGTCGTGACAAGTGGTTCGAGATTCGCCTGCGCAACGAGGATGCCAACGCCGACCTCGAGAAGGCCGGTGAACAGCTCAAGGTCCTGCGCAAGGACTTCGAACAGCGCCTGGAAGACAAGCGGGTCAAACTGACCACCGGTGACGACCTGGCACCGGGTGTGCTCAAGATGGTGAAGGTCTATCTCGCCGTGAAGCGGCGTGTGCAGCCGGGCGACAAGATGGCCGGTCGCCACGGGAACAAGGGTGTGATCTCGATGATTCAGCCGGTCGAGGACATGCCGTTCACTGCCGACGGCACCTCTGTCGACATCGTGCTCAACCCGCTCGGTGTGCCGTCTCGAATGAATATCGGGCAGGTACTGGAGACCCACCTTGGCTGGGCTGCCAAGGGCCTGGGTATCAAGATCGGCAAGATGCTGCAGGCGCAGCAGAAGGTTACCGAGATCCGTGCCTACCTCGACAAGATCTACAACGCCAGCGGCCGCAAGGAAGACCTGAAGTCGCTCAGCAACGACGATGTCCTCGATCTGGCACGCAACCTGGTGAAGGGTGTGCCAATGGCGACGCCGGTGTTTGACGGTGCCCCGGAAGAGGCGATCAAGTACATGCTGGAGCTGGCGGACCTGCCGGCGAGTGGCCAGACCACGTTGTATGACGGCCGCACCGGCGATGCCTTCGATCGCGAAGTGACTGTCGGCTACATGTATATGCTGAAACTGAATCACCTGGTGGATGACAAGATGCATGCCCGTTCCACCGGCCCGTACAGCATGGTCACGCAGCAACCGCTGGGCGGCAAGGCGCAGTTCGGTGGTCAACGCTTCGGTGAAATGGAGGTGTGGGCGCTGGAAGCCTACGGCGCCGCCTACACACTGCAGGAAATGCTGACCGTGAAGTCCGATGACGTGAACGGCCGTACCAAGATGTACAAGAACATCGTGGACGGAAACCATCATATGGACGCGGGTATGCCCGAGTCCTTCAATGTGCTGGTCAAGGAAATTCGTTCACTCGGTCTCAACATCGAGCTGGAACAGGATTAACAGACAGGAACAGGTAATCAGCGCCGGTTAGCCGGTAACGCGATACTCCACGTGCAGGAGAGACGATGAAAGACTTACTCAATTTACTGAAACCGCAGGGCCACACAGAAGAATTCGATGCAATTCGAATTGGCCTGACGTCCCCCGACATGATCCGTTCCTGGTCCTATGGCGAGGTCAAGAAGCCGGAGACGATCAACTACCGTACCTTCAAACCGGAGCGTGACGGCCTGTTCTGCGCCAAGATTTTCGGTCCGGTGAAGGATTACGAATGTCTGTGCGGCAAGTACAAGCGCCTCAAGCATCGCGGCGTGGTGTGCGAGAAGTGCGGTGTGGAGGTCACGCTGACCAAGGTGCGTCGCGAGCGCATGGGACATATCGAGCTGGCCAGCCCGGCGGCCCATATCTGGTTCCTGAAGTCGCTGCCGTCACGTATCGGTCTGTTGCTGGATATGACACTGCGTGATATCGAGCGCGTGCTGTATTTCGAGGCCTTTGTCGTCGTTGATCCCGGCATGACTACGCTGGAGCGTGGCCAGTTGCTGTCCGACGAGGCCTACCTCGACGCCATCCAGGAAAACGGTGATGAGTTCGACGCGCGCATGGGTGCCGAGGCGGTTTTTGAGCTGCTCAAGGGCATCGACCTGCAGGTCGAGACGGTCAAGCTGCGCGAGGAAAGCAATGCCACCAAGTCCGAGACCAAGCTCAAGCGCATAGCCAAGCGCCTCAAGCTGGTTGAATCCTTCATCGACTCCGGCAATCACCCGGAGTGGATGGTGATGACGGTGCTGCCAGTGCTGCCGCCGGAACTGCGTCCGCTGGTGCCGCTGGATGGTGGCCGCTTCGCGACCTCCGATCTGAACGATCTTTACCGTCGCGTTATCAACCGTAACAATCGTCTGAAGCGCCTGCTGGAACTGAGTGCGCCGGACATCATCGTGCGCAACGAGAAGCGCATGCTGCAGGAGTCGGTTGATGCACTGCTCGATAACGGTCGCCGCGGTCGCGCTATTACCGGCACCAACAAGCGCCCGCTGAAATCACTTGCCGACATGATCAAGGGCAAGCAGGGCCGCTTCCGCCAGAACCTGCTTGGCAAGCGTGTTGATTACTCCGGCCGTTCCGTAATCGTGGTGGGTCCGACGCTGATGTTGCACCAGTGTGGTCTGCCCAAGCGCATGGCGCTGGAGCTGTTTAAACCCTTTATATTCAGTAAGTTGCAGCTGCGTGGCCTGGCTACCACCATCAAGGCAGCCAAGAAACTGGTCGAGCGTGAAGGCTCGGAAGTCTGGGACATTCTCGAGGAAGTGATTCGTGAACACCCGGTGATGCTGAACCGCGCGCCGACCCTGCATCGTCTCGGTATCCAGGCCTTTGAGCCGGTGCTGATCGAGGGCAAGGCGATCCAGCTACACCCGCTGGTGTGTGCCGCATTCAACGCCGACTTTGACGGTGACCAGATGGCCGTGCACGTGCCGCTGTCCATCGAGGCGCAGCTGGAAGCGCGTGCGCTGATGATGTCATCCAACAACATTCTGTCCCCGGCCAACGGCGAGCCGATCATCGTGCCGTCGCAGGACGTGGTGCTGGGTCTGTACTACCTGACGCGCGATTCCATCAACGCGAAGGGCGAGGGCATGGTGTTTGCCGATGTCTCGGAAGTGCACCGCGCTTACCAGAACGGTGTTGCCTCGCTGCATGCACGTATCAAGGTGCGTATCCCGCGTTATGAGTTCGATGAGAATGGCGAGACGGTGGAACTTACCGGACTGGTGGATACCACGGTCGGTCGTTCGCTGCTGTCGGAGATCCTGCCCAAGGGGCTGACCTTTGACCTGGTCAACAGGGACATGAGCAAGAAGGCGATCTCCAACCTGATCAATGCCTGCTATCGCCGTGTCGGTCTGAAAGAGACGGTGATCTTTGCCGACCAGCTGATGTACATGGGTTTCTCCTATGCGACACGTGCGGCAGTGTCGTTTGGCATCAATGACATGACCATCCCGGAGGTCAAGGCAACGATTCTTGGCGAGGCCGAGGACGAGGTTCGGGAAATCGAGCACCAGTACACCTCGGGCCTGGTGACCATGGGCGAACGCTATAACAAGGTCGTCGATATCTGGTCGCGCACCAACGAACAGGTCGCCAAGGCGATGATGGAAGTGCTCGGCACAGAGGTAAAGAAAGACGCCGAGGGCAAAACCGTCAAGCAGCCGTCCTTCAATTCCGTTTACATGATGGCCGATTCCGGTGCGCGTGGTTCCGCTGCCCAGATTCGCCAGCTGGCCGGCATGCGTGGCCTGATGGCGAAACCGGACGGCTCCATTATCGAGACGCCGATTACTGCCAACTTCCGCGAAGGTCTGGACGTGTTGCAGTACTTTATTTCAACGCACGGCGCTCGCAAGGGCCTGGCCGACACCGCGCTGAAGACCGCCAACTCCGGTTACCTGACACGCCGCCTGGTCGACGTTGCCCAGGACCTGGTGATCATCGGCGACGACTGCGAAACCGAGGCGGGCCTGATCATGACTCCGCTGGTGGAAGGCGGCGACGTGGTCGAACCACTGCGCGAACGCGTGCTGGGCCGCCTTACAGCGGAAGATGTGGTGCGTCCGGGTACCGATGAAGTGATTGCCCCGCGCAATACCCTGCTCGATGAAGAAGGGGTCGACCGGCTGGAAGCATGCGGTGTTGACGAAATGAAAGTGCGTTCGCCGATTACCTGCGATAACCGCTACGGCGTCTGTGCGGCCTGTTACGGCCGTGACCTGGCGCGTGGTCACATGGTCAATGGCGGCGAGTCCATTGGCGTGATCGCGGCACAGTCCATCGGTGAGCCGGGTACCCAGCTGACCATGCGTACCTTCCATATCGGTGGTGCGGCCAGTCGTGCCGCAACGGTCAACAGCGTGGAGGTGAAAGCCGGTGGTACCGTGCGCCTGCACAATATCAAGACCGTGACCAACAGGAATGGCAACCTGGTTGCCGTGTCGCGTTCCGGTGAAATCGGTCTGCTGGACGACCATGGCCGTGAGCGCGAGCGTTACAAGGTGCCGTACGGTTCCGTGATCAGCGTGGCCGATGGCGACAACGTCGCTGGCGGCAGCGTCATTGCGACCTGGGACCCGCATACCCACCCGATTGTGACCGAGGTGGCCGGTGTGGCGCGCCTCAGTGACTTTATTGACGGTGTCACGGTGCAGGAGTCCACGGACGAGGTTACCGGTCTGACCAGCCAGGTCATTACCGATGCGAAGTCGCGTGGCACCACCGGCAAGGACCTGCGCCCGATGGTGAAGCTGGTCGATGCCAGCGGCAAGCCGCTACAACTGGCCGGCACCGATCTGGATGCCCAGTACTTCCTGCCCTCCGGCGCGGTGGTCGGACTGGAGGATGGCGCCAAGGTGAGCGTGGGTGATGTGGTTGCCCGTATCCCGCAGGAATCTTCCAAGACCCGTGATATCACCGGTGGTCTGCCACGCGTGGCCGACCTGTTCGAGGCGCGCAAGCCGAAGGAGCCTGCCGTTCTCGCCGAGATTTCCGGTACCGTGGGCTTTGGCAAGGACACCAAGGGCAAGCAGCGTGTCGTCATTACGGCCACGGACGGGACCACGCACGAGGAATTGATTCCGAAGTGGCGCCACGTCACCATCTTCGAGGGTGAGCATGTCGAGAAGGGCGAGACGCTGGTCGATGGCGAGCCCAGTGCCCACGATATCCTGCACCTGCTGGGGACCTCGACCATGGCCGAGTACCTGGTCAAGGAGATCCAGGACGTCTATCGCCTGCAGGGTGTAAAGATTAACGACAAGCATATCGAGGTGATCCTGCGCCAGATGCTGCGCAAGGTCGAAATCCTGAATGGCAATGACAGCCGCTTCCTGAAGGGCGAGCAGATCGAGAAATCCCGCGTGCTGGAAGAAACCGAGCGGCTCAGGCGGGATGACAAGGAGCCGGCCGAGTGGATGCCGCTGTTGCTGGGTATCACCAAGGCCTCTCTGGCGACCGAGTCCTTCATTTCGGCGGCCTCTTTCCAGGAGACCACCCGGGTGCTCACCGAGGCCTCGGTGCGTGGCAGCCGTGATCCGCTGCGCGGTCTGAAGGAAAATGTCATCGTTGGCCGCCTGATTCCGGCGGGTACCGGCCTGGCCTACCACGAGGAACGTCGCCGCCAGCGGGAGGGCTTCCCTATTGATATCGCCGGAGAAATGGCGGCAGTGGACGCCCCGGAGGAGGGGGAAGCCGCGGATGTAGCTGAATCTCAGGCGGAAGATTCGTAATTCTTCCTTGACAGGGCAGTGCCCTGATTCTAAAATTCCGCTCCTTCTCGACAGGCCGGTCTCGACCGGCCTGTCGTTTGTTTTCAGGAGCATAGAATTATTTTCGTTTCACATTTCCGGGGTTTATTTGGGTAATGGCAACAATTAATCAATTAGTGCGCAAGCCGCGCTCCCGTAAACGGGAAAAAAGTACTGTTCCCGCGCTGGAGGCATGTCCCCAGAAGCGTGGCGTCTGCACGCGTGTTTACACCACCACCCCGAAGAAGCCGAACTCGGCGCTGCGTAAGGTGGCTCGTGTCCGGCTCACGAACGGCTTCGAGGTCACTACATATATTGGTGGTGAGGGACACAACCTGCAGGAGCACTCGGTGGTGCTGATTCGCGGTGGCCGTGTGAAGGATTTACCGGGTGTGCGATACCACACCGTGCGCGGCAGCCTGGACACCTCCGGTGTCACCAGCCGTCGCCAGGGTCGTTCCAAGTACGGCGCCAAGCGTCCTAAGTCCTGATCGGATTAACAACGAACAGTTATTTGAGAAAACGCAATGTCCAGAAGAAGAGTTATCGGTTCACGCGAAACCCTGCCGGATCCCAAGTACGGGAATCTTATGCTGGCCAAGTTCATCAACATGGTCATGCAGTCGGGCAAGAAGTCGGTCGCGGAACGTATTATTTACGGTGCGCTTGACCAGATTGCCGGCAAGGGCAACGAGGACCCGGTAGAGGTGCTCGACAAGGCGCTGGATAACGTGCGCCCGATGGTCGAGGTGAAGTCACGCCGTGTTGGTGGCGCAACCTACCAGGTGCCGATTGAAGTGCGTCCGGTGCGTCGTACCACGCTGGCCATGCGCTGGGTGCTGGATGCCGCGCGCAAGCGCAGCGAGAAGTCCATGCCGCTGCGCCTGGCCGGAGAGTTGCTGGATGCCGCCGAGAGTCGCGGCGCCGCGGTCAAGAAGCGTGAAGACACGCATCGCATGGCGGAAGCCAACAAGGCCTTCTCGCATTACCGCTGGTAGTTTTTACTTAATTACTTGATTTATTGATACGGAATACGATCGTGGCGCGGATTACTCCAATTGAACGGTATCGGAATGTGGGCATCATGGCCCATATTGATGCCGGCAAGACCACGACGACGGAGCGCATCCTGTTCTATACCGGTGTTTCTCACAAGATCGGTGAGGTGCATGACGGCGCGGCTGTCATGGACTGGATGGAGCAGGAGCAGGAACGCGGCATCACTATTACTTCCGCGGCAACAACTTGTTTTTGGCAGGGCATGGATAAGCAGTTCACACAACATCGCATCAATATTATTGATACGCCCGGACACGTCGATTTCACCATCGAGGTGGAGCGTTCGCTGCGCGTGCTGGACGGTGCCTGCGCAGTATTCTGTGCTGTTGGTGGCGTAGAGCCGCAGTCCGAGACGGTCTGGCGCCAGGCCAGCAAGTACAACGTCCCGCGCATGGCCTTTGTGAACAAGATGGACCGTGCCGGCGCAGATTTCCTGCGCGTGGTTGAGCAGATCAAGGATCGGCTTGGGTCGACCCCGGTACCGATGCAGCTGCCGATTGGCGCTGAAGAGAACTTCCAGGGCGTTATCGACCTGCTCCGCATGAAGGCCATCTTCTGGACCGAGGCCGACATGGGTACGACCTACGAGGAAAAGGATATCCCCGCCGACATGATCGATGCCTGCAATGAATGGCGCGAACACATGGTCGAGGCCGCTGCCGAAGCCAGCGAAGAGTTGATGGAGAAGTACCTCGAGCAGGGCGAGCTGTCCGCTGATGAAATTCGCGACGGTATCCGTGCCCGCACCCTGGCCAACGAGATTGTGCCGGCGCTGTGTGGCTCCGCCTTCAAGAACAAGGGTGTGCAGGCGATGCTGGATGCAATCGTCGATTACATGCCGTCACCGGTTGACGTACCGGCGATTACCGGCCACCTGGACGACGCGGACGAGACAGTTGCCACGCGTGAGTCTTCAGACGACGCACCGTTTGCCGGGCTGGCCTTCAAGATCGCGACCGACCCGTTTGTAGGTAACCTGACCTTCTTCCGTGTCTATTCCGGTGTGCTGAGTTCCGGTGATTCCGTGTTCAACCCGGTCAAGGGCAAGAAAGAGCGTATTGGCCGCATCCTGCAGATGCACTCGAACAGTCGCGAAGAAATAAAGGAAGTGCGCGCCGGTGATATTGCCGCTGCCGTCGGTCTCAAGGATGTCACCACCGGCGACACCCTGTGTGATCCCGAGCACGTCATTACCCTGGAGCGCATGGAATTCCCGGAGCCGGTAATCTCGGTTGCCGTGGAGCCGAGGACCAAGGCAGACCAGGAAAAGATGGGCGTTGCCCTGCAGAAGCTGGCCAAGGAAGACCCGTCGTTCCGGGTGGCCACCGACGAGGAGTCCGGCCAGACCATTATTTCCGGTATGGGCGAACTGCACCTCGATATCATCGTTGACCGCATGAAGCGTGAATTCAGCGTCGAGGCTAACGTGGGCGCCCCGCAGGTAGCTTACCGCGAGAGCATTGGGAAAACGGTCGAGGCAGAAGGCAAGTTCGTGCGCCAGTCTGGCGGCCGTGGGCAGTACGGACATGTTTGGCTGAGACTGGAGCCGCAGGAATCCGGTGCCGGTTATGAATTCGAAAACGCTATTGTCGGTGGCGCGGTGCCACGGGAATACATTTCCTCGGTCGACAAGGGTGTGCAGGAGCAGATGGAAAGCGGCGTTATCGCCGGCTACCCGGTCGTTGATGTCAAGGTGACGTTGTACGATGGCTCCTATCACGACGTGGACTCCAGCGAAATGGCATTCAAGATCGCCGGGTCGATGGGTTTCAGGGCCGGTGCCATGAAGGCGAGTCCGGTACTGCTGGAGCCGATCATGAAGGTCGAGGTAGTAACCCCGGAAGATTACCTGGGTGATGTGATGGGTGACCTGAACCGACGTCGTGGCATTACCCATGGTATGGATGAAGGCGCGGGCGGCAAGATCATCCGTGCCGAGGTCCCGCTTGCCGAGATGTTTGGTTATGCCACTGACCTGCGCTCTGCGACCCAGGGCCGTGCAACCTATTCAATGGAATTCGAGAAGTACCATGAAGCGCCGGCTAGCGTTGCTGACGCCATCATCAAGAAAGCATCCTGATAAATATTTTGACGAACAACGAGGTATAGAGCCGTGTCCAAGGAAAAATTTGAACGCACCAAACCACATGTCAACGTAGGCACGATTGGTCACGTTGACCATGGCAAGACCACATTAACGGCGGCGATCACGAAGGTGATGGCAGAGCAGCAGG
>JAOUBY010000050.1 GCA_029860045.1 Gammaproteobacteria bacterium | reverse complement strand
GACACCGGCTCTGACCCATGGCACCAGCTCACCGACCGAGAACCAGTGCGACTGTACGGCAACACCGAGCTGCCCTGTTAGCGGATCGCGCGCGACAATCGAGTAGGTGTGCACCGGGCGTTGCATACTGGCAACGGGCGACGACTCCGCCGCCACCGGCACAATCCATAACAGGCACAACACAAATATAAAGATCCGTCTGTACATCCCTTGTCCTCCGTATACAAACTGTGCAAACTCTGAACACACTACGCCCTGCGTTGTCACAGGATCATGGTAAGCCAACTACAATGCAATATCTAACCGTGTTACGACTCTCATTCATGCTATTGCTGTGCCTGCAGGCCGCACCGTCGATGGCTGCCAGCGCACCCCGGCCCGGCCCGTTTTTCGAGAACGCCGACATGCGGATCGGCCTGGCGCCACACACACCGGACCAGATGGCAGCATTCTACGAGGCGCGCGGCTTCCCGCCGGAGGCACTGGAACGCATCCGGCAGACCTGTTTTGTCACCGTGTTTATAAAAAACCGGAGCAATCGTGTGCTCTGGCTGGAACTGGACCAGTGGACCTTCACCAGCAACGGAAAACCGCTGCCACGCCTCGACGACAGTTACTGGAAGGCACAGTGGGATGAGATAAACCTGCGCCAGGCCAGTCGCTCCACCTTCGGCTGGACACAACTGCCACAGGTGCGCGACCTGCAGCCGGGTGAACCGGTCGGTGGCAACGTGGTATTTCCCGGAGGGACGGAGATTTTCAACATAGAGGCCCGTTTGCGCACCGGCGCAGACAAACAGGGTGAGGTCGTCAGGCTGGGTTTTGGCAATGTCAGCTGTCCACAGGCGGCCACGGGACAATGAAGATGCTTGCCAGAAAGACCTGCCTGATACTGCTGATCATGGCTGCTGCGGCAGCCTGCGCAGAGCAGCTGCCTCCCGGCATCATGCCGGTTGATGGTATAGCGGCGCCGGCCCTGCAACTGAACAACCTCGACGGGGAACCCTACGACCTTGCGGATACACACGGACACTGGCGCTTTGTGCATTTCTGGGCAAGCTGGTGTGGACCGTGCCGGCGCGAGATGCCGAGCATTGATAAAATGGTCGGACTGATGAAAGACAGCAGCATTGAATTCCTGTTGATCAACACCGCCGAAACGGAAGAAGAGATATTCACCTTCCTGGGCATTGCGGTACCCGAACTCGAACTGGTGCCGTTGATGGACGATGACGGACTGGTCACGGAGGCCTGGCAACCGCGCGGCCTGCCCGCCACTTACCTGGTCGATCCGGAAGGACGCATCCGCTACCAGGCGCTGGGGGGACGCGAGTGGGAAAAGCCGGCCTACCCGGCCTTCCTGCGCAGTATCGAGACTAGGCTTGCAACCACTCCAGCAGGTAGTAAATAAACTGGCCTTCGGAGGACTTCGACGGTCCAACGACACGTGCGGCATGGCGTTTGTTGTCGGGATCAGCCGCTGCAAGCGCCTGCTCCCGGGTAGTGAATACTTCCACGCACCCGGCCGGGAAGCGCTTGCGGTCCCGGCGCGGCGTGAAAATCACCGCATTGCACTCCTGCGACACGCTGGTCTGCGGATCCGGCGGCACGATCCCGCGCAGACTCATGTCACCGTCTCGCCGTGCAATTCCGGCCGCAGCATCCACAACAGGGTCCATTGACCGGCACTCCCGCGCTCAAGGCAAACAACACTGCCGGGCAGATAACTCACCAGTTCGCGGTCCGGTTCGCCGCACAACAATAAAGAGACCAGCCGCGACAGGAATGGCATGTGTCCAACCACCAGGGTGTCCTCCAGCCAGACGTCGGCATCCGCGACAAATTCCTGCACCGGGTCAAGCGGATCGATCCCGGTGACCCATTCGATAGTGCCTTCCGGCATAAGCTGACTGGCCAGCAGGGTGGCGGATTGCTCGGCGCGGCGTTTGCCACTGTGCCAGACACGCTCAACGCGCACACCGGCATCGCCCAGCGCCTTTGCCATAAGGGTAACTTCCTGTATGCCCTGCCGGCTTAACGCACGCGCGGGATCCTCTTGCTTGTCGAGTGCCGCGCCATGTTGTACGAGGTAAAGTCTCATTACACTCAACCTGCACTGATGACTGTCAGCCCACAGTCCGGGTAACGAATGATACCGCAACATCGATCACCGCCGCATCCTGCAGGATGCGGCCATGTCCAAGCCCCTGTGTCTTCATGAACTGCGCGCCGGGCCAGGCGCTTGCAATGCGTTCGCCCTGTTGCCAGGGAACGCTGCTGTCCTTCAAGTCATGGACAACCAGTGCCGGCGTCGACAGTTTGCGCACATTGCACTCGGTCGAAATCCGTTCCCAGAAATCGTGTTCGAAACGTTTTTCCAGACGTTTGCACAGGTTGGTAACAACAGAGGGATGCATATCCAGTGTCTGCGCAAAACCATCTATCAGGAAGCGCGCATCTGCCGGCGCAGCAATACACACAGCGCACTGTGCATGCAGACCGTGGTTCATCGCGTATGCCAGCACCATGCCACCAAAGGAATGGGTAAGCACAGCCGCCGCCTTGCCATAGCGCTGCTGTATTGCCTGTAACACTTCCGCACATTCCAGGATATTGGTACTGTGACCCGGCGTCGTGCCATGCCCCGGAAGATCAGGCGCAACAACCCGAAAACCCGCATCCAGCAACGGCTCAATGAAAGCGGCTACCTGGCTGCCGCGTCCCGACCAGCCATGTACGAATAACACGACCGGTCCACTGCCCCAGCTGTAGACAGCAACCGGTACATGACCAACCTGGACGATCTCATGCGCAGCATTCAGTGTGACCTGCCGACCTGCGGCGGACTGCGGGAAACGCCGGGTTCGAAACCACAGTGAGTAGGCCCAGCGCCCCAGCAGTGCGGGGAAAACGGCACCGACCCGCGCAAACAGAAAGCGCACGATCCGTAATGAAATCGGCGGCGCGCGCCCCAGGGCGCGCCCGCCGTGGAGTTGTTCCTTGCGAATCGCCATCGTCAGCCAGTATGGCACACGAAACGTCCCGCAGGCAGAGACAGGTCTGGAAGCCTATGATTAATTAAGAAAAACCTCGTCATTGCGAGCGTGGCGCGGCAATCTCATTGTTTAGAATCAGCCAGCTGGAGATTGCTTCGTCACCCTGTTCCTCGCAATGACGAATAACCCGGGCCTTCCGCAACGGCCAGAAATCCGTATCATGGCCGGCCACTGCTGCCGCAACAATCGCGGCAAACCTACAGAGCGGAGTAAAATATGGCAAGCAGCGTTGAAGAACTCACCGTGACGTACGAGGAAGACGGCATTGAGACGGTAAAGGAACTCGACAAGCAGGTCCTCACCAAGGGCGCATGGTCAACCATCATCTACCGTTACCAGGACTGGGACCGTTCGAAGGAAGCTTACGGACCGGACAAATTCACCATCCGCCGCTACCAGAAACGTAACGGCGAATACCAGCAGAAGTCCAAGTTCAATATCTCCAGCAAGGACCAGGCAGAGAAGGTCATTGCCGCGCTGCAGAAATGGATCAAGTAATAGCGTAATCAGGCCGCCGCATCAGCGGCCTGCGCAGCATCCAGCTCAACCCGGCTCACCGCCTGCTCCTTCAGCAGGCCGGCCATCAGTTTACGCCGGTGCGTGGAAGTATCCTGTTGCGCCTGGTCCAGGCGATCGAAGTAATATTCCAGTGCGGCCTTGATCATGGCCCGCGGCCGGCGGCTGATCAGCACCGAACCGCCATCCTCGCGAATACCCTCCTCGATCTCTCTTGCCAGGTCGAGCAACGTATAGCGTGCCACCTGCGCACAGTCCGATCCACCCGCCGGGTAGGCGGCATGCGCATAGTCACGAATTGCCGTACACAGGATATCCCTGACGGCAGTATCACACTGGAGGTTGATTTTCCCGGCTGCCATGATGCCATTCTAGGCGAACACGGCAGCCAGGGTAACGGCTGGTAAACGGCCGGGGCGACGCGACGGACGGCCCGGAGAGATCAGGCAATAGACGGGCTATCGCCCGGATTTTTTGCTCTCGTCAGCGAAGACGTCATACAGCTGTTCCTGCAGCTGGGCATCTTCCTGCATAACCTCAAGCTTGCGACGTGCAACAGCGGATCGCATCGCCTTCAATGACGCCATGCCCTTGCTGCGTTTTTTCCTGGCGGGTTTTTTCCTGCCTACAACATCCCGGGTAACTGCACTCATGGTTTCCCCCCTGCTGTAAGGCCGGTCATAAGGCTGGCCGGCTGGTCCTTGGAAACCTATCGGCCACCCCGAAACGTGCCTTTAATGGCGACCTGGCAACCCATCCGCAGGCGTGAAAATTACTGGATATCTAATTGTTCTACATGGACTTATATGGAATCTCTGCATTCCCGACAGGCCATTCCGGGCAAGCGCAGCGGACAGAACGCCCTGATTCACGCTATCTTGAACCCACTGAATGCCCGACAGTCCCATTCCGTGAGGTAAATGAAATGCATGCAGCTATCCGGATTCCGCTCTGTGCCCTGCTGTTCATGGCACTGCAGCCGACATATGCCGGTCCGGTCTACACCTGGACCGACCCGGCCGGAATAACCCACTTCAGCGAGCTGCCGCCACCGGGGCAGAACGAGGCAATACAGCTGGATCTGCCGCCGTACCCGGCGGCCACCGGCCCCTATGGTGATTACTACTCGGTCATCAACCAGGCGGCACGCATGGAGGCCCAGCGACTGGAACGCGAACGACTCGAGGCGCAACGCAGGCAGCTGGAGGCCGAGACCCTGCGCGCACAGGCCGAGGCGCTGGCGGCAAGCACAGCGGCCACGCCTGTGCCGCCACCCGTCAGCTACCGCTATCCTCCCTGGTATCCGTACCCGGGCCATCACCCCCGCCACCACCGCCACCATCCGTATCCGCAGCGCCGGGAGCATTACCCGCCGCACCGACCGGACGGCAGGTATGACTTACGGCTGAACAGACCCCCGGCCATGACCCTTCCCGGCAATCGCTAACCGGCTGTACCGTACAGATGCATCGAGTCAGCACGGATAGCCTGATAAACTTGGCCCCCATGAGTGAAGAAGAAAGCCCGCTGAAGTTTCCCTGCGAATTTCCCATCAAGGCGATGGGAAAAGCCGACGGCGCATTCGACATGACCGTGGTCGAGATCGTGCGCCGTCATGCGCCCGACCTGTCTGAAGGCGCCATACACACCCGCGCCAGCGGCAAGGGTAATTACCTCTCGGTCACGGTCGTGATAAACGCCACCAGCCGCACGCAACTGGATGCCATCTACCAGGACCTGGTCGATTGCGAAGCCGTGATAATGGCACTCTGATGTCGCTCATGATGAACAACACAGAGACCTGCGCGCCACCCGGCACACAACAGGCGCTGATAGTGCGCCATCGCGGGGTCGTTGACTACACCCGCTGCTGGCAGGAGATGCAGGCCTTTACCGAAGCACGTAACGCCACAACCACGGATGAAGTGTGGTTGCTGGAACATCCGCCGGTCTATACGCTGGGGCGCAACGGCAAAGAGAAACACCTGCTGAACACCGGCGCCATTCCGGTCGTTCGCAGCGACCGTGGCGGCCAGGTCACCTACCACGGCCAGGGGCAGCTGGTTGTGTACACCCTGCTGGACATCAAGCGCCGCCAGTTGGGTGTACAATCACTGGTCAACCGACTCGAGCAGGCGGTAATTGAGTTGCTTGCAGAGCTCTCGATTAACGCACAACGGCAAGACAAGGCCCCCGGCGTCTACGTGGATGGCTGCAAGATTGCCGCGCTTGGACTGCGCGTGCGCAGGGGCTGCAGCTTTCACGGCCTGAGCCTGAACGTGGACATGGACCTGTCGCCGTTTGAACACATCAACCCGTGTGGTTACCAGGGACTGCAGGTTACGCAACTGGCAGACCTGGGCATTGATGCCACCCCGACAAGCATAAGTGCGCCACTGCTGGCACACCTGGAACGACTGTTACAAGACTGAAGCGATGACTGACAACGAAAAGAAACAGCGCGGTGCAGCAAAGACCGCACGTATCCCGATCAAGGTCGAGACCACCACCCGACCGTTACGCAAGCCGGCATGGATTCGTGCAAAGTCCCCGGCCAACCCGGCCGTGGCACGACTCAAGGGCGTACTGCGTGACAACCGCCTGCACACGGTTTGCGAAGAGGCCTCCTGCCCGAATATCGGTGAGTGTTTTGCCGGTGGCACGGCGACCTTCATGATCATGGGTGATATCTGCACGCGTCGCTGTCCGTTCTGCGACGTGGCACACGGGCGTCCGGACCCGCTCGACGCGGACGAACCGGAGAATCTCGGCCGCACCATCCAGGCCATGGGACTGAACTACGTGGTCATCACGTCGGTCGATCGCGATGATCTGCGTGACGGCGGCGCCGCACACTTCAGCGCCTGCATTACCACGATCCGCAAGTACAGCCCCGACATCAGCATCGAGGTGCTGGTCCCGGATTTTCGTGGCCGCATGGACCGCGCACTCGACATCCTGATCAATACACCGCCGGACGTCTTCAACCACAACCTGGAGACCGTGCCCGGGCTTTACAAAAAGGTGCGTCCCGGTTCCGACTACGCATGGTCACTGAACCTGCTGAAGCGTTTTAAAGCCCTGCACCCGAAGGTGCCGACCAAGTCCGGCCTGATGCTGGGCGTCGGCGAGACCATTGACGAGGTGGAACAGGTGATGCGCGACCTGCGCGAACACGATTGCGACATGCTGACACTGGGTCAGTACCTGCAACCGAGCGTACATCACCTGCCGGTGGATCGTTACGTACACCCCGATGAATTCGAGCGCCTCGGTGAACTGGGACATGAACTGGGCTTCAGCCACGTCGCCAGTGGCCCGATGGTGCGCTCCTCCTACCACGCCGACCAACAGGCCAAACATGCCATCAAGACCGGCTAAAGGAATGGATTTACATGAGCTGTCTTTTTCGCGAATTATAATTCTTCGGGAGGATATCGCCGAAGTAATGATTAACGATGGCGTCGTAATGGATGTAGAGATGGTAGATCAATACCATGACTTTCTGCTTTCACATTTGCGCGCACCATTCTCGCTACTCGTAAACAAAGTCAATTCCTACACCTATGACTTCCCCGCCCAGCAAAAGCTGGCTACGCTAAAAGAAATAAATGCGATGGCCGTGGTTGCCTACAACCGGGTATCAAAGATCTCTACGCAAGCGCTGGCATCATTCCCCCGCGATCCAGAATGGAAGCTGGAGATCTTCCCAAATCGGGATGAGGCCCTGGCCTGGCTGATATCAGAGCAAGACGCGTTTCACGAATAAATCAGGCACATTTCCAGGTCGATCGATTGATCCCGCAGCCGCGGGCTGACATCCAACAATTACTGTTCTTCTGTTTTTTGTATATCCGCTTCACTGGCTAGTGGCTGCTGTCCGGCAGCAACCGCTCCATCAGGTAACCCAGACAGTCCTGCCGGATAATCTGTTCATCCAGTGTAAACATCGACGGCATGAACGCACGCGCGGTCCGCAACACCCCTGCATCGATCGTGAAATAGTGGTCGAACACCGGCTGATCATTGTCATCGCGTACATCCAGTGAAATTGTTGCACCATCGCGCAGCCAGCCCAGTTGTGTCCCCGCCGGCAGTTCACGGAAGTTCATGTGATCAATATTGCTGAACAGCCGCAGATCGACCTCCTCATCAGCGAAGCTGAAGCTGACCTGCTCCGGCACCTTGACGATGGCGACGGTATGAAACAGGTCGACGTCATGTGACGCCACCGGGTGATCGGGTATCTCGTTCATGCGCAGGCAGGCGTCGATGAAATCGCGCGCATGCTGTGCGCCGTATTGCTGATCGGGCTTGCCGCATTCGATGGTAACGGCCGGGCACAGGGCGGACATGGCCATCGACTGCACACCCAGCGGACGGATAAAGTAGACCACGGTGCGGCTGAACAGGGCGGCCAGTTGCAGGAAGCGATTGTCGACCCGGTTGATACATGCATAGTGCGGGTTGATGCCGGTATTGTTATGAATGTCGATACTGGCAAACGGCGAACGCGCACGCATGCTCTCGACGACCTGCTGCATCATCTTCGCTTCCGGCGCCTCCGGGGTTTCCGTACCCGGCCAGACACGGTTGTAGTCCGCCTGCCCGTCCAGCCGGCGCATGCCGTGACGTGCCGCCGGGACATTGCCGATCAGGACCGACAGTGCGCGCGGCAATTCGGCATCCTGGTAATGCTTCAGCAGGGATTGCAGCGCGTAAAAACCGGTTGTCTCATTGCCGTGTGCCAGCACCGTGACAAACAGCGGCTGCGGCTGCCGGCCCGGCAGGTGCAGCAGGGTCGGCCCGCCAAGCAGGTCCTGCAGGTCTTCAACCGCGGCATCCAGCAGGCCCGCGGGTATATCATCACGCTCGTTCAGCATAAACTATGTCGTTATGTTCAGTTAATTTACATATATATGGCGCTATATATCTATATTAGTGTCTAAATGACTCAATCATCAGACATGCAAATCCCACTCATGCACCGGCCGGCCACTTTCCTGCCGCTCCCGGTAGGCCGCTGTCATCGCCGTCAGGTCATGGCCACAACGGGCCGCCGCCGCACGCTGCCAGTCGGCGCCGGTCTGACCACCCAGCACGCGGGCCTCGATAATCCAAAGGTAACGGTCGATGTCGGCCTGATCAATTTCCAGCTGCTCCAGTCCCGACCTTGCCATTGGCAACAGCCGCTCCACGACCAGGTTGCGCAGTACACCACGCTCGTCACCCATCCAGCGGACGTGCGCATCCAGCCCGCGACGCGCGGCGGCGTAGAAATTATCACGCGCCGTGGCGAAGGGCAGTTGCTGCTCGGGAGGCACCTCCTGATTCATCAGGCTTTGCATCAGGCCATGAAAGAAGGCGGCATTGGCAATCATGTCCACGATGGTGGGACCGGCCGCCACCACGCGCTGTTCAATGCGCAGGTGCGGTATTCCGTCATAATCGAAACCGATCAACGGCCGGGTCCAGCGCCAGATCGTGCCGTTGTGCAGGCGCACACAGGCCATCTGCTCCAGCCCTTCATTGAAACGCATGGGCAACAACACCGGGTAGTGCTGCGCATTCTCCTGGAAGCACTCCAGCAGCGACCCGCGTGCATAGCCGGAACCAAACGTCACGCGCCGCAACGGACCATGACTGGCGCCGGCCAGCCCGCCCACCGAAACCGATTGCTCAAACAGCGGCACGCGTGTTTCATCCCACAGGTCATGGCCGAACAGGAAGGGTGAATTGGCGGCAATCGCCACCAGCGGCGCCGAGGCGATGATCGAGGCGTTGTAGGCACGCACGGCCCTGTCCGGATGCACCTTGAGGTGCAGCTGGAACGACGTGGTAGCCGCCTCCAGCATCACACTCTGTTGAGAGGTCTTGAGGTGCTCGTGCCCGCTGATATCCAGTCGCAACGGCTCACCTTCCCGCAACCGCAACACCTGCTCATTGAGCGCGCGGTAACGCTTCAGATCCGACATATTCTCCTGCGACAGCTCTTCCTCGCGCACGGTCGGCAGTATCCCGATCATCACCAGGCGGGTGTCGAGCTCCTCCGCCACGCGCACACACTGCTGCCAGGTCTCGCCCAGGCTGGCCTCGAAGCGGCTGAAGGCGGTACCCCACAGGTGTTGCGGGTGATCATTCAACTCGACATTGAAGCGCGCCAGCTCGGGCACCACCATGGCGTTATCGAGTCGCTTGAGAAACACATCGTTGATGGGTGCAGGGCGTTCCTGCCGGTCTACCAGCCAGGCCTCCAGCTCGAAGCCGCCCATGCGGTCACGCGGGGAGAAACTGCCGGAACGGAACCATGTCTCCAGCAGGACCATCTCGTCCTGCAGGCGATCAGAGAACACCGCAAAGTCTTCGGGACTAAAACGAACCGCTTCTATTTCCTGACCCATACACGCTCACTGCAGGTTGATAACGACCTCGTTCACGGCAGCCAGCCGCTCGGGTGTACCAATATCAAACCAGCTGCCGGTAAAGTGTTCACCCGTAACCCGCCCCTCATCCATCGCCGCACGCAGCAGTGGCGCCAGCGGGAAGGCACCGGGCGTGCAGCCGGAAAACAATTCCGGGCGATACAGACCGATGCCACTGAAAGTCAGCATGGCCGGTCCCTGCTGCGCCAGCCGCCCTTCGCTAAGCGAGAAGTCGCCCTCGGGATGCTGTGGCGGGTTATCGACCATCACCAGGTGCGCCAGGGCGTCGACATCCCGGGACAGCCTGGCAAAATCGAAATCGGTCCATATGTCGGCATTTACCACCAGGAAAGGCGCCTCGCCCAGCAGCGGCAGGGCATTGAAGATCCCGCCGCCGGTTTCCAGCGCCGCGCCCTGCTCGGGTGAATACTGTATGGAAACCCCGTAGGCGGAACCGTCACCCAGCGCACCGACAATCTGTTCGCCAAGGTGGGCATGGTTGATTACCAGCTCCGTAATGCCCGCCCGCACCAGCGCATGGACATGATGCTCGATCAGTGTCTGCCCGCCGATGCGCAGCAGCGACTTGGGCGTGCTATCGGTCAGTGGCCGCATGCGCTCGCCACGACCGGCCGCCAGGATCATGGCCTTCATGCGCCGGTTACTCCCTGCCACTCACGGCAACCAACCCTGCAGGTGCCGTTCGACCAGCTGCGCAAGAAACTCGATATGGGTGGAGTGATCATTCAGACAGGGGATGTAGCGATAATCCTTGCCACCCGCCCCGACAAACACAGCGCGGTTTTCCATGCCGATTTCCTCCAGCGTTTCCAGGCAATCGGCGCTGAAACCGGGGCAAATCACCTGCACGTCATGCACCCCGCTGGCGGCCAGCGACTCCAGCGTGTGGTCGGTGTAGGGTTTTAGCCAGTCCTTCGGACCCAGCCTTGACTGAAAACTGAGTTGCCACTGCGTCGACTCCAGCCCCAGTTGCTCCGCCAGCAGCGCGGCGGTGGTCTCACACTGACAGGCATAGGGATCACCCCTGTCTGCATAGTCCTGCGGGATGCCATGAAACGACATCAGTAATTTCTGCGGCGCACCATGCTCTGCCTGGAAGTCACGCACACTGTTGGCCAGCGCCGAAATATAGTCAGGATGCGCATGGTAGTCATTGATAAAGCGCAATTCCGGCATGGCACGCCAGCCGCGTAGTTCTGTAGCCACGGCATCAAAGATCGCGGCACTGGAGGTTGCCGAGTATTGCGGATAGAGCGGCAGCACCAGTACGCGCTGCACGCCGGCATCACGTAATTCCGCGAGCCCGGTGGCAATCGACGGGCTGCCATAACACATGGCCAGCGCGACCCGGACCGGCGCACCCAACCGCGCATCAAGTGCCTGTTGCAACGCGGCATGCTGCTTGCGGGAAATCACCAGCAACGGTGAACCTTCATCGGTCCAGATCTTTGCATAGGCCCGGGCCGAGCGGCGCGGCCTTGTATTCAGGATCACCAGGTTCAGCACCAGCCACCACAGCGGCCGCGGCAGCTCGACCACGCGCGGGTCCCACAGGAACTGCTTCAGGTAACGGCGCACATCGCGCGGCGCGGGCGAATCCGGCGTGCCCAGGTTGGTCAGCAGGATGCCCAGCTTGGGATTGCTATCGGCTTGCATGGCTAGTCAACTACTCCGGCTCCTTGAGGACATTTCCCAGTTCCTGTTCGCTGACCGGCAGAGGCAGCACGGCATACAGGGGGAACAGGGCGGCCAGCTTCTCGACATATTGAAGTTCGCGCCGCTCCACCATCACTATAATACGGGCATTCGAGGAATATTTCTGCAGGCTGTACAGGAACACATCGAGGTTACTGACGTTCACACCGGCATAGTTATTTCCATAGCCATACATGAACTCGGCCACCACGTAATCCGGTGTTTTCCTTTTCAGTGCACTGATAGCCTTGCGCATCGAGCCAAGCTTTACCTCGGTGATACCAAGGCGCCGATAGAGACTGGAATAATCACGGTGCGCCGGGGACTCGATAATGGAGAACAGGACGGGGGATGACATGAACGGGATTATATCTACTGCAGGGTGGTCTATGGAAACCGGGTCAGCGCATCACCGGCATGCCATTGCGGATATTTCTGCATACAGCCGGTAAACAACACTGACGTTACCAGCCGTTCCAGCCACGCCTGAAGATGGGGATACGGCGCGTTATCGAACCAGTCCCGGTCCACATGGGAAAACTGGCGCACAAACGGAAATAGCGCCGCATCAGCAAGCCCCATGACATGCCCCGTCAACCAGTCCTGCACTGTCAACCGCGCTTCCAGCTCTCCCAGGAAGCGTTCACCGCGGGCACGGTAATACGCCGGCGGGTGTTCCGGGTAACGCACGGCATATTTATAGTGATCGAGATCCTGCTTGAACTGGTCGTCATTCGCATCCAGCAATACCTGCGTTGCCCGTTGCTGCTCCGTATCCCGTGGCAGCCAGTGATCCGGATCCTGCTGCGCAAGCGCCCATGCCATGATATCGCGGCTTTCCTCGATCACCTGGCCATCCGGCAGCACCAGTACCGGCACCGTACCCTTGGGTGAACAGGCCAGCAGTTCCGCTGGCATTTCGCGCAAGACCACCTCACGCAACTCAACACTGATCCCGCTATAGCGCAACGCCATGCGTGCACGCATGGCATAGGGGCAGCGACGAAATGAATACAGGACCGGCCGATCTGCACTCACGGGAAATGATCAGAACGAGAATCCACCCGGCCAGAGCTGGATGCCGAGATAAAGAAAAGCGGCGGCGAGCAGGCCACAGGCAATACTGGCCAGCAACAGGCCGGGGCGCCGGCCACTTGTCAGCAGCGCATTGATGCCAACACCGGCGCCTATCGCGGTTACGAAGAAACCGAACTCGTTTACGATCAACAGGGTCAGCGTGGGCAGCTGGTAGGACTCCGGCGGCCCCAGCGCACCGGAACCCAGCAGCCCGAAGGCGACCAGTAAACCCATGCCCAGCGCCAGCCAGGGAAACGGCAGATTATTCATGTGTGGTCTGTTGCCTTCTGTAACCCGCTCAATTGACGGTCATGATACCGACCCAACAGCAACAGTGACAGTAGTGCGCCGAACAAGGCATAGCCCATGTCCGACTGCGTGTCCCAGACATAACCCTGGGTACCCAGGAAGGCTTCCGCCGCCTCTTCCGATGCCAGCGCCACGATCCATTCAATGATTTCATAGAGGGCGCTGAACGCGAGGCAGAAGCATACCACCAGGAAGTTCAGCCAGGCACGCCCACGGACTATGGCGTACCTCAGCAGGATCTCGCGTGCCAGGATTGCCGGCACGAAGCCCTGGGCAAAGTGCCCGACCTTGTCGTAGTTGTTGCGTTGCAGCTCAAAGGCATCTCGGAGCCAGTCAAACAGCGGCACTTCCGCATAGGTATAGTGCCCGCCAACCATGAGTATGATGCAGTGCACCAGCGCCAGCGCATAGGCCAGCCCGGTCAAGGGAAAACGGCGCCGTGTCGCGAGCAACACAAGCAGTCCGATCACCGCCGGCAATACCTCCAGGAACCAGGTAAAGGTGTCGGCCGGTCGCCAGGCCGACCAGGCGAACACGACGGCAAATATCGCCAGCCAGCTACGGGTCACTCATTCACATCCAGGTCGGCATACTTGACCGGGTCACACTCCTTCAGCAACCTGCGCGCGTAGACCATGTTGACCTTCACGTCCTGCGCCTTCCACTCACTGTCGACGTGCTCGGCCAGCAGATCATTGAACTGGTGACGCTGCCAGACATTCATCCCGAGCGAAATCGCCAGCACAATGACAACCATTGCGATGGCGTCATAATTAATCGTCGCTTTCTTCACCGTTTTCTCCTTTGCCTTTGTGCGAGAGCTCATCCCCGGACGGTCACCTGGAATACTGTGAACCGGTTCACGGTTTTCCGGACTTGAAACCCCCTAGACTGTCGGTAACAGGTCAGGATTCCTGCCTGCATCAATGTATCTGCTACCGACTGACATCATATAGGTACCTCATTATGAAAAAAATACCGGTAATTCTGATTTCCCTGGGGCTGCTATCGGCCACACCCGCACTGGCCGTGGACGGCGATGCAATAATCGGCGGGGCGATTGGCGGCGGAGTGGGTGCCGCGGTGGGCTCTGAAATCGGCGGGCGTGAAGGCGCCATTGCCGGTGGCGCCATTGGTGCCGCGGTCGGCGTTGCCGTCGCCACGGACGGGGATGGCCATGACGTGAAGCATGCAGTCCACGTCGAGGACAAGCACTCGCACGGCCCGCCCGGACACGCCTATGGCCATCATGTGCCACCCGGACATGCGAAACACAAGAAGAAACACCACTGAGAATATTCAGTTACAAAAAAGGCGGCCCAAGGGCCGCCTTTTTATGTTTGTAGAATTGCTCATTCTCACTCCAGAAAGAGATCTGGAAAACGCTGGCCTTCGAGAAAGATAAAACGGCGACCGAAAGGCCACCGTCACCATCAAATTCAAGTTAACCGGATATTCAGCAACTTATACCCGCCTTTAGTTACGAGAATTTTCATCTATACTATTTTTATAGTCATGTCTTTTCATGATGATTTTAACTGCAGTTATCTGGCGGAATCAGCCTGGAAGTAAAATAAAATGAGCGGTTTATGACATGTACGCTCCGTGGCAGCAGATGGAATTATTCCGCCAGTTGACAGGAGCAGAAGTGCTGATGCGTACAGCCATTACCTGCTGCCATCAAGGGAATCGATGTAACTGAGGCATGTCCCATGAAACTCTTACAGGCAGGCCTGTTACAAATCTTAATAGTTTACTGTCTCACTGGTTGTACCAGCCTGATAATCGCAGTGGATGACAAGCGCAGTCTCGGAGAGGTTGCTGATGACGCCGCTATCACCTCCAGCATCAACATTAAATATCTAACGGATGAACTGGTAAGAGCGCTGGATATCAATGTAGATACCTACCGCGGAGTGGTAACGCTGGATGGCCTGGTAGATAACCAGATTGCTGCAACACGCGCGGTAGATCTCGCACTCAGTGCTAAAAATGTCACCAAGGTTATTTCCAATCTCACCCTCAGGGACCAGACCCTGTCGCCAAGAGGCCTGGTATATCAGTGACTGCGGCGTGCCATTTGTAGCAGCAATGCCGCCTCACTATTCGATAGCGGGCCGCCTGACAACACTCAAGGTAACGTCAGAATGAACTGGAACGGGAAAATTCGGACATTCGCCAACTACCTGACAATTGACATTTAATTCACAAGTGAACTTCCGAGTACGGCCAACTACGGACGTACAGCACAATTAAAAACGGCTCCTTTGGGAGCCGTCTGTATAACCGCTAAGCCACACACTTTGAGGGTCAATGCGAAAACACACAACATCAATATAGTTATTAAACGAACACCTGCATTCATGACACATTCCTCTCTGGAAATACAGGAAGGCATGCTATCAATGGTGTATGAAGGGATTATTACGACCTGCAAGATTCCCGTGTGCACCAAATTCAATAAGAAGTTACATGCGCGTGCGTGTCTTTACAGGGATAAATGGGTGGAATCGGAACGGGCTTCTAAAACATCGGTAGGCAGATATACCCGGTCAACCCGACTACTCGCCGGTCTCATAACCGCCATGACGGATGATGTCGCCGGACATCAG
>JAOUBY010000003.1 GCA_029860045.1 Gammaproteobacteria bacterium | reverse complement strand
TCCAGGCTGCGTGCAGAGGAGATGGGGACCGGCGGGGTACCGATTCTGATGGCACGAACACCAGAACCGGCCTCCATCAGGCTGGCCAGGATTTCGGCACCGACCCCGAAATCATCATGCGCCTCCTCCACGATGGCCAGCCGCGGACTGCCTCCCAGGTGTGCGATCAGACTGGCTCTCGGTAGCGGCGACAACAAGGCGGGTACCACAATCTCCACCTCGAGTTCCTCCTCCTCTTCCAGGTATCCGGCCACTTTTTCAACCAGAGGCAGCATGCCGCCATAGGTCAGGATGGTAATGTCAGGCCTTTCACGGCGCCTGATCAGGGTAGGGAAAAGCTGGGTTGCCACATCGTCCGCATCGGTATCCAGAGGCACGAATTCACCCGGATCCTGATTTTGCGCATAAAGCAGTTTGTGTTCCAGAAACAATACCGGGTATCGCCACGCGTTAGTGGCATTGACCAGCAGGCCGGCCACGTCATGCCGGTGACTGCCAAAGACAACGGTGAGGCCAGGAACCGAGGTAAAAATATTTTCCGGACTCTGGCTGTGGGTCGGGCCGTAGCCGCGCCCTCCGCCGCTGGGCGCACGGATCACCAGAGGGACCTCTACATCCCTGAATACCCCCGGGAACTTGACTGCATGGTTGTACAACTGGTCCATGCAGAGCGTCAGAAAGTCTGCAAACATGACTTCCATCACCGGACGATAACCGGCAACGGACAATCCGATCGAGACACCCGTGATTCCCGCCTCGCTAATCGGCGTTGAAAACACCCGCCCGGAGAACTTCGAAGTGAGACCTTCAGTCACCTTGAAGGCCCCTCCGTAAGGATCGTGAAGATCCTCCCCCAGTACGATCGTTTTATCCGAGGTCTCAAGTAAATGGTGCAGGGCCCTGTTCAGGTGTGTTCTGACGTTTTCACTCTGCCCGCCCATGGACGATATGTTTCCCGTCCCTTCGGGTTCCATATCTGTACAGGAAAAAATGTGTCTGGGCGGGTCTGCGAAACAAGCATCCGGAGAAGCAGTTGCTGCAGCCTCTACCTCCCGAATAAAGGTCTGGTTGAGTTCTTCTATGGCTAACCGGGTCTGTTCCGGCAAGCGCTGCCCGAGTGCGGTCAGCGGATCGCGCTGGATGATCGCCTGCTTCTCACTCTCCGGGCGCAAATCGTCACCCTTGCTGTGCGGTCCCAGGCGCCTGGTGTCAATAATAAGGAAACCGGGTCTGTTGCTGTGCCGGACTTCCTCGACGACCTTCTCTACCTGTTCAAACAATAGCGGATCGGCATCATCAAGGCGCCAGGTAGACAAGCCGAATGCCTTACCCCGCCCTTCGATGCTTCCGCCTATGGTGCTGGAGGTGTCAGTTGTTTGCGCAATGCCGTTGTTTTCTACTACGAACAGTATGGGGATATCCCAGACCGAGGCAAGGTTCAGGCTCTCATACAGGAGACCCTGACCCAGGGTTCCGTCGCCAAGCATGACCACGACGATACTTTCGCTATCGTCCAGCTTTCTGGCCAGTCCCAGCCCGACGCCAATGCCTGACATGCCACCCTGAACACCGTTGCTGTGGAAATGCCTGTAAGCCAGATGCTGGCTACCACCGTGACCACCACAAACGCCGGCCTCCCGACCCATGACCTCTGCCACCAGGCCGGTAAACTCACCCGAGTAAGTGAGAAAATGTCCATGGTTACGATGATTGGAAAGCACGACATCGTCCGGATGCACGAGGGCGCGCACAACAGCCATCTGGCACAACTCCTGTCCCAGACAGGTGTGCGTGGTACCCGATACCAAACCCCTGCCAAACTGGGTCAGGATAAGCTGTTCGGTGCGCCGGATAAGATCACCGTATGCATACAGACTCTCCGGCTCCGGCCCAATCAGCGGCCGCCCGGCAACATCGGTATCGAATCCCGGTATCTTATCCAATCAAATACCTCTGAGCCTTAATCTTGAAGAGTATGACAAAGCGCCAGGAGCGCTTGCACGCAGCCTTGTAAATATCGGCACGTTATCCACAAAACATTAATATTGTCATAACGTTACGCTCCAGTCAAAGACAGGACTGTTGATAAATATTCCAACCTGATGAGTGAAGAAACCGGATACAGGTATACCATCTGCATGCGCTTTTCCCTGCGTTCGGCTGCAACAGAACAAGCTCAACCTGTATCGTCCATGACAGAATAATAGTGAATACTCCACCGGCCGGAAGCCACTTCTGTAAAACAGCATTTCCTGCACGATTTCTTCCGGGTGATCAAAAATCGAAGTAAATGAACTTCTGGGTGTGTCCGCCCATAATCACCACGAATAGTGTTACGCCCGCATAGGCAAAACCACGTACAGCGAATGGCACCTTCACCCACCACCAATCAACGCCCTTCTTCTCGAACCAGCCCACAATCAGCGGCTCCATCAGCACCAGTCCGAAGGTACCCAGGATCATCGCCACCTCGTACGTCCGCACACTGATCAGTGCCCCGACAGGGTGTAGCAGGCCCAGCATGGTCCCGCTTGTGGTCCAGGCGCGCTCGAAGGATGGCGCGCGGAAAAACACCCAGGTGAACGAAGTGAGCGCGAAGGTCAGCGGCCACCCCAGCAGGGACAGAATGCGCCCCGGCCCCTGATCCCGCACCAATCCCCAGGCGCCATACAGACGCGACAGGGCGTGATAAATGACCAGATAACTACCGTGCAGAAAACCCCAAAATACGAATGTCCAGCCAGCCCCGTGCCACAATCCGCCCAGCAGCATGGTAACCATCAGGTTGAGGTAGGTGCGTGACAGGGAACAACGCGACCCCCCCAAAGGGATGTACAGATAGTCCCGCAGCCAGCACGACAGTGTCACGTGCCAGCGAGTCCAGAACTCGCTGAAGTTGCGACTGATATAGGGGTACAGGAAGTTCCGCGGTAACGTTATACCCAGCATCCAGGCCAACCCGATAGCCATCTCACTGTACCCGGAAAAATCCAGGTAAATCTGCATCCCGAACGCTGTGGTGGCGAGCCAGGACAGAAAGAAATCCAGTTGCTCCGGATGGGAATACAGTCGGTCTACGATAGGGCCAAGGTTGTCGGCAAACACGGATTTCTTGATGAGCCCGCCTGCAAAGATCACTGCCCCGATCCTCAGATTGGCAGACGACAGTGGTCGGAGCCCCTCCAGTTGATCGAAAAGCTGGTGAGGCCGCACGATGGGCCCGGCAATCAGTTGCGGGAAGAAGGTCACGTACAGGCACCACTCGCGAAAGCCCACCGCCCGCTTCCACTCCCCGCGGTACGCATCGATAAGCGCACTGAGCATCTGGAACGTGAAGAAGCTGATCCCCAGGGGCAGCACCCAGTTCGCCCATTCGGGCCGGGCCACTACTACACTGTTATCGAACAGATGCGCAAACCAGGACCCGGTCTCGAATACCAGGCCGAGATATTTGAACGCTCCCAGCACCGCCAGGTTGATGACAATGCCCAGCAAAACCCAGGAGCGGGACCGCCGCTCCAGGATGTGAAGATACAGCCGGTGATTAATGAGCAGGGAACTGCCAAGCAGGAGCAGATAAACAGGTTCCCATGACGCATAGAAAAGGATGCTGCCCGCCAGCAGGAGCCCGGAACGCTGCTTGACCGAGGTCAACCGGGCGTAAATCGCCAGCAACGCCAGAAAAAACAGGATGAAGGAGAAGCTGCTGAAGATCACTGCGTTGCACCAGTAGCGGGGCACCGGCCATGCATGGCCTGCGCCAGCGCGGTGGAATAGCGGCGGGCCCCCGCCTCGTTCAGGTGACCCGGATTCGAGAACAGATCAGCCCCGTACGTTCCCAGATCCGCCACGTGAACCAGCGCCACACCCCGGTCCTGGATGTCTGCCAGCAACTGTCTGTAGGTATCACTACCCGGTCCGTTCCACTCGAACTCATTGCTGCGTCTGTACTGCGGCGTAAAAAACACGCCCACACTGATGCCACGCGCCAGCAGCCGGTCGATGGCAGCAAGCAGGTAGACACGGGCCTGGATGTCCAGCGCCCCTGGCGCCTCTTGCTCCGGCACCTCGTTGCTCTGCGCCGGGGTCAGTCGCTCGTGCTTGGCGCGAAAGCCCAGATTATCCTGGACGCTGCCACCCCAGGGATCCCGGTCGGTCAGTGTAGCCGCAATAAAGTCCTGTATACGCGCAGGCTCCCGCAACCCTTTAAGATTGGGCGAGAAGCCCCATAGCCGGAACACCGACGAAAGCAGATCACGGTACTCGCCGGCGGCAGCCATCTCCCAGCGATCAGCAAAAAATACAGAATAGTTCAGTTCATCTGCCGGGTAAAAAAAGGTGGCATCCAGGCCAATCATGACGCATTGCAACTGGACTGCCGATAACGCACCCCTGCGTTCCAGTTCACGCACCACGCCGGAAAGCACGCGAGTGTTCTGTCCAGGAATGCCGAGGTTAAAAACCTCTCCCCGACGCAGGTTCAGAATGGAAGATACCAGTTCCGGTTCAACCCCGTTGTCCACCCGGCTGTTACCCATAAACACGATGGTTGGCTGCACCTCTACTACGTGGGTGATTTTGTCAGCCGCCCGCCCCACTGCAAAAACCGAGCGGTAACGATAAAGAAAGTCATCGTTGTGCAGGTATAACTCTACGCCAAGCAACACCAGGAGGCCGATAATCAGACCTTTCCCACTGGTTGATACGGCAGTTGTAGCTGAAGTCGTCATATAGTGAGTTCTGAAGTGGCGTACTCAGCCAATATCATAGAAATTCCCGAATGGTGCACACATTGGAAAAACACCCTGTGTAACTATATGAAGATAAATTTTCTGTGTGAGAATCTCTGTAACCGGGTTTTTAAAATCACAACATTCGTGGCTTGAAGCCAAACTGGCAGGCGCTGCCGTCAAGCCGGTACCGGCACGTCGGTCATTTTCTCAGTTCCTGTATTTGCTTCAGCAAACCGATCATTCCGTGACGCATCTCACTATCACCATCCTTACTCGCCTCCCCTTCGGATGACACTGATTCTATTTCCAGGAAACCACCATGCAAATTAACGTCGACCCTCTGTTCATCACCCAGTATTGCATATGCGCCGGGCCTCTGATAATGCGCCTTCGCGACATAAACGACACCAGCATCATCTGACAGAATATTTCTGCCCTGAAATGGCATCTCTTCAATTGTTGTATTGAATATCTCCCCAAGAACAGTTTGCATAACATCCATGTGAGAGGTGAGCTTTTCGATATCGCCATTTCCCTTACCTGGTATATGCATTAATAGAGGCACTCTCATCTGATATTCATTAAGATTTGAGTTGTGGCCGAAACTGTTTTCTTCGAAGAATTCCTCGCCATGATCACTGGTAACTATCAGGATAGTATTATCCCAGGCCCCGGTTTTTCGTAACCCGGTAACCAGTCGCTCAAGTTCAGAATCCACATAATGGATGGCATTCTTATACCTGTTAACCAGTTTCTGCCTGTCTCTGCCTCTTAATTCCTTGTCAGAATAATCCACTCTTCCTTTTATCTCCGGCTCAAATATCGTGTGTGCGTCCGGATGTTCATAGTCAGCATGCGTTGTATAGTAAAGTATAAAGTTTAGATATGGCTTCCCGGTTTTCTCATGGTCCCTGGCAATTTCAATACTCCTGTCAGTTACCTGTTTGTCTCTCTCGTAGTTCTCACCATCCTTTGGAATGAAAGTATCCGGATTCTTCCCCAGCATGAATTTATCCATGTCATACCAGCGCATGGTTCTTGCCGTGGTTGAATAAACCGAATATCCATTTTCCCTGAGCAGGGATATCCCGACAGGGGGCACCTGGCTGAGCCGGAAATCATGAAAATAATAGGGGTTCAGGCCATAAAGCAGCGAAAAAATGCCGAAATGCGTTGTATTGCCACCGGTGTAATGATTATTTGCCTCTATAGTTTCTTTGGCCAGTTTTGTATAAAAAGGGGCTGTTTGTGAATCGACATTCTGTTGTCTGAGACTTTCGATCACTACCATCACGATATTGTAATCGTGGATTGTTGCAATGTCGTCGCCTTGCGGATTGACCGGGTAATCCAGATGTTCTGATTCAGAAGCAACCGCACCTCTACCCAACGGCTCGGTGAAACTTGTCTTCGGATCTTTCCCGAGCAAATAACCATATAACTTGCTGATGTGATAGGGGTGAGGCACAAGATACGCTGGCGGGGCTTCCCTTAACTGGAATACGAATGGTTGTGCCTTGAAATAAAAATAGGAAAACAATAACTTGTCGATACCAACAAGCGCAGCCAGCACAAGAAAAAATATTACAATATTCCTTCTGCCAAACTTAACTGTTGCGACCGGAAGCCTCGACAGTGGTGAAATCAGGAAGTGAGCAGCGAGAAAAAGGAATACTGGCAATACCGTCAAAATCAGAAGTTTCGGTGATACTCCAATCTCATTCAGAGCATCTTCCTGCATAAGGGCCTCGATTACGAACCGGTTAATATGCAGATTCATTGTGCTGTAGATCTTGCTGTCTACATAGAGATAAATCGTTAACAGAGAGCCGGTAACGGCAAATAACACCAGCCGCAGTTTATTTCTTCGCTCCAGAATTCTTTCAACAAAATAAACAACCAGAAATGCAATTGACGAGAAAGTCAGGAAATGCAGCCAGCATGAGAAGTCAATATAAAGAGATAACCCTCCAGACAGGCCTGAGGTGTTCAGCCCGTCCATGTACTGTGAGTAGATGAATGCAAACGAGAAGAAAGCAATTATCGTATATAATGTTATTGTCTTTTTATTATTACTGCTTTCTGGTTCTGGCATGCGACTCACGCTTTCGGTAGTGTCTTGCATCTGCAGTTTTGCCTGATACGGACTATACACGTTATTAATTTTTTACCAGTGCATCAGTCTCATGCATAGGTCGTTTGCCAGGTTCAGTTATACCTTTTCCAGGCACAACGTCCAGGCGCGCAAGCTCTTCCATACTCTTCATCTTGCATATCACCATGATGGCAATGAGTATGTAATATAAATCAAAATACGCGAGCCCCAGGAAGGCGCCGGATGCGGCGTATCCGATCAAACTGACCTGAATCATGGCAGCCAGATCTGCGGCCCACTTTGTTTCGGGTCTGCTCCTGTTCATGCGCCGGACATGGTTTCCGGTATTCCATGTAAACCAGGCAAGCAGCATGAACATGGTGAACCCGATAAAACCGTGTTCGCCCAAAATCTCGAAGTATATGCTGTGCGCATCAGCGCCCATCGTTGGATCCGGCGCGTACTGTCTGATGGCCCAGGGATAGAAGGCTTCGAATCCACCTCCGGTTATTCGGGCGGCTGCTATGTTGTATGCCATCCCCCAGGCATTGATACGCGACAGCGCCGAACGGTCCTCCTGGTAGAGCTCTATTGTGCCCATGCGGTCATACCATTCCTGCGGCATGATAGCAGCCAGGGCACCAACAACAACAAGAATGGATAACAAGGTGAAAAGCCTGTTGCGGCTTTTTAACCACAAAAAGGTCCCCATGGCTACCATTCCTACCAAGGCCCCCCGGGACTGGGTACCGATGACAGCGATACCCGTAAGTAACATTGCCACAGTCACACCCTGGTGTATCCATACTTTCTTTGCCTGCAACTGCAGATAGCGCATCAACGGTATCGTCATGATCAGGGCCAGTCCTATCTCGTTGTTACCCCCTATGAAGGAACCCGTCGGCCCTTGCACGCGGAATGCTCCACCAGTTACGATCGTAAATATCCCGCCTTTTACACCATATAGCCCCAGGGACAACACGATTACCCAAACCAGCCAATCGAGCTTTTGTTTTGTATCAATCAGCATTAGAGTGACAAAAAGCATTAACTGAATTTTCCAGACCTTGTCCCACTGCTCCCACGCTCCATCGCTGTTGAAGGCAAAAAAGGTAGTAAACAGCATCCACGCTATGAAAATCAGCAGCAGTACTGTTTCACGTGTCCAGGGTACTCGCATGGGTTGCTTTGACTTCAACATCGAACCCAGAATAACAATCGCAACAATCTGGGCAAAAGGGAATTCATAGGCGAAGCCATATGTCAGTCGGTGTGGGTTCATGAACCCCAGCCAACTCCAGATATAAATACCGACAAATGGCCTTGAAAACACGAACGGAAGCATGCCGAAAAATATTGCTGTCAGGACGATATCGCGCATGATACAGGTACCGTTATCAGTTTGGCTCTGCCAGCAGAAAGCTACTGTAATGCCGGATCAGTATAAAAAGACGAAGTGCTTTCACAATCCTGGAATATCTCCAGCCCCTGCATTTCCATAACCCGTGCACGCCAGGGCAATAAAACCTTGTTATTGCCTGGTTCTGCACTATTCTGCCGGGAACCATCTGATCCTCAACCCCAGTTCCCGACCATGCAACAGCCCCTCAGCCAACATCTGCTCGACCTTGCGTTCGTGGCGCAAGCCACGCTGTTTTACCTGATAGAGGCATCCCATATCATGCTGGGGCGCCCCCAGACTCTCGCCACATGCGAGACGTCGCATCAACTCGGCATATACATTTGCACTTTCTTTTACACTCCGCCAGAACAGGGTCAACTCATCGTCATCGGGACGCACCTGCGGGCTTATATGCGCAATCAACCGACCCGTATCAATACCCGCATCGATGAAATGCAGCGTGCAACCTATTTTCTCCGGCTCCTTGTTGAAAAGCGCCCAGAAAGTGCAATCGGCACCCCGGTACTGCGGTGACAATCCGCCGTGCAAATTAACGATACCGAGCCGGCCTTTTTGCAGCAAATCACCCCTGATGAGCGATGTGCCGAATACAGCAATCAGGTCAGGCTTCAGTTTATTGGCAAGCTGCACCACGTCCGGGTGATTGATATAAGGCACTTCATTGACCAGCTCCGGTTGACCCAGCTTCGATGCTTCTTCAGCAAAAAAATATCTTGCCTCAGGATTGCCGTAATAACGCCGACGATCCCTGAGCCAGCGCCACGATTTACGAAAAAAATTATCTGGCCGCAATATCCTGAAAAGTTTTCGCATGTCCCACTCGCTGCCGGTCTCCTGCACAATGGCAAGCACCTCTGCGGCCTGACACAATGCGTTGGCCACATAAAGATGCCGCGGCGAACGGCCACAAAGAACCATAATCCGAAGCCTGTCCAAGCTATTGCACGCTCTCAACTACCGGGACTGGCGGCACTGCCGCATCAGTCAAATCCATCATCAGTGCGTCGGAAAAAAACTTTGCCGCCCAATTCGGGTACTCGAAGCGGGAATAATCTCCCCAGATGGGAAAGGAGCCGGCGATGCCACCGCGCACCGCATCATCCGAATCCTCCAGCTTCTGGGTTGCCTTGATATAGGCCAGCCCCGCCTGCGCATGGTTGCGGAAACTGTCATCTCCGGTGATCTGCGCGAGCCGTATCCAGTTCAGGCTCATCTGTGCCAGGCCCGTGAGACAACAGTAGCTGGCATCCGCTACCCAGCCATCCTTGTAGGTACCTGCAAGCCAACCATCCTCGCGCTGTACACCCGCCATTGCCTTGCCCGCCTTGAGGGCAGAATGCAGATAGCGATCCTCATCAAGCAATTGCCCGGATTCAAGGAACCCGCGGATCGCATACGCGATGGTATGGGTGAACGGTGAACGGGATGGATCAAAGGCATTGGTGGCATACCATCCGGAACCTGTTTGTTGTGTAAGCGCCCATTCCAGGTTGCGTTTCGCGGCCACGACCAAATCCTTGTCCCCGGCCAGCAAACCCGTTGCCAGCAATGCCCAGGTAGCACGTGTATTGTAAACGTGAGGAAAATTATTATGCTCAAATTTTCGCCAGCAGCCATCATCATCCTGCTGCTGTCTGAGCCAGTGGCCGGCCCGCACGGCCGACTCCAGGCATTCTTCCCGCCCCAGTCGGGTATACCCGGCGACCAGTCCATGCATGATCTGCCCCGTATTGAAGATAACCGGTCTGCTGCCTGCCTCGCCGAAATGCCCGGGAAACGCGCCGTCAGACAGTTGAATGGAAAGTTCCCAGTCGATCATTCGCCTCGCACGCCCAACCAGTTCCGGTCGCTGAAGAATATCCGCAGCGGCGAGAAACGTTTCGATAATATAGCCCGTGGTCTCCGGGTAACCGGGTAGCCAGCCGTCCTCGAAACTCCAGCCGGCAGACACACCCCCATCATCATGCTTGCCGTCCCTCGCGTTCTGAGCCCGGCAGAGCCACTCGATAGCACCCTGCAAATGGATCCGGTGTTCCAGTTGCTGCCCGCCAGCCGTCCTGAAAATGTCGGCAGCGATAAGCCTGGCATGGCGTGGTTGCCAGGGACGATAGCGGAACGGCAGCGAGGCCAGCTTGACGATATTCATATCTGCGGATTTCAGTTTATTGTCAGATTATCGGCTACTTGATAGCCATCTTAAGAGCCGCCGGGAGTGCCACATGGCTGACCACATAGCGATGCTTGCCGGAGGCCTCGGGTGGGATACTCTCGACCAGCCGAAGATCGATGTGGACGTCTTCGCCCAGCCGTTTCTTCAACCCGGCCACGATCCGGTCTTTCCCGGTTTCCTGCCAACCGGCATCCGGAACGACCAACACCTCAAGATCATCCAGCGTGTGTTGCACGATCTTGAATTCTGCGACACCTGCCACCTCGCGCAGCACGTATATGACGGCGAGGGCATGCATGATCGTACCGTCTGAGCGCACGATAAAGTCTGTCATACGGCCATGCACCTCCCCGATAACATGCAGCCCTCGCCCTTCCCGGCAGGTATCGCCCGAGACCCGTACCATGTCACCCGTCCGGTAGCGGATAAAGGGCTGCGCATGGGATTCGAGCGCCGTCATTACGGCTTCTCCCGTTTCACCTGGCGCTACGGGCCGGTCCTGTGCATCCAGCACTTCCAGGATGATGCTTTCACTCATCAGCAGCATCTGACCTTCAGGCGTCTCATGGGCAGTAAAACCGATATCACGGCTGCCGAATTCGTTCGCCACCGGGGCCTGGAAGGCCATGCCAATCAGCTGCCGTTGATGTTCGAACAGTGGTTCGCCTGTGGTGCATACGACTTTCAATCGAGGCAGTCTGAACCTGATTGACCGCTCGATCACATGGGCGGCGAACAGCGCCAGCGAACTGGCATAGCCATAGATGCAGCAGGGCTGGCAGGACTGGATTGCCTTCGCATAGGCATCCATGCTGGCAGGTGACATTTCAAAGGCATTGAGTACCAGTTGATTCAACAGGCGATCACGCAATGTCTTCACCCGATCGATCTTGTCCAGCTCTACCGGCGCACCCCACAGATAGACTTCCGGGTCGCCAGGCTCGACACCCCACCAGCGCCGGGCCCGCATGCGGCCCGCTGCATCCGAGGCCTGCCGCCGGCGGCCATAATGGAAGATCAGCGGCTGGCCACTGGATCCACCGGTATTGTATTTGAAGGTACCACCCGGCACAGCGTGCCATACCATCTGGTCACCGTGTGTGGCTGCATCCTGTTTATCCATGACAGGCAGCGTGCGCAGGTCTTCCAGCGTCACATCGCCATTGGGATCGATGCCCGCTGCCAGGATTCGTTCCCGGTGCCAGGGTGTGTGTGCACAAGCCGACTTGAGCAAGTCGGTCAGTTTCTTTTCCTGCAGCTTCTCGAGTTCTGCACGTGTCAGCCATTGACTGTCCTCGAGTTCCGAAAGATAGCCAAACGTAGGTCGTTTCATGAGGCGTTCATGGAACGGATAGATCAGGTGCCGGGCAAGCAGAGGTCTGATCATTTGCGCCTGACCTCCCCGGCAGTCTGACGATCCGCCGTCACTATCTGATCGAATTCCTCAGTCAGACATGCCACCCTGGTATCCCAGGCATTTTCTTCGGCATAGGCGCGAATCTGCGCACTGTCCCAGGCCTGTTCCAGTGCGTTGCATAGTGCCTCACGAAGCGCCTCCTGATTGCCAAACGGTACGACAGCACCCAGTTCCGGTCGACTTACAACCTCCGGATTACCACCAACATCCGTGGTAATGACAGGGAGACCGCAGGCCATCGCTTCCAGGAAGACATTGGCCCAGCCTTCATTGCTTGTGGCAAGCACGAACACATCAGACGCCGAAAGCGGCCACTTGAGTTCCGTTGAAGGCATGGCACCTAGAAAGTGAACCTGCTTGTCCAAATGGAGTTCCCTGACCCGCTGCTCCAGCTCTGTGCGCCAGTTACCTTCCGGGCTCGCGCCACCGACAACAAGATAATGCAGACCGGGCTCGGATTTAAGTAACTCCGGCAGGATCTCTATGACCCGGTGAAATCCCTTGCGCTCTACCAGCGCTCCAACAGATACCATTACCTTTGCATGCAGCGGGATGCCAAATCTTCTTCTGGCTGCCGCCCTGTCCACAGGACAGAACTTATCTGTATCAACACCATTACCCACCACGCGGATCCCGGAGGGTTCAACGCCAAGCGCAATAGCATGCTGACGCAGGGATTCGGAAACCGAAAACAGGCGAGTTGCAAGCAGCAGGGCACTGACCAGCAGAGGACGCAGTTTTGCATTCTTGCTGTGCGGCATCTCTGTACCGCGCATTGTGATAGTCACCGGCACCTTGAGCCATTTACCCAGCAACGTGGCAGCATAGCCATCAGGATAGGCAAAGTGTGCATCCAGGACATTAAAGCCTGTCTGTTTGCGGAGCCTTCGCAATAGCGGATAGGTCCTCAACGCCATGGAGAGACCGTCAAATTGCTTGAAAAAACCGGGCACAGACAGGAAGCGCGGATACAGTATTGTTATCCCTTGCTGTATGTCCTGTTTTGGAGCTGGCAGCCTGAAATACGGCCTGAACTTGCGAATCAGACCTTGCCCCGGGAACCAGGGCTGTGGAGAAACCACGGTGATCGGCAGCACTTCTCCGACCCGAAACATTCGCTCACGGATGAATACACCTGTGTTCGGCGCACCTGAATGCGGGAAAAGACTGGAAAATACCACTAGTCTGGCTTGATGCTCACACATGATCGTGATCGAATAATCTCACGGTTTACTGAATCGAACAGGGGTCGGTTCCAGGGCGCAGTTAAAAATTCGCACACTCCTTCTTCAACCAGCTCAAATACGTTCTGTACAAGTGAGAATCAAGCTGCCTTCTTACAAAAGACCGGGGGCTGCCCTTCAAAAGGGTACACATACTTGAAAGGACAAAGCGGCACTCGGCAAGCCTGAATGCACTGACACCTCTGTCTACCCTTTGTCCATAGCCCAGCAGAAAACTCTCCTGATAATCTGTTATTCGACGGTCGGAGACCAGGGGATCTGCCTTGAATGTTTCCAGACGATGCCAAAAACGGCATACATCAAAAATCGTCGAGTCGTAACTGAAAAAACCCAGGTCCAGCACGCACAGGTGGTTATCCTGTGCAATCATATTATGCGGCGCATAGTCATTATGACAACCAGCAACGGTGTTCTCCTGCTGAGCTGCCTGTCTGGACATCTCCTCTATATAACCGGATATCTTTTTCCGAAAGCTGTCATTGACACCACTTTCAGGCCTTGACCCAAGATCACGCAGCCGTACATTGCAATAATCCACCATGTCCCCTGCTGAGAAGGGACCATTCCCCCGGTATGTCAATTGCTGAAATTTGTTCAGCCATTTTCCCGCAAGATAGCAGCACCTGCCGGCCTTGTCTGAATCATGGCTGGATGCCCAGGGCCTTGTTGCCCTGGCCAGTCGATGCTGCAGCGTTGGCCCGGGCGCCTCCTCAGTCGCAATTGCCCTGTATTCAGGAAAAACAGCAACTGGTCGAACCACAGAAATATGCGACATGCCCGAGAAACCATCGTAAAGGCGGCTGAGCGTTTCGTATTCCTTGACTACATCTTCCTTAATCTTTTCAGTTTCGCCGCGTCCGGGAATCAGTATTTTTACATAGATTGAACGCCTTTCTTCGCCGAGGAACAGTTCTACCCGGTATGTTGTTGATCCGGGGTTGACGAACTCATTGATTTTCCCGACTGTGGCTTTTCCACCAGTGGGAAAAATCCGGTTTCCCTCGCGCACAATCCGATCCAGTATTTCGCGGTTCATGTTTCTATAACTTTCAGGCTACAGAGCAGCTTTTTGGGTTGGAGATGAACAGGGGTCTATACCAGGCGCTCATAAACGGTTTTGTAACCAGCCACGCTTGCCGGCCAGTTGCGCTCCCGTTCCACGAATTCTCTTCCGCACGATTGCATGCGCGGCCATTCGTCCGGATGCTGCAATATCATCAGAATGGATTCCACCAGTGATTCCGAATCTCCTGCGCAGAACAGGGTCCCGTTTTCGCCATCGCGTATCAGTTCCTTGTGACCACCCACGTCCGATGCAAGGACTATTCGACCCTGCGCCATCGCCTCCAGTGGCTTCAGAGGCGTAACCAGTTCGGTGAGGCGCATGGGCAGACGCGGGTATACAAGGATATCCACCAGGTCATAATACTTTTGCACCTGATCATGCGGCACCCGGCCGGTGAACACGATCCTGTCGCCGACTCCAAGCTCGTCTGCCTGTTGATGTAAAGCGTCTTCCTGAGGGCCGCCGCCAACCAGCAGCAGCCGCACATCAGGCATCTGGGCCAGAACCCGGGGCATGGCCTCGATTAACAGTGACAAACCCTCGTAGGCATAGAATGAACCGATAAACCCAAGCACCTGTGTACCTTCCAGCCCCAGCCGCAGAACCAGTTCCGGGTCCACTTGCCGATCTGTATTAAAGCGCCCGATATCGACTGCATTTGGAATGACAGTCACCCTCTCGGGGGGGATGCCCCGTGCAAGAATATCGCGACGCAGACCCTCACAAATCGTGGTTACTGCATTGGCCTGCTTGAATACCCGCGTCTCCAGTGCACGCGTCAATCGATAGCGCAGTCCCCACTCACTGCTGGTACCGTGATCCACGGCTGCATCCTCCCAGAATGCACGACACTCATAGACCACAGGAATCCTGTGTCTGCGTCCGATCCTGAGCGCCGCCAGGCCATTCAGGCTTGGAGAATGTGCGTGCAGGATATCGGGGCTTTCTTTTTCCACAACCTCTTCCAGCCGGGCAGACAGCGTATTGACCACTGCCAGCTGGTTCAGTACCGGCAATCTGTCAAGAAATCCTTCAGAAGCCTGTGTACGGTAGAAATGGAATCCTTCAACATCTTCTTCCTGCCCCGCGGGATTCAGGTGTTTGCTGCCGGTGACGTGCACAGTTTCCCAGCCCAATGCACGCTGTTCCTGCAATATATTGCGGGTCCGGAATGTATAACCGCTATGCAGCGGAATGGAATGATCGAGGATATGCAGGATACGCATGCCGTCACCCTGCTACTGCAACAGGCGGAGCTTGCCGGTGGTTCAGGCTGTTACGCACAAAGGCTTCAAACATGAGCAGGGCCCACAGCGCGGCACTGTGATCCCGGCGTCCCGACTGGTGCTGGTCCAGCAGGGCCTCCAGGAAATCTGTATCAAATATCCCCATATCAGCTAACGTAGGGCCCAGCAGGGCGTCACGGATACGCTGACGCAACGGCCCCCGAAACCAGCCGGCCAGGGGAACGGCAAAACCCATCTTGCGACGGTACAGAATTTCCTTGCTCAAGTGTGGCTCAAGTGCACGTTTGAAGATGTACTTACCCTCACCACCGGACAATTTCATTGCGGGTGGAAGTCCTGACACCCACTCCACAAACCTGTGGTCCAGGATCGGCACTCGCACTTCCAGGGCATGCGCCATGCTGGCGCGGTCCACCTTGGTAAGGATGTCACCCGCAAGATAGGTTTTCATGTCCAGGTACTGCACCATCGACAGCGGATGTTCCGGCGCCTGTTCCAGGTACCGGTTAAACACCTCGATACCATGGTAGCCATCAAGCTGTTTCCGGAACCCGGCCGTGTAGAGTTGCTGCCGCAGGATATCGGGCAGGATCGAGAAGTTATGGAAATAGCCTTCTACCGCATCCCTCGCCACTGCCTGGAAGGTTGATTTGGCACGGAAAATACGCGGCGCCCAATCGATCTTTGGATACAGGCTGCCCAGTGCGCCGAACAGCGGCTTGCGCAGACCACGCGGCATCAGATTGCGCAGACGCTCCTCATACATGTGCCAGCGATAGCGCCGGTACCCGGCAAAATTCTCATCGCCACCGTCCCCCGACAGGGCCACGGTAACGCGCTTTCGGGCCAACTCACACACCCGGTAGGTCGGCATGGCAGAACTATCGGCATAGGGTTCATCGTACAATCCGGCCAACCGGTCAATCAGTGCATAATCGTCTGGATCGACCTCTTCCACCTGATGATCGGTCGCGAACTGTTCCGCGACCTGCGCTGCGTAGTGGGCCTCATTAAAAGCAGGATCACCGAAGGATATGGAACAGGTACTGACGGGTTTCTCCGACAACCCGGCCATGAGCGCCACAATGGCACTGGAATCCACCCCGCCTGACAGAAACGCGCCTAATGGAACCTCGGCAATCAGACGCATATCCACCGCCTCGCGCAGCTGTTCAATGAGGCCTTCCCGGGCGTCGGCTTCATTTTGTACGCCGTTGGATGTAAACGGGACGTCCCAGTACTGGCGGGGCCGTAACTCCTCCTGGCCCGTTTGCACCGTCAGGGTATACCCCGGCTCGAGTTTGTGTACATCCCGGAATATGCTACGCGGGTCCGGCACATAACCGTAGGAAAAATAGTCTTCCACCGCACGGGGATCGATCACCCGCGGCAGGGCATCGCACTCCAGCAGGGCCTTGAGTTCCGAGCCGAACAAAAGCCTGCCGTCTGCAAGCAGTGCGTAATACAGTGGCTTGATTCCCAGGCGGTCGCGGGCAAGAAACAGTGTGCGACGATTGCGATCCCATATGGCAAACGCGAACATGCCACGAAATCGCTCCACACAGGCCTCTCCCCACTCTTCCCAGGCGTGAACGATAACCTCGGTATCACAATGTGTTCTGAACTGGTGGCCGGCGGCGAGTAATTTCTCGGTCAGCGCCGGGAAATTGTAGATCTCGCCGTTGAATACCACCACAACCGAGTGATCCTCATTGAACAACGGCTGGTGACCATTGGAAAGGTCAATGATGGACAAACGGCGGTGCGCCAGCCCCAGTCCGGGTTCAATGTGGACGCCACCTTCGTCAGGACCACGATGAAACTGGACCTGGTTCATGCGGGACAACAGCCCCTCATCGATGGGGCGCTGCTCCCTGGTATCGAATATCCCCGCTATGCCACACATGATTTGTGCATCTGCCTCATGGCTTGTTTAGTCCCGGCACTTCCCTGCCCTTGCGGCGCTGCCCCCCGGATTTCAAGCACCGCTGCCGGTACAGTTCATCATAAACTTCCAGGTAACGGCTTACCATGCGGGCAATGCTGAATGTGTCTTCGACACGCGTTCTTGCTGCCGCCCCGTGGGCAGTACGCAGGGCTGTATGATCAACATAGTTGAGCAGGGCCGCCGCCATGGCCAGCGGGTCTGCACGCGGGACCAGAAATCCGGTTTCATCTTCACACAACAGTTCCTCGTTGCCACCCACACGCGTTGCCACAACCGGCAATCCACACGCCATGGCCTCAAGAATGGTATTGGAGATGCCTTCTGCCAGTGAGGGCAGGACAAATACATCCAGCGCCGACAGCAACCGGGGTACATCCTCCCGGCTGCCAGCCAGCCACACACGGTCCTGCATACCCTCATGCGCCACCAGTTCCTCAACCTTGCCCCGCAGGGAGCCGTCCCCGACCAACACCAGCCGCAACCGGCTATCATCCGGCCGCTGCCGGCAAAGCTCTTTGAAAGCCCGCACCAGGGTCAGTTGATCCTTGACTGCCTCCAGGCGCCCCACACTACCAATCAGCAGACTGTCCTGATCGGCGAAGCCTTGCGGAAGAACCGCTTCACGACATTCTCCCCCCCGGGGCCTGAATCGTTCGACATCCACGCCATTGCAGATCAGGCGCAGTCTGGATTCCGCGACGCCCACCTGGTCACCCAGGTAATCGTTCAGTTCCTGCGACAGCGCGACATAGCGATGCACCAGGGGCTTGTATAGCCTCCTCACCCACCGGTATTTCCTGCTGGTACCATCCAGGTCGAAAATGTCACGGCCATGTTCGCCGTGTATACGGCAGGGCACACCTGCCAGCCAGGCCGGAAGTTGCGCTTCCATTGCCGCGAGGTTGCGACTGTGTACGATTGCGGGACGCAACTCGCGAAATATGCGCCAGAGTTTCCATAACATCCCGAGGTCGTTACCCGGGCGCTTGTGGAGCGCGATACAGGGGACGTCGTCTCGGGTAATGCGTTGCTGGAATTCGGATACATCTGTCAGGCTTATAATGGCATGGCGATAACGTTCTGCCGGAGTACGGTTGATAATATTTACCAGACCATTCTCCAGCCCACCAACATCAAGACGGTAAATGACATGGGCAATGAGCGGGCGATGTGTCACGACATCGCTATCCACCCGGGTCATTCTAACTGCCCATTCTGGTTGGCTGCTTCATTGAGCTCGTACTCGATTGCCGGCAGCATGTCTGCAATGAAGGATTGCAATGCCTGCTCAGCCACCTCACCTTCCTCCCGATAGTCCGTGAATATGACTATCGCTGCACCCGGCAACTGCCTCCCGAGCAGCTTGCTTTTCAGCTCCATAAGCTTGGCCATATAGGGGCTGAAAATATACTGACCATCAAACCAGTTCCAGTTATAGACAAGCAACTCGCGTTTTGCCGAATACAGTTTTGTCTTCATTACATCGATGGCAAGCCCCGGGGCACGAACAGGCTTTTGTTCAGTGTCGGCAACTTTCCGCCATTTGCCGGACTTGACGATCCGGTTGCGGCTGTTGACCAGTTCAGCGCCCTGTCTCTGCGCCTTGTAGTAGAGCAGATACACACCTATCCTGCGACCGTCCTTCTGGTACGTCTGGCTTACCTCGACGTCATAACCCGTATAATGCGGTTTCCAGTCATCAACCAGGTCCGGCGACAATGACCACCCGGCAGAGGCAGCAGGCACCTGCAAGCTGACGTCCATATCCGATTCAGCCCGCGCCTGAACCCAGCTGCCCAATACAGGCCATACTGCAATAACCAGCAGCGAGAACGCCCCGATCATTGCCCATTCCGGCTTGCGCACCGTTTGCCCCTGTCCTGCCAGAGTAACTGCAGCATATCCAGCCCGGTCCTCACCCGTATCCTCACGCCAGAAGGAACCGATCCAGAACAGGAGTAACACGACTACACCAAAAAACACCCAGCCAATAAACAGATGATCAAACCCTTTGGCGTAGCGCATATCAACAAAATGTCCGAGCATCACGATGATATAAACCCGCATACCGCTCGCGAACAGTGTCACAACAATGGTTATTAACACGAAAAGAAGACGCCTTTTCAGACTTTGATAGTTCATATAGGCATACAGAGTACCGACAACAAGCGCGGCAATCAGGTAACGCATCCCGCTGCATACCTCCACAACCTTCCAGTTAGTACCCGGGGTACTGAACGAGGCCCCATCCGCGTAAACCGGAACGCCTGTCAAGCGCAGGGCACCGATAGCAAACGAGGCGGAAAAATCGATCATGGATGGCACCAGGAACTTGCCAAACGGCACGGCGAACAGGAGAAAAGCCAGGGGAAAAGCAAGCAGCTTTACCACCTTCCATCCCAGCAGGATCCAGACCAGAAGTATGATAGTCGCAACAAAACAGAACTGCTGAATCACTTGTATATCGCTGACATAACCCAGCAACCAGCACAAGCCCGGAATTACCAGCACTGCAGGCCCGTACCTGACCGGCACAGGCTGAACCATGGTGAGCTCATGCCTTTTTCGCCATACCAGGAAAGCACTGATGGGAAAGATTAAAAAGCCATGGGCAAATGTATCTGACTCTGCCCAGACAGTAATCATCGACCATGCTGTTGCATGGTAAATCGCGATGAAAATGGAAACTGCCAGCAATGCAATTGCAGCCGGAAAGCGCCAGGATGCAGTGACATCTTCTGCACCCGGGATATTGTTTGAGCCTGTTTCGGAATTCCTGATCATGCAGACTTCTCTTCCGTGTTAGCCGCTTGCCGACCCGCAATCCCGTGCAAATATCCCGAGGGCGATGGACATTCAAGCAGGCCCCCTACCCGGGAAAGATTGTTATTCCAGTCGTATCTATCTGATATCCATTGCCTGGAATCCCGGGCTACGGCAGGCTTGTCATCGCACAGAAACTGAATAACCTGTTCCGCGAACTGCTGCTCACTATCCGCCACCCGCAGCTCCGCAGGGTTGTTGAATTCTATGCCTTCCACAGCTGCAGGTGAGGCAACAACCGCCTTGGCCATGGCCATGGCCTCCAGTACCTTGTTCTGCACACCACGGGCAATGCGTAGTGGCGCAACAGCAACGTACGCATGTGCAAGATAGGGACGCACATCCGGGACCGCACCAGTCACCTCTACACCCGGCACAGACGCCAGCCGCTGCACCTCGCTGGCCGGCCTGGCGCCGACGATGACAAATTTTGCCGCGGGAACAGCCTCGCGTACGCGCGGCAACACGTGTAGTGCAAACCACTGGACGGCATGTACATTTGCCCAGTAATCCATGGCGCCGGTAAAAACAATGATCTTCGCCTGTTCGTCACAGGGATTATCGTAGTTTCTTTCCGGGGAAAAATAATCCCGGTCAACACCGTTATCAAGGAAGCCCGTCCTTGCGGACACCTCCGGCACCAGCCGCCTGAACAGCGCTGCCTCTGCAGAAGACACAAAGATACTCGCATCAAACAGGGTGGCGACATTCTTCTCGAATGCCAGCAGACGTTCCGCTTCCCTGCGATAAAGCCAGCTTGCCGGCCAGCGCTTGTGCTGCGCGTATTGCTTCCACTTGTCCGAGTCGACATCCACAAAATCGACCACCCGGCGGCATGATGACGCCTGACTGTTCATAACATACTGTGCCACGGGAGACGAAAACACGAAAATCCGCTGCAGGCTGTCCTGTTCCAGCCGCGCATTTACCCACTGCTGCATGTTGTGGTCACGGAAAAAACTTACACTCATTGCCGAGTTGCTCAGCAGCCCGGTTAAACTGCGCGCCCTCGCCTTCAGAGGATGCAGCGGCAACAGGCAGGTCGATGCGCATATCTCCTCGAGCTTGTCCCGATACTTCCAGTCGTCCGGATCATCAACAAAGGCACCCAGGTGAACACGGTAGGAACGGGCCAGGTGCTTGAGAATATGGTACGACCGGATCTTGTCACCCTTGTTGGGTGGATAGGGGATGCGGTGCGCAAGAAACAACAATTCTTCCATGATTCAGCCCAGGTTGCGCGCCAGCAGTGGACCGATCAGCCGCGTTACCGGTAATGGCAACCGTTTCCAGGCACTGATAAATAACCGGTACTTCGGGTTCATGGGGCTGATATCCGGCATCTCCCGGGCCTTCACCAGGTAGTATTCATAGTGCAGCGGGGCAGGTTCGAAGCCCCAGTTCTTCTTGAAACTCCAGGCGCCTGTCCCCTGCTTGCTGCGTCCGTAATCAAACACCCGCAGCCCGCGCTCGCAACTGTGGCGCATCAGTTCCCAGTACATGAAATCGTTGCCCTTCAGGCGACGCGCCAGCGGCGTCCCGCCACCGTAATATGGCAGCACCTCGTCACGAAAGTAGAAATTCATGACACTGCTGACCAGTTCACCGTCATGGGTGACGGTCAGTATGTCGCAGCTGTCCCTGAAGACACGCTGCAGCAGTTCGAAGTAGCCACGCGAAAATACCGGCGTACCCAGGCTGCGTACACTCTCTGAATAGGCCGCATAAAAACGCTCCGTGGAACTGTCAAACTCACCCTTCAGACCGGCCTTGATACCCTTGCGCACCATGGCGCGCTGCTTGCGCGGTATAGCCTGCAGATTCTGCTCGGGATCCGGGTCAATCGACTTGCGGAAAGTGACATAAAGGTCCTTGGTCGGCCAGCCCGCATGCCGGGCTTGCCGGTTGCGCATTTCCAGGTAATCGACTTCCAGCTTATCGGCCAACGCGCAGGCAGCGGATTCAAGCGCGGCGAATACTGCGTCGTCTTCTGTTGCAATCCCCCCGTACACACTAAAGGGTGTTGAAATCAGCGCATTGCCAAACAGGCGACTGTTGATGTGACCGAGCGGTAATACACCGGCAATTCGGCCGTTGCGCTCGGCAAAGAGGTAATGGGTACGGTGCCCGAATGCCTTCTCAATAACCTCTTGCCAGCCGGCGCGATGGAAAAATGTGGCATCGGGACAGCTGTCCACAAATTCATCCCATGCCCCTCGATACTCCGGCGTCAGTGTCTGCACCGTGATTTCAGTACCATCCGGGGGTGACACGGTGTCCGTGTTATGCGTCACTGCCAGTCCCATTGTTATATTTCACCATCAGGCAAAAACACGTTATCCATGCGGCCCCAGTTGAAATCGTCAAGCAGCCTGCCAATCCGGGATCTCATATGCCTGAGGTTAAGGTAATGGCGAAAGCGCGTTTTCCCGCTGATCCCGGCCTGTCTTGGTTGCTCCGGGTCGATCTCCCAGGGATGAAAATAGAACACACAGGGCATGCGGTCTGTCCCGTTGACGCGACGCATGGCCCAGCGCGACACCCGGTAAGGCAGCAGGCGAAAATAACCGCCACCCCCGCAAGGCAGGTTGTGATTGAACAGCGACACCGTTGTAACGGGTATCTCCAGTAACCCGCCATCCTTGTGCCGGTAGGAAAAACGCGGCGCGTCCGGGATGCCGTACAGGTCATGATGAATTGGGTAGACACTTGAACTATAGTGGTAACCCGCCTCCTGCAGAAGGTCGTGCGCCCACAGTGTCTCGTTGACAATCGAGTAACTGGCGGCCCGGTAGCCCTGTACCTCGCATCCCGCTATATCCTCGAGCAGTTGCTTTGTCTTGCTGACATCCTCGCTGAATGCCTGCGGCTGCTGTTGAGTAACGCGAACGTGTGAATATCCATGGCTGGCCAGTTCATGACCGGCATCAACAATACGGCGCACCAGCTGCGGGTAACGCTCGGCGATCCAGCCAAGCATGAAGAATGTGGCCTTGACGTCATGCCCGTCGAACAGCCCAAGGATATGGTCGGTGTTTTGTTCTACCCGGCACGGCAGCCGGTCCCAGTCGCTGCGATTTACCGCAGCTTCGAATGCAGAGACCTGGAAATAGTCCTCCACGTCGACCGTCATGGCGTTGACGACGCTGGCCGATGCATTTCCCGACGTTGATTCAGGCATGGTAAAGCTGCAAACCCGCCAGCTAACCTGCCGCGACGCGCTGCGCTTGATGCTGCTGCAGCCAGTCATTCAGTACCCGCTTGATGCGTTCGGCTGCCTTGCCATCCCACAACTCCGGTACCCGTCCGCGCTTGCCGCCGCTCTCCAGCACATCATTCACCGCGGCGAGGATTTGTGCCCGGTCCTGCCCGACAATGGTATTGGTCCCCTGGTCAACGGTAACCGGCCGCTCTGTGTTGTTGCGCAGGGTGATGCAGGGCACGCCGACAACCGTGGTTTCCTCCTGCAGGCCGCCCGAATCGGTCATGACCAGGCGCGCCCCGGAAACCAGCCCCAGCATTTCCAGGTAGCCAAGCGGTTGCAGGCAGGCGATGCGGTCAGACTCGAGCATGTCCTGCAAACCCAGTTCGGCCACCCGGTTACGGGTACGCGGGTGTAAAGGAAACACCACCGGCATGCTCTCGCTGACGGTGCGCACCGTTTCGAGGATATTCCTGAGCAGCGCCGGCTCATCGACATTCGAAGGGCGGTGCAGTGTCAACACACAGTAACCGCTATCACCCTTCAGAAAGCACTCGTTCCCGGGTACGTCCGCCAGGGTAACCGCTGCCGGGACCGCTTTCTCAAGGCAGTGCTTCAGGGTGTCGATCATCACGTTGCCGACAAAATGGATCTGGTCGTCAGCAAGTCCCTCCCGCAACAGGTTGTTGCGCGCGGCCGGCTCCGTTATGAACAGCAGAGTGGAAATCTGGTCAGTCAGTACCCGGTTAATCTCCTCGGGCATGGCACGATCAAAACTGCGCAGCCCGGCCTCCACGTGGATAACCGGGATGTCCTTCTTGGCGGCCACCAGCGCACAGGCAATGGTGGAATTCACATCACCGACAACCAGCACCGCCCGCGGCGACTCGGCATCCACGACTGCCTCAAAACGCCGCATGATCTCGGCCGTCTGTACGGCGTGACTGGCGGAACCCACCTCCAGTTCGATATCCGGCTGCGGTATCTGCAGCTGGGTGAAGAAGGCATCATTCATTTCCGCATCGTAATGCTGGCCGGTATGCACAAGGTGCGTATGAATCGGGTCAGGGCCTGACCTGAAGGCCCTGATGATGGGCGCAATCTTCATGAAATTCGGACGTGCGCCGACCACGCAGAGAATGGCGCCGGGTGATGAATCGGGGTTTTCAACTGTGCTTGTTTTCATATCCATTTGCCGGCATGCCGGAACAGTGTCTCCTTGGTGACTTGCCGGCCTGGTAGAGACTGCCGGGATTACTTGTCAGCAGCGCCCAGCTCTTTCAGTACGTCCAGTTGTTCCCTGTCCTTGTCGTCTGACATGGCAAGCTTCATGATCATTCGTTGAGTCCACTTGCGGTCATTGCGCAGGGTATTTTCAAGCAGGTCCAGCTTCTTTTCCATGGCCAGCAGGCGGCGTTCGTCGTTGCTGATCGTGTTGTCCATACGCAATTGTTGCGCATTGCCACCATGAACTTTCCGGGAATCTGTCTCTTCATCCGTCGGCAGCGGCAGGTCCGGGGCATTCACCGGTGCATGCGCTTCCTGCATTTCATCGTCTATCACCGCGTTGACATCCTGCGCACTTATCTCGTGCAGTTCCTCAATGCACCCATGCAGCAATACCCGGTCACACAGCTTGTTTATCAAGCGCGGCACACCGGCTGTGTATTGGTAAATACGCTCAAATGCCGCGTCATGAAAGCGCGGATCATCCTGCCAGCCACACAGCCCCAGCCGGTGCAGAATATATTCCTGCACCTCTTCCCTGTTTAACGGCCCAAGGTGAAACGAGGCGATGATCCGCTGCCGGAACTGCTCCATCCCGGCAGACTGCAGCATGGGACGGAACTCGTCCTGGCCCAGCAGGAAGGTTTGCAGCAGCGCCTTCTCGCCGACCTGGAAGTTCGACAGCATGCGCAATTCCTCCATGGCACTGCGTGACAGGTTCTGCACCTCATCGACCAGCAGCAGTACGCGCTTGCCTTCGCGCGCCCTGGCCATCAGGAATGTCTCGACATTCTTCAACAGGGTCGACTTGGGCAAGCCCTGGTGCGCAAGCCCCAGCGCCGCCGCGACCAGGCGCAGCAAGTCATCCGACTCCAGCTGAGATGTCACCAGCTCGACGGCAATGACCTTTGACTTGTTGATTTTTGACAGCAGAAAGCGGGCCAGCGTGGTCTTGCCGGTCCCCACGCCGCCGGTAATAACAACAAAGCCCTCACCCGTATGCAGCCCGTAACGCAGGTAGGCCAGCGCCTTGCTGTGTGCCTTGCTGCGGAACAGAAAACGCGGGTCAGGACTTAACCGGAATGGTTTTGCCTTCAGATTGTAGAATTTGTCATACATGGTTTTCAGAAAAAGTACCTCAGCTTCGCCGTTATCCTGTTTTCATTGCTGTCGCGATTATTATCATTGGAGTCTCGCATGGTGAAGCGGTAAGACACAGAAGCGTTTGATTTTTTGCTCATTTGCCGTGTCACCTCGGCCTGAACATACATGAAGATATCCACAAGGTCGTTGCCAATATCAGCGTCAGCTATGCGCTGGTATGAACCTGACAGGATGCCATTGGTTCGCGGTGCCAGGCGACGGTCGAGACTGCCACTGAGACCCTTTGTCTCATTTTCTATAAGCGATGTCAGGAACAGGGTTCTCTCGTCAAACACAGTGAGCCGCAGCCCGGTCTTTCCCATCTTCATACCGAACGTACCTGAAGCACGTTTGCGCTCAACCACCTCGTCAGTAAGCGTCAGGAACGGCGGGAAAGGCGCCGGGACAAGCAGATCACCCGGCTGGGGGGGGTCACGACCCAGGCCAGTAAGTGGATCAACCCCGATAATCACAAAACCCCCTGGCTCGAGAAACAGCTGCTGCTGCGTCGTCGTATCTTCCCTGTAGCTTGCACTCCAGGTAGTGCGCCGCGTGTAGTGACTTAAAGATCCTGACCATACTTCACCCGGATTCAGACCCACACTCTGGTCACTGTAAGTGGCAAGCATGGAGGTACGCCGGGTCGGGTACAGGCTCACCGTTGCAGTTTTCAGATTATTGCCCTGCTGCGCCTCAAGGGAGTAATAACGGCTTGGTTGCAGGAATACGCCAGCAGACCAGTAGCTACCGTTCACGACATCCCTGCTGCTCTCGAATTCATTACTGGAATAACCTGCCGAGCCGACCAGGCTGAAGCGACGGCTGATGCGATAACGCGCCTGGGCATTGGAATTCTCGAATTTTGCATTGGAAGCGGTACTTCGCTGCTGATCAGAATAATTGTAATTGGCAGACCAGGAAAACGGCCCAAAATTCCGCCCGCTTGTAAGACCTGCATCAAGGCTTTCTATGCTTGAGTCGGAGGCACCCCTGTCAAGGGCAACCTCGCTGTGGGTATAGCGAAAGAGTCCGTCGGCATAACCCCCAAAGTGTGGCTGAATATAGGGACTCAGGCTATAGGTATAAAAGTTAGTGCGGTTCCCGGTATTACCCAGATTGCCTGTTGACACGCTATCACTTGCGTCAATGATTGACTGCCCCATGCCACTGGATGCATCAACAAACAACAGGTTTTTCGCAAGCTCCACCGTGGCATTGGCATCCAGCTGGTGAAAAACCCCGTTGGCGTCGCTATTATTAACAAAAATTGCATTTTGCATAGCGTAATCAATATCGGCCTTCAGCCGACCGCCCTCACCATGCACACTGATTGCGGGTCTGATTTCAGTTACAAGATCACTTTCCTTATTGCCATCATCCTGACTGACATTGTCACTAAAATTTGCACCAACGGTAATACTCCGCGTGATATCCCAGTCACCCGCATTGACAGAATTTGCGCACAACAGAAGTAGAACCAGGGTTAGCTGGAGCCTTGCAAGATTCCTGGTTTGAGTCATGGTACTTGTCAACTTAAGGATTACCGGGTTGTTACCGTGTATAAGGGTAATAGCCATAGCCCCCGTACCCTCCCTCCTTCGACTTGTGCCTGCCCTTGTTCATGACAATTCCTACAATTTCGTTATCCGCAAGCATTTCGACTGCCTCCTGGGCAGCATGCTGCCGCGTCATGGACTCCTCAACCACCATCACGACCTGCCCCATCAAGCCTGCAAGCACCCGCGCCTCACTGGCCAAAAGCAGTGGCGGAGAATCAAAAATCACGATCCTGTCCGGATAACGGCTGGAAAGCTCCAGCGTGAGCTGCCTCATGCGCTCACTGGCAAGCAATTCTGTTGAGTGGACATGCCGACTGCCGGAAGGCAGCAATGCCAGCTTGGGGATATCCGTCCTCAGCAAAACGTCCGGCAACGTAAGACTGTCATCCAGCAGCACATCGATCAGTCCCTTTTCCGCCTCAACACCGAGGCGTGCGGTAACATCAGGTTTCGCGACATCGGCATCGACCAGCAGCACCGTCCTGTCCATTTCCATGGCGATGCTCATTGCCAGGTTGATCGATGTAAATGTCTTCCCTTCACCGGGCAGTGCACTGCTCACCATGATCATGTTGGCATTAGGGACAACGCTTGCCCCCTCGCCCCTGATATTCATGAGCAGCGGGCGCTTGATGCGCCTGAATTCCTCAGTAGTCCGGTTGACCTCCTTTGACCGGGGATCGACCAGCCCGGCATCTCTCAGTCCACTAAGATCCAGCTTGACCAGTTTGCCCGAACCTGTGTGCGACAGACCCTCGTTCCACGGTTCCTGCTGCACGACAGTTTCCGCCACCCCTGCACTGTCCTCTGTATCTGCAGATACGGATTCAGGTTCACCCTCGACAGGATCCCCGGGGAAATCCGGCAAATTATCTGCGCGATCGTCAAACAGATCATCTGCCGGGCGCTCGCCGTCATTCTTGCCCGCCTTCTCGAAGGCCTTCTCAAAAATACTCATCAGCCGCGCCCCACTATAGCCTTCCCGATCCCGGCAACATTACTGGTTAGTCCGTCCATCGCTATAACGCCGACATACAGCGCCAGTAGTCCAACACCAGCCAGGCTGAAAGCAAGCATCGCATGCCTGTGCTTGGTGCTCCATGCCTGGTTGTGAATCATCGATACTCCACCAAGAACCGGTCGTCCCAGCACTTCTATAACAGCACGTGTACTGTCAAAGGTGGGTCTGAGCATAAACAGGAACAGGGCCAGCACAGCCCCGGCGAGAATGCTCAGAATCAGGACCCCTGTCATCAATAACGGTCGGTTGGGGGCCGATGGTTGAAGCGGCACACGGGGTGGATCGACCACCCGGAACTTGAGCTGATCACCACTGATCTCGGCCTGTTCAGAAATATTTGCCGACTCCCGTCGCGCGAGCAGCGTCTGGTAATTCTTCTGATGAACATTGTAGTCACGATTAAGCTGACTGAGCTCCGCCTCTACCTTCGGGATCGTGTCAACCATCTCCTGTAGTTGGTCTACACGCCGCTGGTATTCGCCAACCCGTGAACGCATAGAGGCAACCGTTGCATCGGCCTGTGACAGCTGCATTTTTAATTGCTGATAGGCCGGATTGTCTACCGGCCCCACATCCATCTCATCCATCAATGCGCGCTCTTCATCGCGCTTTTTTTCCAGCGTGGCAATCAGATGTCTTATTTCGACAACATCAGGGTGCTTATTGGTGTACTTGATCTGCAGATCGTCGATGCGTTCGTAAAGTTCCTGTATACGCGTATCAAGCGCCGAGCCTGTCCCGGGTTGCAGTTCACTGAACATGAGATAGGAATCCTCGTCATCTTCCATCTGCTGCTTGAACTGGTTACGCTGGTTAACCGTTTCACGAAGCGATAACTGTGCCTGCTGCAACTCTGATAGCGCAGTCTGTAACTGCCCATAATAATCCTGAGACGACCCCGGCATCATGCCCACGTGGGTCCGCTTGAACTCGGCAAGACGCAGTTCCGCCGCCTCGAGCTTGGCCTCGTATTCCTTGATTTGCTGTCCGACGAATTCCTGGGCACTGTCCGTTTCTTCACGGCTTTCACCAAGCGTGCTCTCGACAAAGATGGTCAGCAATGACTGCACCACGCGCTTGGCCAGTTGCCGGTCACTGTGGGAATAGCCGATGGTATAAAGGTCCTGCTCCCGGGTGCCGGATATCGTGATTTCACTGCCCAGCTCGTCCAGCAGCTCCTCCATGTCGGACGGCGTCAAGGCCACAAGATCCAGGTCTGTCATGCGCGTCAGCTTTTCCAGGTTTGGCCTGCTAAGCAGGGTGCGCGTTACCAGCTTTACACGATTTCCGGTATTTGTAACGACCGTCAATCCTCTCAGCAGCGGCTGCAACATGGACTGGGTATCGACATGGACCCGGGCCTCTGCCTTGTACGTATCAGGCAGTTGATAGACGACGCCCCAACCGACAATACAGATAAGCCAGACCGCCAGCATCATGAACCAGCGATAGCGCCAGATGCCCCTTACATAAGTCAGAATCTGTTCTAAAAGTTCACGCATGCCAGAATAATGTCCCTATTTCCACCAGAGTGTTCCCTCCACATTTCGAGAGGAGTTGTCTTACCCTGCCGGATCCTTGAGCCCCTCGAGGCCAGAAATGTCCAGTCTGTTGTTTCCTGTTCGTCAACTGCTGCAATATCTCAGAGCCCTGCCGGCAGTGACCGGGGAATATTTACTAGAACCATGATTCGGGGACGATCAGAATATCGCCAGGCAGCACATAGGCATTGGCACTGATATCCGCTCCGTTGACAAGGTCATCGATGCGCACACCAAACTGTTTCCATTCCCCATCGACCACCCGCACGATGCTTGAGCGATTACCGTCTGCGAATTCCGTCAAGCCACCCACTGCGATAACCAGATCCAGCATTGTCATCTGGTCGCGATAAGGCAGTGCCTGCGGGTTGGCCGCCTGGCCGACCACACGGATCTGCTCGCTGTAGGGACCCACAAAACCGCCAACCATGACGGTGACGACCGGGTTCTTTACGTAGGCCGAGAGTTCCTGTTCCATGTCTCTCGCCAACTGGGTCGGCGTCTTGCCGCTGGCGGGAACATCCTCGATCAGAGGGGTCGTAATCTTGCCATCCGGACGCACCGTCACACCGCTCGACAGCTCCGGATTACGCCAGACAAAGATTTCGACGCTGTCACCCGCACCGATGAGATAGTCCGGCGTTACCTGGGCGGGGGCCGGCCCGCCCTCAAGCGGGGGATAGTCGGTTGTCGCACATCCCGATAGACCCAGCAAAATCATGAAGACAACACCAGCCTTGATGATGGCTGAGGAAGATTTAATAGTGTTCATAGTTGAACCCCTGTGGATAACGATTGCTGAATAATTCTCTATTTCTTTACTTATCCTCGGCCGAGACACAAATTTATTCAGGCCAATTTAACGTCAAATATCAGTCACCTAGCCCTTGAGACTATAATACCTGCGGTATTAAATGTCACTTGGCCTTTAGTACTAAAATTCATATGAAAAATTCATACTTTACAAAGACTAAGACTTCTTCTTCAGTATATGTACCGAGTAAGGTGTGGTGGCACATGCACACTTGATGCTGCGGCCCAGCATTGGCGAACACGGGCCATTATTGACAGCGCTTTCAGAACACACCGCCGAACACATTGTGTACGGACCCAAAACTTCAACTGAAGTCAGCTAATATCCAGGGAAGCGCTGGCACATGGTGCCGGACAAGCTGGCCTTTGGATATGCAACGCGTAGCCATCCAGCCAGACAATGAGTTGACTGCAGACCAATCCTTACGCCATGTTCATCATTCATAGAGATGAGCAGTCGGATATCATGCTGTATCATTTGCCTTCGTTGTTCATTTAATATCAGGCAACCCATTACCAGCCACATGTAGCCTGACCCAGGCTGCTCACCATGCGGGAAAACAAGGCATGAATAAATCGACACGACTAAATCGAACCCGACACTGGATCATCACAGCCCTCGCAACTCTCGGCATGATGCAGTTCCAGATCATCTCCCGCGCCGATTACACCGTCCAGGTTGGCGCCTTCAGGGACCAGGGCCAGGCCACCCAGTTTGTGGAAAAACTGGAGCAGCAGGGTTTCCCCGCAACCACCATTATTAATGATAAAGGCTCAAGATCGCTGACCCGCGTCCGGGTTGGGCCCTACCCGGAACGGGCAACTGCAGAATATATGCACAAACGGCTCGATGCCATGGACATCCCCGGTTTTCTTGTGACCAGCCCATCGTCAGGCACCCCTGTATTGCTAGCCGAGGCCAGCAGCAATGCGTCCACGAGACAGGACACCGGTAGCGCCAGGGCAGAGGACGGGCCAGGTGAGCCTGCCGGCATTGATGACCTGTTCCTCTCGGCCCCGGATGAGAGCCAGGCAAGCAACGACAAGGCAGGGACCGACAAATACAATTTCCGGGGATTTTTCAACTCAAAATACGCCCACACCTATTCGTCACCTACCCACCCCTCGATGTTCCGCAACACGCTGGAACTACAGGCCAGCGACCGCATCAACCAGAATGTTTCCTGGAAGGTCAGCGCCCGCGGCAGTTACGACGCAGTCTTTGACCTGGATAATTTCTATTCTGACCGTGTTGAAGACAACCGGCGCCTTGAAGGCGCGCTACACGAGACCTACCTGGATATCTCGGCAGGTGACCTGGAGTTTCGCCTGGGCAGACAGCACATTATCTGGGGCGAGATGGTTGGACTGTTCTTTGCCGATGTCGTTTCGGCAAAGGATATGCGCCAGTTGGTCGCAGAGGATTTTGACCTCATACGTATCCCGCAATGGGCAGCGCGCGCAGAATACTTCAAGGGGGACTTTCACACCGAGGCCATCTGGATCCCCTACATGACCTATGACGAGATCGGCAAGCCTGGTGACGATTTCTACCCCCTGGGCACAGAACTACCACCCGGTGTGGATGAACTGGTTATCGAGGGGGATGTTAAACCGTCACAAAAGCTGTCCAACAGCGCATTTGGCCTGCGGCTTTCCATGCTGAAACACGGCTGGGATGTATCCGGCTTTTATTACCGCAGCATGGATGCCTCTCCCGCGTTTTTCAGCACCCTTGAGACAGGCATGACCACACGACTCACCATCACTCCCAGGCATGACAGGATTCACCAGCTTGGCGCCACCGTGGCAAAGGATTTTGGCAACATCCTGCTGAAGGGCGAGGCTGTCTATACACGTGATCGCTGGTTTACTGTAGACAACCCTCTCGACCCGGATGGCGCAACACAACAGGACACACTCGATTATGTAGTAGGCCTCGAACACTCATATACCAATGGCACATTGCTGAATGTTCAGCTATTCCAGCGCTGGTATACGGACCACGACTCGGACATTCTCTTCGATGAACTGGAAACCGGTGTCAGCCTGTACGTCAGCAAGGAAATTGCCAACCGGGTAGATGCGGAACTGCTGCTGGTAACCGGCCTGAATCGCAGCGACTGGATGGCGAGACCCAAGGTGACCTGGGAGATGTCGGATAACTGGTGGCTGGCAGTCGGCGCCGATATATTTGGCGGAAATTCGTCCGGTCTGTTTGGACGTTTCGATGACAGCGACAGGGTCTATGGCAACGTGCGCTATACGTTCTGAGCAGACGCAGGCACGAGCCCCCGTCTCGGAATACTACCTAAGGAAGCCCTGATTCACCTGTCATTGCGACGACTACATGGGCGATAACATGGATGTGCAAGTGTCGCGGAAGGCATGGATGCCGAGCTGGTAGCCAGCTACGGCATTGCAAAATGTTTGACTTCCTTATCCAACGGCCAGACATTTCCAAAATCAGTAATCACTTCCCAGACATCCTTACGATGGGCATAAATCCCTGACAATACTGAATCGATGCTCGCAACCGTCGGTTGCCGCCGGCCATGATAGTCAATCACCGGCCCGATCTTCTGGAAGTAGATGCCATAGCGTGAAAGGAACCTGAGCAAGGTTGGCTCCATAACAGCCAACCAGTGAGTAATATTGTTCTGGGCACTCATTCGAACGACCCCCGCAAACAGACCGAGTACTATTTGTGGCGTCATCCGGGTATCCACGCCATCAACAACATCACCGGTGGCTGAAACAGCAGACTTCTGCGCACACTGACGCTTTAGTTCCTTTGAAATCGAAAATCTCGAGATTTCAGCCATGCGGTCCCGGGGAATGGAAGATAAATCAATACCCGCTTTCTGCATGGCAGAGTGGCAGAATTTCTCCAGTGGTAACGGCTTGTCCATATCTACCGGATTTGGCAGGACCAGCCTGACCAGGCCAGCATACTGCCCGGATCGCTGGCACCTCACCAGGCTGTGGGCCGAGTGCATATCGAACTCGTCAATCTCCATTTGGTCCGGAAAGGACTCTGCATCTTCGTATGACCTCTCCAGGCAATAGACCTGGTAACGCATCCTGAAGGCCGTCTCCATCAGGCCGACGGTATCCGCCGAGACCACGTCGAAATGGCTATGAAACGTGTTATAGAGTTCGCTCATGTGCTTGTCATCAACCCGGGAAAAGTAGTTTGCGGTTCGCTCATGGACACGGCGGCCCAGTGGCCTGTTTCCATGTCATGAAGCTAAATTACGCATGGGAAATGCGATAATCGTGCCAGAGACACTATTAATCAGTAATTACAGTGAGTTAAAAAATCAATGGGGTAGCCCACAGGGTAAAACCGGGGCAATACAACACTCTGCTCGGCAGAACTGTCGCCGGGTGACGACAGCATTTAATATAATTTATATACCTATCTGTTTTTATTGGTATTTCAATGTCACTAGCTAGCGACAGGAAAGCCGGAGGGACAGATTGAAGACTATGTTGGCTAACCGGTAAAGCGAATCGATCAAATCACCCGCAGCGTTCTACCACCCAACACTATCCACCGGCACTCACGGCATGATCTGCCGGGGCTGGCCATACGACCCCGTCAGCAGTGATCAAGCGCCAGATATCCGGGCGTTTCTCCCATATCCCGGCCAGCACCTCGTCCACACTGCCAAAGCAGGGTTGCCGCAATCCATGGTAATCCACCTGCCCTCCCATGGGCATGAAGTTGATACCAAAGCGGGTCAACAGGCGCAGCAGAGAAACATCCATCACGGCATACCAGTGGGTAACATGATGCTCTGCACTCATTTTTACTATCGCGGCAAATAAACCCAGGATCAGGTGGGGAATGACTCTCCGCCTGTTTAAATCAGGCGTTAGATACCGGTCCGGGTCTGGACCGACACCGGCAGGGTTGCCGGCCTCGCCATGCCGGCGCTTGAAATCCTTGGAAACGGCAAAGCGTGATATTTCAGCTATGGCATTGCGCGGGATACCACGAAAGATTGAAGGACAGGCCTTTAGGGATGCAGCACAGTTCTCCTCGATCGGGAAAAGCGCTTCAGGACATTCCTGGTCTGACAGGACCAGCCTGACAGAGGCTGCGGTTACTCCCAGCTTCCTGTGCCTGACAACACTGTGAACAGAACGCCGGTCATACTCATCCACTTCCCTGTCATCATCAAACCGGGACGCATCCTCAAAATCATTTTCTATGCAATACACCTGGTAGCGAAGTCTGGTGGCTTCGTCTATAACACCCGGCTGATCGTCCAGAATGACATCAAAGTACTGAAAAAATAAATCACACAAATCACTCATATTTTCGTCTCTTCAACGACGACTCACTATGGATGGTAACCGGAACATCTCAGTCGGCAGGCTCAGGTTCTCCATGAACTCACCCAAACACATCACATGCGAACCTTGGATAACAATAAACATCCTATCGGCAGGACATTGATTGTATTGAGAACAACACCACAACTGAGCTGCCTTGCGCTCCCTTAATCTGTGACAAGCGTCACAATTGACGTTATACCGGCATCTGAAACCGCCTTTCAGGTCAGGCATGAAAAGCCGGCATCGATTAAACAGGTCAATGCATGGTCACGCCAGAAGGACGTCGCCAGGTCAGTCCTCTTAATAGCATTAGACACACCACCTGACACAACATACTATTAGCGCCACAGAACTTTGCCTGGTAGAAATCATGTCGGGCGCCAGAATCGATCAGCAACTGCTTCCATGCTGAATTCAATGTCGTAAATTGGTATTTGCAACCCGGAAACAGGTTAATGTCGACAGGCCAATTCGACTATACAGCCGCATTCTCACGCAACATCGGCTGGGTCACATCATCAGAGCAAGCCACACTGCGCACCAAACGTGTCGCCATTGCAGGACTCGGCGGCGTCGGGGGCAGTCACCTGCTGACCCTGACACGTCTCGGGATCGGCGCCTTCACACTGGCTGACTTCGACTCCTTCGAGATCGCGAATTTCAACCGCCAGGCAGGAGCCGCCCTCTCCACCCTCGAAAGAAAGAAGACCGATGCCCTTGCAGAACGTGCGCTGGACATCAACCCGGAGCTTGACCTGAGAATATTCCCCGACGGGATTGATCAGGGCAATGCAGATGATTTTCTGACGGGTATTGACCTGTACATCGACGGTCTGGATTTTTTTGCCCTTGAGGCACGACGTGCTGCGTTCGATTCCTGCAGCCGGCTGGGTGTTCCGGCGGTTACCGCTGCACCGCTTGGCATGGGCGCCGCGTTATTGAATTTTCTGCCCGGCAGCATGACGTTCGAGGAATACTTTCAACTTGATGGCCATGACGAGGAAGAACAGTTGCTGCGGTTCCTGCTCGGCCTTTCTCCTGCCATGCTGCAGGGTCGCTACCTGGTTGACCCGACAGCAGTCAGGCTTGCCGAACACCGGGGGCCATCAACTCCAATGGCCTGCGAGCTGTGCTCCGGCATTGCGGCCACCCAGGCACTGAAAATACTGCTTGGACGCGGCAAGGTCATTGCCGCACCACACGGCCTTCATTTCGACGCCTACCGTAACCAACTGGTTACAACCTGGCGCCCGGGAGGGAATCGAAACCCGCTGCAACAACTTGGCCTCATGCTGGCAAGACGCAGATTCAGCCAGAAATTAACATCTGCCCCGCCCCCTGACGGGGGCAAAGCAGCCGGAGCCAGTAACAGCGTGGCCCGGCAAATACTGGATCATGCCCGCTGGGCCCCCAGCGGAGACAACAGCCAGCCGTGGCGGTTTGAAATTATCGACCCGCACCATGCGGTTATTCACGGCCACGATACGCGCGAGCACTGCGTCTACGACCTGAGGGGCCATGCCAGCCAGCTCGCACTGGGCACGCTGCTTGAAACCATCAGCATCGCGGCCAGTCACCATGGCCTGTACGCCGAGTTCCGGGCACGCCCGGGACTGCCTGCGACCAGTCCGACCTTCGATGTCGCATTCCTTGCTGACCCGAATATCCAGAAAGATCCCTTGCTGCCCTTTATCAGCGAGCGCACTGTACAACGGCGGCCGCTATCAACCCGGCCGGTTACTGCCAGCGTTCGAGAACAGCTGGAGACGGCCGTTGGCAGTGAATATCGCATTGTATGGTTCAATGATTTCCGCGACCGTTTGCGTATGGCGCGACTGCTATTCCAGAATGGTGGCCTGCGCCTTACCCTTCCTGAAGCCTTTGAAACACACAGGTCCATCATCCAGTGGGATTCCAGGCACAGTGAAGACCGGGTTCCCGCCAGGGCGGTAGGGCTGGATCCCATGACCTTGCAGCTGATGCGCTGGGCCATGGTCAGCTGGCGGCGCGTGGACTTCCTCAATCGCTTCATGGGCGGAACACTCATTCCGCGCGTGGAACTGGACTTCATTCCCGGAATCGCATGCGCGTCACATTTTATAATCATGGCATCCCGCCCAGCGGAAACCCTGGATGACTTTGTAGCAGCCGGCCGCGCCGTGCAACGTTTCTGGCTGACGGCCACCCTGCATGGCCTGAAACTCCAGCCGGAAATGACACCGCTGATATTCAGTGGCTACACACGGGATAATGTGGCGTTTTCGGAAAATAAACACAGTCAGGAACTGGCAGGGAAACTGGCCGACCGGCTTGCACAACTGGTATTACCGGAAAAGGTTGAACACGCCGTCTTCATGGGCAGAATCGGCGCGGGTCGCGACCCGACAGCGCGCTCTATCAGAAAACCGTTCGAAAAACTGCTTTGGCAGGAATGAAGCAGTAATTCAAAGGCCGCGCATGCGGATGCAGCTATCCGTTACAGGCTCCCGGTTATTCCGGTCATTGCGAGGAGCAAAGCGACGAAGCAATCTCCTGACATCTGCACAATATTACTGAACAATTTCACCATCGCTTAGCCTGACCACCCGGCCGGCCATCTCGATCACCCGGGCGTCATGTGTGGAAAAGATAAAGGTCGTGCCATTGTCCCGGTTGATACGCGACATCAGGTCGAGGATACCCTCGCCCGTCCTGTGATCGAGGTTGGCCGTTGGTTCGTCGGCCAGGACAATACTGGGTTGGGCAATCAATGCCCTGGCTATGGCGACTCTCTGTCGCTGACCGCCACTTAGCTGGTTAGGCCGGTGTGTTGCAAACTCGTTCACCCCGACGAGTTCAAGATATTGAGACACGCGCTGATGCCGTTCTGTCTTGTCCAGTTTAAGGCGAAGCAGCGGGTATTCCACGTTTTCAAACGCGGAAAGTACCGGTAACAGATTGAACGTCTGGAATATGAAGCCGATTTTTCGGGCACGCAGGTCTGCCAACTGGTCGGGCGTCTGGTTAACGGTTTCCTGATTCTCTATAGAAATAGAGCCGGTTGTTGGCGTATCAATACAGCCGATCAGATTCAGAAGGGTCGACTTACCGCTGCCGGAGGGCCCTGCAATCGCCAGAAACTCGCCACCGAGCACGGCCAGGGAGACCTCCCTGAGCGCCTGTACTTTCTGTTTGCCGAAGGCATATTCCTTGGAGACCTTCTTAACACTTACCAGGAAGTCACTCAGCATCGTCGCCCTTTGAATGCACTGATAGATTCACCTGCAGTATGCATACTGAAATAACTTGTGTTGATTAAAACCTGTTTGGGAAGATGTAACTGTGAGGTCCAGCATAATACACATAATTGGCATCCGGAACAGATGTGTAATGGATGAAAATATGCCCGTATTCACACCGGAAGCTATATTACCCCAACCTTCACGCCAGCAGGCGAATACCCATCCCGGGCAGCTGTAACTTCAAGCTAATAAAATATCCGTGCCGCGCAATGGGACACGCACAACCAAGCAATAAAAGCCGCAGGAAGGGATACCGGTTCTCTTGGCCACAGCGCGTTCCGGTGTGGTCAAAATTATGTCGGTCTTCTGATGGTCGTAATGGAACAGCTTTCTGCGTGAAACTTTATTCTGGCAGAAAGGACTATAGGTATACTATTGCGCAACACAAGCCTGACCATTTTACGGATACCCACAGTGACAGGAAAATCACACTCTACGCCTGGCAAGCCAGGCTCTTTACCAGGATACGGGCGGATTGCAGCCGCCGTGTTAATTGTATTGTGCTGGAATTTATCCGGGCAGACATCACATGTATTTGCGGCCAAAGCAGCAAAGTTCACCCCGCAACAGATCGTGGAAAAGGCGGACCGGATCCGCTTCCCCGCAGAAGGGTTCCAGGTCGATATCAAGGTCACCACCACCGGGCCCGATCGCGACCCCGAGGTCAAGCAATACCGGGTACTGTCCAAAGGCAATGACAGAACCCTGTTGATGACCACGGCGCCCGCCATCGACAAGGGCACCATTCTACTCATGCGCGATCATGACCTGTGGGCATTCCTCCCCAACCTGTCCCAGCCGGTACGCCTGCCCCTGTCACAAAAGCTCACCGGCGAAGTGGCCAATGGCGACCTCGCGCGTGCCAACTTTACCGGCGACTATGAACCCACCCTGCTGCGTACCGAGACTATCGGAAAAGAAAACTATTACTTACTCGAACTGAAGGCGTCGCGCAGAGGTGTGACATACCACCGCGTGCTTTACTGGGTCAATCAGGCCAATTACAGACCCTTCAAGGCTGAGTTTTTTACCCTGTCCAACCGGCTGATAAAAACCTGCCACTTCCGGGCCTACCAGAATTTTGGCAACACGATACGTCCGACCCAACTCATTATGGAAGATGCCCTGCACAAGGAAGGCCGTTCCGTCATGGACTACAGCGGCATGCGCTTGCGCAAGCTGCCGGACAAGACCTTTACCAAGAATTATCTGAAAAAACTAGCGAGATAGCGCCCTTCGGACCTCACACATTCTCCCGCAAGGCCTCGGCCACGGGCAGTCGCGAGACACGCCAGGCGGGTAACAGTGCAGCACACACCGTCGCAATAACGCCAACCCCGAAGGCCATAGCAATCACCCCGGGAACCAGGCGAATGTAGGCGGTATAACCCACATCGGAATTCGGCGGTGGCGGCATGTCTATCCCGACCCCGGATATCGCCCATGCCAGTGCGACACCGATAGCCACTCCCAAACCCGCACCAAGCAGACCCAGCAGCATATTTTCCTTCATGACCTGCCGGAAGATATCCCGCTGCCTGTCGCCCAGGGCCTTCAGGGTGCCAAATTCCCCGATACGCTCGTAGATCGCCATGTTCACGCTGTTTGCCACGGTTAACAGGACCATCAACAGGATGATGAGCTGCAGGACGGTAAATTGCCTGCGGTAAAGATTAACTGTCTTGCCGTAAAAATCGGAAAGCTCATACCATGTTCTTACTTCATAGTCCTGCGGGGTGAGTTGTTGTTGCAGGGCCCTTGCCACAGAGTCCGTGGCTTCAGTGGTGTCAAGTGACAGCACGACGCTGTGCACTCCACTGGTCCCAATCAGGTCCTGTCCGGAAACCAGTGAAATGCGAACAGCACGGTTGTCATAATCACGGGCAAAAGTCCGGAATATACCAATCACCTCGAACTCATGACTATTAAGTACACCGTCGGTTGTGTTGACAAGCAAGGTAAGATAATCACCCGGCTCGAGTTGCAAGGCATCCGCCACCCCCTGACCGACAAGAATACCGTGGGGGTCATTACCGGTAAGCTGCCTGCCACTGGTGATAGTCATCGCGCTTCCGAGTCGCGCCTCCTTGTCAGGCTGGACAGCTTCCCCTATCACTGGCAGGTCCGCACGACCATTATTCGCCAGACCTGCGAATTTCACCCGCAGGAGTTGATCTGACACCTGGGGTAAATCAGCGGCAGACTCCAATATCTGCTCCGGCTTATCAATCAGATACCCGTAAGGGTTGCGTCGCCCCAGCTTTGTATAACCTGAACGATAGACCTGAATGTGGCCGAGCTGCGAATGAACTGTTGCCTCTTGCAACTGAATAAAAATGTCCTCAACAAAACCGCCGATGAGAACCAGGCTGCCCACACCGAAGATAATAGCGGCAAGGGTCAAACCGGTTCTTACCTTGTGACGGAAAATACTGCGGAATGCCAGCAGAAACATGGTAATTAACTGACACTCATAATATGGACTGAAATCATAATGTCGTCCCGTAGTTAGATTTATCGGTTATGGCGCAACGCATTTACAATCTCCAGGCGCGAAGCCTTCCAGGCCGGGTAGAGGCTCGCCAATAATGTTGTTCCAATGGCAAGCGCCATCACTCCGGCAATCAGTGGCCAACTAAGCAGGATCTTCCCGCTAAAGCCCACATCCATACCGGGCGGGGGTGGCATCGGGATGCCGACAGCTGATATGACCATGGCCAACAAGCCTCCCACGGCAACCCCACCCAAACCACCTATCACTCCCAATAACAGACCTTCAGTAACAAACATATGCAATATTCTTCGACGCCTGACTCCGATGGCCATCAACGTCCCCGTCTCGCCGGTTCTTTCAAGCACGCTCATCACCAGGGTATTGGAGATACTGAGTACAATAATGAGGGCGATGATCAGCTGGACCACGCTCATTTGCCGGGAGAGCAAGGCAACTGTCTTGTTATAGAAATCGGCCAGTGCGTACCAGGGAGTGAACTGCAAACCGCTTTCCGATACCGGGAAGCGTTCCTGCAGATACAGCAGAACCTCATCTGTTTTTTCGGTTTCATCCAGTAACAGTACCCAGCTATGGGCACTGGAGACCCGCAACAGGCTTCTGGCAGTATCAACCGGCACCCGCAACGCGGCGTCATCAAATGCCTTCGATGCACTCTGGAACAAGCCACGCACCGGCCCTTCAACACCACTTAACCCGCCGGATGCCGTATTCGCCAGCAGGACCACACTATCCCCCACGGTTACACCAAGGTTGTCAGCCAACCCGGCACCCAGCAACAGGCCTGTCGGATCATCCGGGCCAAGGTTCTCACCCTTTGTGATGATTAAATGCTGACTGACGGATGCCTCTTTTTCGGGATCCACACCTTCGCCGGAAAATCCAATCGTGACATCGCCATGGCTGATCAGGCCGTTGAATGCCAAGCGTGGTGTAATTACTCGAATCTCGGGCCGCAACCCGATAATTTCCTCTTCGTTTAGCTGATCGGGTAGCAGGTACGCAAAAGGATCCGCACTTCCAGTTTCAAAATAGCCGGGGCGGGTGATCTGTATATGGCCGAGGCGTGACTGGATAGCCCCCTCCCGCATACCCCAGAAGATCCAATCGATGAACCCGCCTGCAAGCAACAGGGCAATCACGCCAAAACCAATGGCGGCCAGGGCAATGGCCGTCCGTTTCCAATGCCGAAACAGATTGCGCAGCGCCAGAACAATCATTGACATTGACGCGGCGCTGAAATCAGTGGAGCCGGTTGTTTGCAGACTGGAGGTAATACCGTGAGGAGATTCACAATGAACGACATCCTAACCATGACACCCGACAGAACCGCATCCGTCAAAACGAATTATTAAACAGCTTGCAGCCCACACAATCAACGCAATCAAACAGGTAGATAGTATAGAAGATAGACGACAGGGCAATACTCATCCTGACACCAGGGTACGGCAGGTTACAGAAGGTCAGGTGGATCAATATGAATACCCTACCCCTGCGATTTAGAACGAGAGAAGTAGTCGAGTTTCCGCGCCGGGATGCCGACCCAGGTTTCTCCATCCGGTATCACCGTCCCCCGACTCACCGTCGACCTGGCGCCCACCGTCACGTTGTTGCCTATACGGCATCCGGGAAAGATAATGGCCCCGGCGCCAATGACCGTGCCATCACCGATCTCGATTTCATCCAGCGTCACGACATTGCCCTCGACCTTGTGGGCGGCAAGGTGGGCACCATCGCCCAAAAGCACATTACGCCCCAGCCTGACCAGCCAGGGTTCGGTGAGTTTGACGCCCTGACCTGCCATGAAGGTCCAGTCCAGCCCAGCACCCATGCCCCGGTAGAACAGCAGGCGCAGCAGGTTGTTCGCCTCCAGTAGCACGCGAAACGGGCTCCGATACATCATCTTCATGAACCGGTCGAGCACGAACCAGGCGATGGCCCGGCGGCTGGTCAGCAGCATCCGTCCGCGGGGCCATCGCCAGACCAGCGCCCGCGCAAGAATCACCAGCAGGGCGCCGAAAACAACACCCGCCAACGGCCACAGGAGTACGGCCAGCAGCACCAGCCACGGCAAGCCCGCCCCCCGCAGTTCCCAGAGCAGTGCCACCGGCCCCGCGAGGCTCAGGGCATAGAGGCCGAGTTCTACCAGGTTGAACAGCGTATCGAAGAGGAAATACTCACGGCCCGGGGTGCGATTCATGCGCTGAGGTCCCTCCTCTCTCTGCGGTTCGCCCGGATGCGGCCGCGATGGTGGCATGACGCCCCGGCGGCGGAAAATCGTCAATATTGATTACAGCCGCGCTTCCGCCCACGACACGAACAGCGGCACTGCCCCGTACGGCAACGTACCGAATAATTTCCAGCCTGGCAAGCTGGCTGGAAGCCAACCGGGACTCCCGACTTTGATTTATGTGAATACTCCACCGGCTTTAGCCTGTGGCTTCGGGTAACGGCCAGGGGAGAGAGAGGGGGGGGAGACAATATACGGGCTCTAAAGCAAAATACGCTGCGGTAACTCCCTGTGACCCCATGCGGCATGGCCGACCTCCCTCGATTATGTCAATTTTTTATACACTCCGAAGGCGTCGTGAGGAGCGACACTCTTCGGTCTCCTGCTGCAACCAGCCTCGGCAAACCATGTAATTCCCTTTATTTTCTGATAGTTATGTAATATCCCTGTTTCCAATCAGACATGATCGATCACCAGATCTGCTGTTTTCGGTAGCGGCTGGTGACAACGACACCTGGATGATTCCCTGTGGTGTAGCCTGCGAAGCGTTTCACAGGCACATCTGTCATGATTATTTACAACTACCGTCCTTAGCATACTGTGCAGTCCGGATACCGGTTTACATCCACCTGTTTTTATTGCTATTTACAAGGCTGGCACGAGTCGTGCTTATTAACATGCGAGACATGAATCCGCCAGACACAAACAAGCAAATGCAAGCTGGCACTGACATTTTAAGGAGTAAGGACAATGAATAAAATTTCCTTTGTGGCCGTGGGAGTATCAATGGCCCTCGCGAGCACCTCCGCGCTGGCGTTAGGTGAACCCACCGATACAGTCACGATCGACTTCACCGGTAGCGACGGTCTGACTGGTAACGAAGAGGTCGGCTCCCTTGACTGGGCGGTGGGGTCCAGCCTGACGATAGGTTCCATGACGGCCGGTGAAGACTTTATTACAAGCGGCGGTGATTGTGGTGCTTCTGGCCCCACCCTGAATGGTACCAATTGCAGCTTCGAAGTCTATAGCCAAGCCGCATTGCAGGGCTATGCCGATGCAGGTGGCAACCCGAGTAGCCCCCTTGGCATCAACAATTTGTGGGAATGGACCTATGTCTTCGGTGGCACAGAATTGGTTACGGATGCCTCATTCAGCAGCACTCTTATTGGGACGGATGGTAGCGGTAACGATATATATGAAATTGGAGGCACTCAGACGTTCTCCCTCGCTTCGGAGGATATCTTCTTCGAGCTCTACTACGACGACCTGGGGGATGCCTCAGGTCAAAAGTCCGACATCCTGAGTGGAACCGGCTTTGACGATGGGCAGTTGATCATGAGCTCCTCGCAGCTGGGTGATATCTCGGGTAATTTTACGAGCACTCAGTACACCTTTGTCGACTTGGACGGGAACGGGTTGTTCACCACCGGCGATCAGATCTTAGACCCAGCCCTGCTGGACTCCTTTGGCGTCGACAACTGGGCAGGCGAGCCAGCGGCCGGTGACATCACTTTCACCGTGACTGGTGAGGGCGCCACCGACCTCGAGGCGGAAGTGGCCTTCCAGGATTTTGCCTTCTTCAAGGATCTGCTTGCTTCGATATTCTTTGATACGACGTTCAGCACCGAGAACGTGATTCCCTTCAACGAGACCAATCCGTCGTTCTGCTATGACAACACGGCGGGCGCAAGCAGTGCCGACCTGGTCTGCCTGCAGGAAGGGGAAATTACCTTCGCCGACCTGGACACCATCGTTCTGACTGATGGCACAGTGCTCACCGCCCAGGACTTTCTTAATGGTGGCGATCCTGCCACCAATCAGGCTTTCAATGATTGCCTAGTTGCTGGCGGAACTGTGGAGGAGTGCTTCTTGCCATTAACTGGCGAAGATGTCATCTTCCAGACCGATGCCAACCAGGCCTTCCGCATCACGCGGGTTCCGGAGCCGGGTACGATCGCCCTGCTGGGCATGGGCATGGGTCTCATGGGCCTGAACGGCGTCCGCCGCCGCCGGACCACCACCCTGAAGGCGTAAGCCCCGGGGATGGTCCAAGGCTCAAGGATTTTGTATCGAGCCAATCCGTAACAAGGGGAGGCTGTATAGCCTCCCCTTTTTTTATCGGAGCAGGCAACCGGCATACCCCGGGTACTGACTTGAAATCCCTGACCCATAGGCTTTACTTGTAGTATCAAAAGAACAGATTTTAAGGAGAAAGAACAATGAAACACCCTACATCGAGAATCTCTCTCATTATCGCCGCAGTGCTCGGAATGGCCTCCGTCACCAGCAATGCAGCACTGCCCCCCCTGCAAACCAGTCCGATCACCTTTGATCCGCAGGGTACGGGGGGCGACAACGGTGTACTGATCAGTACCTTCGACTGGTCGGTCAACACCATCCTGTTCAAGGGCGCGGTTGATCCCGCTAGCGGAGATGTGAACACGGCTGACCAGGTGATGACCTACCGGCACGCTGCCTTGCAGGGCACCCAGGACCCGGACGGCAACCCGTTGGGCCTGTTCGGACTCAACTCGAATTACGAGGTCACCATGGTCATGGGCTGGCCCCTGAAGATCATGCAGAACGGCGCGAGCAGACTCGATCTCAGTTTCAGCAATGCGACGGACAATGAAAACGACGAGAACTTCGTTCGCTTCTACCGTGACAGCAACGTCAATTCCAGTGCTCTCGAGGGTACTGGCTACACGGACGGTGATGTGATCCTGGAGGGTGCGATATTGTGGGACACCCCCTTCGAGACGTACTATTCCGGCTCCTTTGCAGATGAGAACAACAGCGGACTGCTGGATGCCTTCGGCACTGATAACTGGGGTAGCACGACCACACCGTTCGTCGGTGGTGCGGAACAGGCGCGCATACTAGTGAGCGACTTTGATCCGAACTACTTTCCGGACCTGGAGAAGGGTTCGATTATCGACTTCACGACCCAGCTGGAGCTGAATTACAACGAGACCAATCCGTCCCGCAACATGGACACCGATACCGGCACGACAGCCTCGACGCCGGGCAACATCAACTGGACCAGTGGCACGGACGGCATGAACCAGACCGACCCCAACAACGCGTTCCAGCCCGCCGAGATTGTGGATGGCGTCGGCTGCCGGGTCACCGGCGGCGGTAACGACACGTCCGGCTTGTCACCCTTGGGTATTGCCGGCTGGGACGGGACCCCGGCATCGGGCTCGTTTGCCGTCACCGAGACCGTCGTCAAGGTGATGGGCAATAGCGGTAGGGTCTCCGTCACGGAGGAGACCAGCTACGATGTCTACACCTTCGGTGGACAGGCCGGCGCCAACACCGGCCAGCAGCCACAGCCCAAGGGCGAACTTGAGCATGTCAACCATGCAGGTCCGTCCGGACAGTGGGCCTTCCACATGGGGACGGCCAGCGCGCCTCCGGGCACCGAGATCGACATCATCCAGTGCAGTGACCCGGGCTGGTGCCGCCAGGCCCGTCCAGCCCCCGCCAAGCAAATCGACTTTGCCGGCATCGGTACCTTCAGGAACATCATCGATGAAGGTAACCTGAACGGTGGCGGTGACTGCGCATCGGTGACCACGCTTCATGGCAAACCCAGCGAACGGGGACTCGGAACCTACAACTGGGCAGAGATCCACATCGAGGACCACGGCGAATTCGGGCGTGAAGGTCAGCACGTCATCGCCGACCCGGTACAGTGCCCGGCCGAGGGGACGGGGACAGACGCCTTTTCGAGCTACAACGGTGCGGGGAGTCGGGTTGACGCGGTGCTCACCGGCACTTACAACGAGTTCACCTGCAAAACCGACAACGATCCCAGTACTGAATGCCCGGACTTCTACCGCATCCGTATCTACTGCGGTGTCGAGCCGGAATTCGATGCAGACGGTAACCTGGACAACTTCGATGCGATTGCGGCCGAGAAGATAAACGGCCCGATTTACGAGGTGTTCGGCTACATCGATGGCGGCAACTGGCAGATTCATCCGCCCACCGGGTTCGATCTGAGGCAGTAGACCGACCGGGAAACCCGCTAGACAGGGGCAGCCTGCCTGCCCCTTCACCAGACAAAAGCCGCGGCAACTGCCGCGGCTTTTTTTCGGAATACCGACGTGGATAGGGCTCACCCCGACAGCCGGTCAGACTGGTGCAATCACCAGTGCTGATTAATGAATTTCCTGGCTGGCCCACCCGGTGCTGCAGCAATCTGCAGCGGAGACAACACGTGGTGCCCGGACGGGGGACAGCTAAACGTAACGCGGTGCCCGACCCTGTTCATCCGTTATGCCACATCTTCCCTCGCCGCCGCGTTGCGGCCTTCCTGCATCGCGGGCGTTGCAGGGCTATCCATATCCAGCGTTTCCTCCGCATTCTCCAGCAGGTCGCAGACCCGCTTGAAGAACCTGGCGGCGGGCGCCCCCAGCAGCACCCGGCGGTCGAAGCTCATGGTCACGCTCATGACGGGCCGGACAACGACTTCGTCAGCCACCACCACGGGCTGTTTTCTCAGCAGGCCGAAGGAAAAGCCGATCGGCCAGCTCCAGTTCGCGACCAGCCGCTCGACACCGTATTTGCAGGGCGAGGAGATCAGCACGGAGCCGCCCCGGTGCTGCACCCACATGCCCGGGAACCAGCGCGGAATGCTGATCAGCAGCAGGGCCAGCCAGTTGGGCAGCTTCTCCACAATGAAGGCCAGCTGACGCTGACGCGGATTGTTTTCGGGTGTCGCCCGGGCCATCTCGTGCAGCTGGACCATGATGTCGGACAGTGACTTCTGATCGACATGGTATACCGTGTCGGCGAGTACCGTGTCCTTGCTTGCATCTTTCTGCTGCTGCTCGATGGCGATGGTGATATTGATCGCGTCGAACTGCACGATCCGCTTGTAGAACGGCAATGCCAGCACCATCCGGTTGGCCTTGGGATGTTCCCGTATCGCCAGGGCGATGGCCCGTGCCAGCAGGGCAGTATAGGACGGTTTCAGGTCCGTGTATTTCTCTCGCAGCCGGATGGCCGACGTCATGTCGACGTCGTTCATGAAGGCCACCTTGGCATCGCTGGCGTTTTCCCGGTTGGTCCAGCCGAGGGTGGCGAAGTACCGGTCCTTGATCAGCTTGTAACTCATTATTGCTCGCTTCCTGTGTGACAGTAGATCCTGGCAACCGGCATTGCATGTAATGAATATGGGCCTCAGACACCGCCTGTTAATTTCTTCGAACTGCCGTGGCAATCTTGTAACAGTGATCGTGCGGTGGCACAAGGACCAGTGTCACATGGTCGCATACTGTGAGTCTGGATTGCGACATTCCCCGGTAAGCAGAATTCACGCCAGTTCACCCCCGGTTGCCGCCGTGCCGCCCGTGACCGGCAATAGCTGTTCCACAATGGAACTGAAGCGCTGATTTGCGTCGTATACCCGGTAGCGATCCGCCATCCGTTGTGCGGCTTCCTGGCAAGACGGGTCCGCCAGCAGGCGCTCGACCGCGGCGCGGACTGCGCCCACGCTCGCCTTGCCGGCGCGCAACATCATCCCCGCCCCGGTTGTTGCGACGGCCTGCATGTTCAGATACTGGTCGAGATTGCTGCAGATGCCCAGCACGGGGGTCCCGGCCGCCAGCGCCTGCTGCGTGGTTGGACTGCCACCGTTACAGATCACCAGGTCGGCGCGTGCGGCCGCCTGCATGCCCGGGAGATAGTCCGCAGAGTGCACGTTTGCAGGTACCGGTGCAGCGCTGGACTGCCCTGCCGTGGCTACCATGACCTCAACCGGTAACCCGGCCAGCGCCTGGAGTACGTTCGTCAACAGACGACTGTCACCGGAACTGCCTGGTGTGACATAGATAATGGGTCGGTCGTTACGTACCTCGTTCCACCAATCGGGAAAGGCCTGCGGCGGAGACCACAGCACCGGCCCCAGGAAGTGATGATGGTCATCGGGCATTCCCGCTGTTTCAATAAAACCCGGCACATCGGCATAGAGGGTATGGTCGGCATCGGTATAGACCCGTCTCAGGTCAGTGCCAAGCAGAGGCTGACCCCATTCCTTCCTGACCCTGTTCATGGGGATGGTATGGGCAGCAAAGATCAGCGGGCGCACCAGTCGAAACAGTGCTTGTGCCAGATCGACCCCCACAAGTCGGGCCATCACGTGTTCCGGGATGGGATAGCGCTGCCGGGCATACGGGCTCCAGTAGGCATTGGTAATGGTTAGATAGGGGATGCCGGCCGCGCGCGCACTGACCGCCAGCGACAGGCGGAAGTCGCCCACCACCAGATCAGGCGACCAGGCACGGAGCAGTTCCAGGTCATCCCGGACATAGCGCCGCAGCGTCGAGGTTGTGTAGATCGGGCTGCCTTTGGCAAGTGCTGCAAGAAAGCTTTGCGTCGATATCGAATAAATAGACCTGCGTTCAAACGGCAATTCAGTGAACAGTGCATCGAAGCGGGGATCGCAGGCCAGGCAGACCGTATATTGTTCCGGATCGAGCGCCTGCGCCAGCACGGCAGGACGCGCCACATGGGCAAGGGAAACCGCTTCTGCGATAAACAGCACCCGGCGACGCTTGCCGGTCTTGTTGTTGGCGGCTTCCTTGCCCTCCGGCGCCTGGTTCATTACTTGCCGCTGGAGAGTTGTTCCAGCATATCCCGTGCCTCCGATTTACCGGCGAATCGCCTGTCCTCCGCCAGGACGCGGGTGAGTTCCCGTCTTGCCTTCTCCTTCTCGCCGTTGCGGGCCAGGGCCTGCGCCCAGTGGAAACGGATCTGCAGGTCCTGCGGCGATTTTTCCACGGCCGTCTCGAGCAGGCGCAGCGCCTGTGTGCCCTCGTCCCGGTCGAGATGGATCTGCGCCAGGGCGTCCTGAACGAGTGGTGCATCGGGCGCGAGCTCGTGGGCGCGTTTCGCATAATCATAGGCCTTGCCGGGATCCAAATTCCGGCTCAGCAGCGCCAGGTTGGTCAGCGCCAGTACATGCTTCGGTCGTGCTTCAACCACCGTCGTGAAGGCCACGCGCGCCTCCGCGTGCCGCCCGGTCGCCATGTACAGGTTTGCCAGGTTGTAACGTACGACAAGGTCATCGGGGTGCCCGGCGAGCCAGTCCTTCAGGGTCTGTAGGCCGGCCTCCGGCTGTCCGGCCTTCCACTGGGCCAGCGCCAGGTCGCTCACCAGTTCCGTACTTGGTGCGCGCTTCACGGCCTCCTGGTAGGCCGGTACCGCCGCCTGCGGCCGACCCTCGGCCTGCGCGAGCAGCGCCTCCTGGATATAGAGTTCCGGGAGTTCCGGGTAGTCCGCCTTGAGGGCCGCCAGCAGTTCGGCCGCCTCCCCGGCCCGCTTCTGCTGGACGAGCAGCTTCAGCATGCCGAGCCGCGCCAGCAGGTGACCGGGCCGGATGGCCAGCGCCTGGTCGAGGCTGGCCTCGAGCTTGCCCAGGTTGCCCTGCCTGGCGTAGGCCCCGGCAAGCATATCGTGGGCCGGCAGGTAGCCTGGCCGGACCTTGATCAGCCGTTCCAGGCTGCGGATGGCACTGGCGAGCTCACCGGCCGCAAGCTGGCCCTTTCCCAGCACGGCCAGGTAGGCCGGGTGATCAGTGACCGACTCCGGGGCCGCCCGCAGCAGGGCGAGCGCCCTGCCGGGTTGCCCCTGCAGCATATGGATCTCCGCCAGCAGCACCCGCGGATCGACTGCATCTGGATGTGCCTCGACCCTGGCCTCGTAAAGCGCCTGTGCCTCATCGAAGCGTTTCAGCGAGACCAGCAGCCTGCCGAGCTTCACCACGGTGCGCATGTGATCCGGCCGGCGTTCGAGGATCGATTCATACTGTCGGATGGCCTCGCCGGTGTCGCCGTCCAGCAGGGCCAGCGAGGCCAGGTTGTTGGCCGCCCCGGGATCGCCGGAGCTTATCTTCAGTGCGCGCTGGAAACTCGCGCGGGCCGCCTCGACCTGTTTGCCCTGCAACTGGACATAACCCAGCAGGTTCCACGCCATGGGGCTCTCGGGATGGCGGGTGGTGAAGTCCCGGGCGGCCGCCAGGGCCTCGTCCGGCCGTCCCTGCTTCAGGTGGTTCATGATCAGGGCGAAGTCGGCCATTTTGAGATCGGCATCGAGCTCGAGCGCCTGCTCGAGCTGCAGCATGCCCTGCTCGCCCTCGCCCTCGGCGATCAGCCCGAGCCCCAGGTTCAGGCTGGCCTGGGCGGAGCCGGCCTCGAGTTCATCGAACCTGCGCAGGTATTCAACAACCTCGTCGTTCTCCCCCTGCCGCATGGCGATGCTGGTCATCAGCTTGAGGGCGACGGCATTCTCCGGCTGCTGTTCCAGGATCGGCGTAACCCGCTCCCTGGCAGAGGCATAGTCACCCTGGCGCATGTCGAGGATCGCCAGCAGCTGCCGCGCCGGGATGTAGCCGGGATTGGAGGCCGAGTACCTGGCAAGATGGGTGCTGGCCTGCTGATGGTTCTGCGCCAGATAGTGGACCACGCCTAGATAGTAGACCGCCTGCATGTAATCGGGATTGACGGCCAGAGCAGTCTCGAACGACGTCTGTGCCTCGGTGATCCGGTCCTGCTGCAGGTGGATCAGGCCCTGCAGGTAGCTGGCCTGGGCACTGCGCCGCACCTGCGCACGGATCGCCGCGATATCCTGTTTCACCGCATCGTATTTTTTCAGCTGTAAACGGACCTGACCCCGCTTGAAGTGATCCTGGCTGTTGTACACCCGGTTGGCGATCGCCTTGCCGTAATCCGCCTCTGCCCGCGCCGCGTCCCCCTGTCGCCGTGCCAGGTCACCGGACAGGCTCCAGGCATTCGCGAAGCGGGGATCGAGTTCCAGGGCCTTGTCGAGGTTGCTGCGTGCGCCATCCCACTCACGCTTGAATATGTCAACCTGCGCCAGCCCGTACCAGGCCTCGGCTTCCTCCGGATTGAGTGTCCGGGCCTCCTCATAGGTCGCGGCGGCCTGTTTCAGATCACCCAGACCCAGGTGGGCATGGCCGTGGAGTGCTTTCAGTTCTGCCACCTCTTCCTCGGCGAGGCCCGGCACGGGCAGGTACTCGTCCAGCACCGTCTGGTAGCCGCGCATCGCGATAAGCGTGTGCGCCAGCGGCAACAGAATCGCCGAGCGGTCGATGCCGAGCTCTTCGGCCTTGCGTAATTCCTTCGCTGCCCCCACGATATGGCCGATTTCGACATAGGTCTTGCCCAGCAGCCAGCGCGCCTCGACATTCCCTGGATTGACTTTGAGTGCGTTTTTGAGCTCGATCATACCGGCACTGACATCGCCTTCGTCGATATGATCCCTGGCCCGCACCAGGTGCTCGGCATCGGTGAGGGACTCGCTGCAGCCGCCGAGCAACAGGGTAAGCACCATCAGCATGGTGGAAGTAACGACTGTCAGTCTGCTCGATCTTGAAATCATGATGAATCCCTTCTGTTCCTTATAAGAATTGACGCCCCCGGTACTTAACACAAGTTACAGCACCTGCAGGTCGTGCCAGGTTTTAATTCACGGGCGTCTCAGCCGCTCCAGCAGTGACCGGGCCTCGCCGGCGGCAGGGAAATCCTTTCCGCCGAGCAACCGCTCCAGCTCCTTGCGCGCCTCCTCGGTGCGCCCGACCTTCACCAGGGCGGCGGCCATATGGTAACGAATCCCGGCCTCCCGCGGGGCGAGGGTCGCTGCCTCCTGCAGCAGCACCAGGCCGCGCTGGTGCTGACCGTTCTGCACCAGCAGCCAGCCGAGGATGTCGATGACCTCCGCGCGCTGCGGGGCCAGTTCATAGGCCTGTTCGGCATAGGCGATGCCCTTGTCGGAGCCCTGTTTTTGATAGAGCCAGGCAAGGTTGCTCAATGCCGTAATATTATCCGGGTCCTGTCCGAGTATCGCCAGATATTCTGTGGTCGCCTCATCCAGCCGTTTCTGCTGTTGCAGGTGTGTGGCCAGCACCATCCTGGTGGCGTTGTCCCCCGGATGATCCTTCAGCCATTTCTGCAGGGTGTCGCTGGCCTGCTTGCCCTCACCTGCCCGGCGCTGCATGTTGAAAATATTAATCGCAAACCGCGCACTCGGCTTGAGACCATATGCCTTCCTGTAGGCGGCCAGCGCCGGTTTATTTTGACCCTGTGCGGCCAGGATATCGCCTTCGAGTGCATGGCCACCCGCGGCCTGTGGATGGGCCTGCTGCAGGGCCTCGGCTATCTTTTGCGCCACGGCATAGTTTTTTCCCACGATTTCGAACCTGCCAAGGGCAAGCTGCGCGGACGGATAATCAGCCTGTAATGCAATCGCCCGCTCGAGACTCTCCCGGGTCGCCGCTCTGTTCTTCTGTCGCAGGTAGAGCAGCGCAATCTGATAATGCGCCTGCGCAGAAAGCGGCGCGACCTCAGTCAGCGTTCGCAAACTGGTAATGGCCGCATCGATTTCACCGGCGTCGATCTGGGCACGCGCCAGGACCTTTAACACCCCGGGATTACGTGGATGAGCTTTACCCACGCTCCGCGCCAGATCCAGTGCCCGCTTGATATCCTGGTCCTGCCGGTAGAGTTCAACCAGCAACAGCGCGGGTTTGATGGCATCCGGATGGCTGCCGCGCGCCTGCAGCAGGAAATCCTTGGCCGCCGCCTTATCGTCCTGTTCGACCGCCAGTTTCCCCAGTGCCAGCAATGCCTTCAGATTGCCCTCGTCCTGCTTGAGCACCGCCCGGTAGCGCTGCTCCGCCGATGTCCTGTCACCCTGGAGCTGGTCGATACCCGCAAGACTCAGCAGGGCCGGTACCAAGGCGTCATCCAGCGCCAGCGCCTGCTCGAAGGCGGCACGCGCCGCCGGGTAGTCCCTCTTTGCAAGGTAGGCACTGCCCAGCAGGTTCCGGGCAACGGCATTGTCCGGGTGATTGCTGACGAAGTGTTCGGCGCTGCGTAATGCATCCCCCGTATTGCCCCGCTTGAGATGCATCAGCACCAGCAGGGTGTCTGCCTGGATAAACTCATCCCCGAGTTCCACTGCCCCCTGCAGTTCCGTAACGGCCTGGCCGGCATCCCCGGTTGCCAGGTGCCCGATGGCGAGTTCGGTCAGTATTGCGCCGGAATCCGGCGCGGCGGCGGTTGCCCTCTCCAGGTAGTCGAGCCCCTTGTTTGCCTGCCCGGTACGGGTGTACAAACTGCCCAGTATGGCCAGCATCTGGGCGTCATCCGGCTCAATCTCAACACCCTTTTCAAGGACCGTGATGGCATCCTCTGCCTGGCCGGTTTTCACCAGCGAAACTGCCAGCAGCCTGGTGGCCTGGATTTCGCCCGGACGAGCATTCCAATACTTTCGAAGATACTCCTCTGCCTGACGATACTGACCCTTCCGGTAATAGATAGAACCGGCCAGTAACTGGCTCGGCAAGTGGCGTGGCGCTGCACCCAGGGCATTATGGATGGAGGTCAGCGCCCGGTTCATGTCCTGTTTCCGGAAGTGCACCAGCGCCTCCAGGTAATGTGCCATGTAATTATCCGGATAGCGCCCGCGGATTGCCGCGATCTCTGCAAGGGCCGGGGCATACTCACCCAGCGCAATATGCGCCGCGGTCTTCCCGGCACGGGCGGCACTCATTTCCGGGTCAATATCCAGTGCCCGCCGGTAGGCACTGATGGCACCCTTTTGATCGCCCGCACCGCTCAACAGGCCACCTTTCATCATCCAGGCATCCGCATTGCGTGGATCGCGCTGCAATGCCTCTTCAATGAGTTCAGAGGCTTTCTCCCTTTCCTGCCTGTGGTAGGCAATACGCGCCCTCCCCAGCAAGGCCTCGGGGTTGCCGGGCTGTAACACCAGGACAGCAAAAAATTTGTCATCGGCCTCCCGGAACTGCCGCTTGGCGAGATGGGCCTGCCCCTGCAGTTGCAGGATATCGGCGCGCACGGTGTCGGGGAATCGCTCCTCAGGCGTTAGCTCTTTCAGCAGCTCATCATTCCTTCCCAGCAGCAGCCAGGCCCTTCCCAGTGGCGCCATCCACTCGGCCGCATCAAGGTCCAGGTCACGGGCACGGGAGATTTCCCTTTCAGCCGAGGCGGCATCGCCCCTTTCAAGGTGGGCCTTGCCCAGCAACAGGTATGCCCCGGCGTTGTCCGGCTCCAGCAGCAATACATTCTTCAGCTGGATAAGCGCGGCATTGTATTCGCCCTTGTCGAAAAGGGTCAGGGCATCCTCAAGGTAGTCCTGCGCTGTGGCAACAGCACTTAAAACCGCTCCGGGCACAAGCAGTCCGATAATCAGGACCATCCGGTAATACCAGTGATTTGCAAACATCTTCCTGTTCCCCCGGGGCATCGCTTGCTGCGTCCGTGTGCGCTCGTTGTCCGACATCAGGTTCCGGTTTGACCGATATCCAGCTTGTACTTCTTGGCCATCGCATAGAATGTCGGACGAGTAATACCCAGTGACTGTGCTGCCTGAGACACGTTACCCCCGGAATGATTCAAGGCCCGCAGCAAAGCGTTACATTCAGCCTTTTCTCTAACCTCCCGCAGGTTCAGTGGCAGCGACTCCGCCTCTCCGTCTGTTGAGAATTCAAGATCCCGCGCCGTAACCTGCTTGCCTTCCGTCATAATGACAGCGCGCTTGATGCGATTGGCAAGCTCACGCACGTTGCCCGGCCAGGTGTATGCATCAATGGCATCACCCGCGTCTTTACTCAACGCAAGATGGCCCTTGTTCTGCTGCTTTGTCTCTCGGTCAAGGAAGTAATTTGCCAGTATGCTGGCTTCCCCCTCCCGTTCCCTCAGGGCGGGAATACGGATGGAGATTTCGCTAATCCGGTAATACAGATCTTCCCTGAATGCACCTTTGCTGATCAGTTCCTCCAGATTCTGGTGTGTAGCGGATACCACACGCACATCCACCGGTATCTCCTTCCGACCACCGACACGAACGACAATCCTTTCCTGCAGGAACCGCAGCAGCTTCGCCTGCAGTGCCAGCGGCAGATCGCCAACTTCATCCAGAAACAGAGTGCCGCCATCGGCATATTCAATATTGCCCTGGGTCTGCTTGGCAGCGCCCGTGAAGGCCCCTTTCTCATAACCGAACAACTCACTTTCCAGCAGGGTGTCCGGTATGGCGGCACAGTTGATAGCGACAAAACGCTGTTTTGCCCGTGGGCTGAGGTCATGCAGTGCGCGCGCCAGTAATTCCTTGCCAGTCCCGCTTTCTCCCAGCAGCAGCGAGGTTGCATCAGTGGGTGCGACCTTCTCGATGGTCTGGCAAACCTGCAGCATCTGCGGACTCGTCGCGATGATCCCGGACATGGGTTCCTTGATATCCTGGCGGGACAGGTCCCTGTTCTCCTGCTCCAGTTCGTGCAGATTGTAGGCGCGCTCCACGATAACCCCCAGCAGCTCGGGGTCCACGGGTTTCTGGAAGAACAGCCAGGCCCCCAGCCCGATGGCACGCACGGCGTTTTCCCGGTCATTGTTCCCGGTGACCACGATTACCTTGGTACCCGGTGCAAGGCTGAGGAGTTCCTGTAGCGTGGCCAGGCCTTCGCTGGCGCCACCCGGGTCCGGCGGCAGCCCCAGGTCCAGTGTGACGACCTGCGGTTCGTGGCGGCGCAGTTGTGCAATGGCGCTCTTGCGATCCTCGGCCGTCACTACCTCGAAATCATTAAAGGCCCAGCGCAGCGCCTTCTGCAGACCAGGATCGTCCTCGACTATCAGAATCGTTTTGTTTTGAGTGTTCAACCGTGTGACTCCATATTCGGCAAGCCGTCATCTTCTGAAGCCATGGTTGCAACCTCAGGCAGGATAATCCGTACAGATGTCCCTTTCCCCGGCTCGCTTTCTATTTGTAATTCACCGTCAAGGGAATGTACAAACTCACGGCACTCATAGGCACCAATACCCATGCCGGTATCTCCCTTGGTTGTATCAAAGGGACGGAACAGGCGGTCGCGTACAAACGCCGCATCCATGCCGCAACCGTTATCCGAAATAACAACAACAAGCCGGTCATCATCCCGGGTCAGACCGACATTAACAACACCGTCCTCCGGGGTCGCATCCTGTGCATTCTGAATCAGGTTTTCAATTACGGATGTCATCCGGTCACGGTCCAGTGTCAACCAGACTTCATCAAGATCACATTCATAACGTGGGACCGGTCGCCCGGCCGCGCAGTTTTCGACCGCATCACGCACCACCGTGACGAGGTTGGTCCGAACGGACGTGCCACTGGATACCCCCGTACGCAACAACTGCATGAGACGCTGCATCTTCGCCACGGAATGCGCCATGATATCGATGGCGTCATCGATAAACTCGGGCTTGTGCTTGTGACGTGCGGCCGTGCCAACCAGCAGTGACTGCTGGGCTATCAGGTTCTTGATGTCGTGTAGTACAAAAGCCGACAGACGGTGAAAACCCTCGAACTGACGGGCCTCGGCCAGTGCCTCTACGGCCTCCAGTTGCGCCAGGTGACTGGCTGCCTGGGATGCCGCGGTTCTCAACAGGTCGCGCAGTTCCCAGTTAAACGGCACACTTGCGCGCGGTTGCGTGAGGACAACAATACCGAGCAAGCGACCCTGGTCCAGCAATGGCACAAGCAGCCAGGCACGCGGCAGCTCAGCTACCCAGTCCGGCAATTCAAGCGGTGCATACAGTTCCGGGTCTGCCTGGTACTCATCCAGGTTGATCACCCAGGCACGTTCCTCCAGGTACCGGACAAGCACATCGTCACCCTCAATTACCTCGCTTTCTCCACCCGAGACACCCCAGTGTGAGACCTGCTCCAGGCAGCCGTCCTTGCGGTGCAGCCACAACAGGCCACCGGAGCTGTCCACTACGTCCGCTATTGCACGCACCACGCATTCGTGCGGCAGGGCATCCTGCTTGCAGTGCGACAGGGCATTTGTGAAATTCAGCCACTGCTCACGGTAATCATAACGATGACGGAAGAAGTGCTTGCCAAGAAATACCCTCAACCGGGCACGCATTTGCCCGGAAAACAACAGGGCAAGCAGCACCACGGCAGCACCGAACAGGAAGATAACCTGAAGAGCGCCGCCCCACTCCCCTCCGTATGTCTTGATGTAGTAACCGGCGGCGGCCATCAGTAACAGGTAAGCGCCCGCAGCGAGCAGAGTCGCCGTATGAAAGACCAATTTCTGGGAAATGAATACGCTTAACGACCACTGCGGGTTGCGAGCTACGGATATACCAATCAAGGGGGCAACCAGCGCGTATACAGCACCCCGCGCACTCAACAGGGAAATATCGAGTTGTTTGAATAGCAGCGCCTGGGCGTACATGAAAAAGTCATAGGCAAACAGACCGCCGACCCCAAGGCACAGAAACTTGATCCCCCAGCGCTGCTCGGTGCGGGTGTTGCGATACAGGTTCTCCACCAGGAACAGGCCGCAAATGGTCAACAGCACATAACCGAAGAAGCTGATCTCTTTACTCTGGTCTGCCAATAGCAGCCGGCCAGTGATAAACGGCACAATCAACAGCGCCAGCGAGAGGCCATAAATGAACATGGTGAGGTTGCGTATACTGCCCCTGTCGCCCGATTTACCCCCCTGGGCATAACGCATGATTCCCAACATGAAGACAAGCCAGACCAGCAAGTGCAGGGTCTCCACACTCTGCACCAGACCGCTGCCGGGTATCCCCCATCCCGACCAGGCTGCCAGGGTTATCGCCCACAGGGCGGTGAAGCCGGTTGCCATTACCAGCAACCTGCTCTGTAGCCTTCCCCGCCATCCGGTCAGCAGGAGGAGAGTAAAGATAAGATACGCTGTCGCTGCGAGTGCGTAGCCAGTTACGCCGATGTTTGCCACCGACTACACCCGGGATCTTTTAACGGGAGAAGTACCTGACACGAGATTCGGTAGAATCAGAACCATTGCGATTACCGCCCATAACTGCCTGTTGATTACCTGCTGCTCGACTCAGTGAGCGCCCTTGCCCATCAGGACAACTTCTATGGTATGTAGAATAATCAGCAAGTCTAGGAAAATACTACAGTTTTTCGTGTAATACAAATCATACTGGAGTTTCTCGAAGGCATCCTCCGGCCTGCTGCCGTACTCGTAGCGGATCTGGGCCCAGCCGGTCAATCCCGGACGCAACCGGTGCCGCTCACGGTAGTAAGGATACTGGGCCTCCAGTTCCTTGACGAATTTCGGCCGCTCGGGGCGCGGCCCGACGAAACTCATGTCGCCCTTGATAACATTAAACAGTTGCGGCAGCTCATCCAGCCTGACCTTGCGGATGATGGCACCCACCCGGGTAACACGCGCATCGTGCTTCTTGGCCCACTGGGCAACACCATCCTTCTCCGCATCAATATTCATGCTCCTGAACTTATAGATCTGGAATTCCTTGCCACCCTCGCCAACCCGCGTCTGACTGTAGATAACCGGCCCCTTCCCCCCGCTCTCCAGCCAGATCGCGATTACTACAATCAGCATAACCGGCAGGAACACAGGCAGGAACAACAGGCTGATCAGGATATCCAGGCCGCGTTTTAATATCAGCGACACGTTGCTGATACGAAAGCCGTCGGACAGAAACAACCAGCTGGGATTCACCAGTTCCAGTTTGACCTTGCCGGTTTCCCGCTCAAACAAGGTCAGCATATCGATGACTCTCACACCGTCCATCTTGCAATCCAGGATTTCATGTACCGGCAGGGTCTTGCGCCGGTCATCAACGGCGAGCACGATTTCATCGACTTGATTCTCCCTGACGATCTCCTGCAAGGGGCGCTCATGATGAATTACACGTTCGTCCTCAATGGCATCATGGTCTCTGCTCATATGCACATAGCCCACAATATCAATGCCTTTCATTGATGGACTGCCTTCCAGATTTCTGATCTGGCAGGCATTCTTGCCAGTGCCAAGTATCAGGATACGTCGTCTGAATACCACGTGATTAACGAAACTGAAGAAGATCAGGCGCACACTGACGATGCCAACCAGTGAAATTGCAAATGACAGTAAGGCCGGGCCTCGCCACACTGATAATTCAGGGGCTACATAAAAAATGAAACTTAACGGAAAGATGGCAAACAGAAAGGAGGTCAATACGCGCAAGAACATTGCGGTACGCCCTTCCCATGACCAGGAGGTGCGATCATAAAGGCCCAGTCCGATCATGCAGAGCATCATCACCACGGCGAAGGTAATGCCTTTTGGCCAGGGTGAACCAATGTGTTCAGCTATGGCAGCGCTATCGCTGGAAAAACGAATAAGTACCGCGGCATGAAAGGAGAACAGAAACACGGCCGCCTCGACTAAGCCAAGGAGGATAAACGCCGTGGGGAAATAATGGCGGAAGATGCGGAATGTGGCCATTTGACTGCTTTACCTGCGCTGATACCGCCCGGATCTCCGGGTCATCAAAGTAAGATAATAAGCGTGTCGGCCGTTCATCCTGTTACCTTCCGTGTATAAGTTAATTATTATTAATTAATATAACTCCTTTTATCAATTTGACGATACGTATTATCGCTGAAGCAGTCAATATTCCGTCGCCAGTGCACCTGCACACGTGGCCTGCCGGGGGAACAGGCAGAGAGTTTGTATTAACAGCTATAGTACGTGGCGTCCTGATCCTCAAGGCAGCATATAAAAGGGGGTTTGCGTGCCGCAGGACATATGTCAGAATATTTAACATCGATATTTACTGCAGATTGACCGCCCTATACTAGTGACTGTTTTTTAAAGAATAATAACAATCTGGCATTATATTTGCGGTTATAGTCCAAAAGGCCACATCCTGTACTTTCCAGGGACCACTGACGGAGGAACGAGCGTGGAGTCAGGTAACACGACAGCCAGCAGAAGTTCATCTTCCCGCTCACGATCATCCTATCGCTACCGGGCAAAAATCAGGCGCTACAAATATCTGCTTGCCTGCATATCAACACTTTTTCTTCTGAGCTATATATTCACCTGGTTTTACCTCGACAGAAAATCAACAGAATATGAGCAGATGTTGCTGGAGTTTCGTAAACAGGAAATAACCGTTAAAGCCATTAGCAATGAACTGGCAACGGCCAGAAGCGAACTGGATGCACTGGTCCAGGGCCGGATTCCGGCTTTACTGCCACTAACATACGACGAGGCCATTACCGTCGATGACGGTTACATCCGCAACATCATCTTTACCCTGGTAAGAAATGGCAAGAAACGAAACTACGAATATCGCCTGGTAATGCACAATGACTCACTGTCAGTCATCCGACCGGTTGTAGATATACTGCTTTTTAATGACATCGGCATTCAGATTGGTGTGGCACAAATAAAATATATGGATGCATCCAGCGGGACAGAGCGTTCAGTACTTGACCCCGGTGAAGTGCGTTCCTACACATCTTCCATCGACCTGATACGTGACGAGGAGCCCAGCTACTTCCTGCTTGCTGTATCAGAGACAAACCGGGCCCCTGCTGACCGATTGCGGGAACAGCTGGGTGATGTCATCTCGCCCTAGGTGGGGCTAGACATGTAACTGCCGGGAAAACCGGACTGGCGCTGAAACAGAGCAGTATTTGCTATCCATGCTGACGATATCAACACCCGCAGCGTTGATCAGGAACAGACTGTATTATTCCCATGTCACATGAAGCAGACGGACAGTCTGTCACGGGCAGGCAAAGCAGTAGAAATTAATTATTTCCTGGCAAGACTGTTTCCCTTCACTTTAAGCAACTCAATATCCTTGATGATGGCATCTACAGACATTGAAGCCGGGTACATGATTCGTAGCTGCCCTTCCTGATTCAGCAAATAAAGAAATACCGAGTGTTCCAGGGTATAGGCAAATGCAGATTTACCCTGGAATTTACGGGTCAGGATTCCGAACTCGTTCTCCAGCGCCTTGATCGCGCGTGGGTCCCCGGTAAATCCGGTGATTCTCGGGTCGTAGTAGCTGACGAAGTGGTTCAGCTGATCGGTATTGTCGCGCAGTGGATCGATACTGACAAAACAGAACTCCAGCTCGTTTGCCGCCTTGCCCAGCCTGTGCATCAGTGATTTCACTTTCTGCAGGGTCATAGGACAGACATCGGGGCAACTGGAGTACCCGAAAAACACCAGCTTCATGCGCTCGTTGCGCTGTGGAAAATTAACCGCTTTCCCCTTGTGATCCATCATGGTCTGCGGATGAATCGCCTTTGCCGGCTCGACCAGCAGGCCATGGAAGCCGGAACCTGTCTCATGAGCAGCGATGCTGGCTGATGACAGGGCAAGCACCAGCCCCAGTTTCCATATTTTTTCAAAACACATTGACATAATTATTGCCTTGCCACTATTTCGCTGGAGACTGCTTCGTCACTGCTTGATTTTATCAACTCAAGTCGATCTTCCCGATGCAGGGTCGGGTCGAACAATCCCTGCACTCCCTCGCAATCAGGCAACCTGGGGTGGTCGGGAACCAGCTCCAGCATGGCCTGCAGCAGGCTGTTGGCCGGCGTGTATTGATCGGTTAATGCTGCGTAGACATACGCCGGACGACGCGCCGAGAAGTTAATGCCCAGCTTGTACATCACTGGCGCCGGCACCGTCTCCGGAGCACTGGCCACCTGGGTCACCTCGGCTAGCAGTGATAGTTCATCAAGCTGCTCGTCCGAAAGCCTGAATGAACCCTCACGGGCCGGCTCTGAAGCATAGGCCGGAAATGACCAGCTTATTTTCCCGCGCCGTCCCAACGCCACCTGGTTACGTGGCCCACAAGCTGTGGCGATATTGACACCGACGATGGGGTAGACCCTTTCTCCACCACAAAAATTATAATCAAAAGGATCGATGGGCTTTTCATCGAGGGATACGGCCACGCGGCTACAGAGGATGCCCAGCAGCGCGAATACCACGCCAGCGAAGATTTTTCCTTTACCTGCTCTCATTGGCTGGTAAACCCCTGATGTACGAACGACCCCCTTCGGATAAAGGGGGGCCGTGCACAACCTTTCACAAACATCACCCGTCAGAAATCCAGCCGGGTGTATACCGTACCGTTGTTGTAGGTGCTGTTGTTGCGCAAATCCCGGTAGCTCACTTCCGGATACCAGGTGCCGCCACCCGTCGGCAAGGTCACCATGACATCCTTGGTCTGGCCGGGTGACACCTCCACACTGGACACGTTCTGCGGGTTTGGCAGTTCAAAACCATCGACGTTATACACCGTGAAGGACTGGCTGCTACCGCCCGAGTTACGGACACGGAAAGTACTGTTGACTGAATGGATACCAATCAGGCGAATCGCAACACGTGCGCCCGGGGCCGCGGTGAGTGTTTCCGCCGGTGAACCCTGGCTGAGGCCTTCTTCACCGTTAATCAGGAAGTATTGCGGATTGTAATCCGCAAATACCGGCGAATCCTGCACCGCAGTGTGATAATCCGGGTCCACGGCACTTAGCACCATGTTCCACTCAAAGTCATACGACGGCCCATTATTATTGATGAGATTACCGTTCTTGACGATTAGCGCACCGTACATACCCATTTCCAGGTGCTTCACCGTATGCACGTGGCAGTGGTACATGTGACTGCCCACGTAACGGCTGTCGACGCTGAAGGTATAGGTATCACCCAGCACCGCTGCACCTGTCTCCGGCACACCGTCTTCGGACTGCGCCACATCGACACCATGCGGATGAATGGTATGGCCGTGATAGGGCGGCTGCTCCTGGGGCGCCATCATCATGTTCAGGTTGATATTCGCCTGCTGGCCGACACCCAGTTCCAGCACCGGGCTGGGCAGCGTACAGCCACCACCCATGCCGCCGCCATCCGCCATGCCCTGATCGCAGAACACCCAGAAATTGACGTTATTGCCGTCACTCATGGTCTTGTTGAGGTTTCTCACGACCAGCGTGACATTGGTCGCATCAAGCACCGGAATAACAGCACCGGCACCACCGCCCATACCGCCACCGCCCATGCCGCCGCCACCGGATGTTCCACCACTGGTATCGGTGACATTCACCGTGACGTCATTCGGACTCAGGCTGATCTCGGCACGCAGGTTCTCCATCACGTAGCTGCCGCCAGAATCGGACGAGACGTTCACCGTTGCCGAGAAACCGCCATCCCCATCGGTTTCC